>JAJCXT010000017.1 GCA_029263295.1 Acidobacteriota bacterium | reverse complement strand
GGTACCGAGGCTGGTGTCCTTGACGTCGACGATGGGGCTGGAGCCCGTAACCGTAACGGTCTCTTCAACCGTCGACAGTTCCATCGCCACGTTGATCTGCGTGTTGCCGCCAACGCGGACAGGCAGGCCTTCCTGGATGATCGTCTTGAAACCTTCGAGACCGAAGGTTACCGAGTAATCACTCGAAGGAGGCAGCACGGGGAAACGATAGACACCGTTTGCCTGGGTGTAGATGGTCGACGACGGAACCTGTTGGCCCGTGATCGTGACCGCTACGCCCGGCAGCGGGGCGCCATCCGGGTCCGTAACGGTACCCGTAATCGAGCCAGTCTCTTGCGCCCAAACCGGGGCGGCAACAAACATGACCATGATGAGGCTCGCGATAAGCGAGCGCTTGAGGATCTGCATTTGCCCTCCTATAGGCATTTGCACTGTCGGGGCCAACTGGGGACTACCACGCTGACTCGACCCCGAAAAAAGCCGCGCGGACGGCGATAATTGCGAACTTACGCCGCCCGGGATGAGTGCAAGTTCCATGCCCACCGGGCCGCTGGGATATCGCCAGCACCCTAGGAGCCCCGGAAACAGGGCGGTTCGGAGTCGGGAATTTGTGTCAACGCTATGTCAACGCGCCTCCATTCGGAGGCTAATGAACCGGTTTCTTGGTTTATTAACCCGATTCAATCCAAACTTTTGGATCTACCCGTCATCCGGCTCACCTCCCTCTGGGGCCGACCAGGCCACGAGAACGCGGGATCGTCACCTTTTCGGGCTCATGGCCCACGACAAAAACAACAGGCAGCCCTGCCGCGTGCAGGACTGCCCGTTTGTTGTCCGATCGTCGATCCTGGGACCGACGAGACGCTAGTTCGTAATCAACTCGGTATCCGGGTACTGCGCGTACCAACCGAACCAGAAGGCCCGGAACGCTGCGAGCCTCGGCAGTGCGGCGCTCGAGCTGTCGATCGGCACGATCGAGTCCTCGTCCGCCACCCACGTGCGGCCCTCGCTATCCTTGACCTGGTTCTCTCCAACGCGTTCAACGAAGGTCACGCCGGGCGCGGCGTACACGCGGTTCGCGCCATCCGAACTCGTCAGCACGAGCAACTGGCGCCCACCAAGGTCGGTCTGAAACAACTGGTTCTGGGCCAGAAAATCGGCAGAAATCGCGAGCGCGTCGTCGCCACCCTGGCGGCGCGGGAAACGAATCGCGAGAATCTCGTCCTTGTTGTTCAGGCGCGAATCGCGGTCGGACACCGCGAACATCAGATCATCGCTGGCGAAGTAGTCGGCGTAGGCCACGCCCTCGCCATAGTCGCGATCGTGGCCTGTATCGAGCGACAGCACCGTCGTATCCGGATGCTGGGCGCGCCACTCTCCCCAGCTTGTCGTGACGATTGGCAGGGACGCCAGCCGGGTGCCAGTGCCTGCCATGCGACCCACCACCGGTTCCCCCGTGAGGCTGGACCACAACGTGAACGTGATGTCGTCGAAAAGCAGCTTATTCGACTGGTACAGCAACCCCGACGTATCGAACTTCACTACCCGACCGCCAACTTCGCTGCTGTAGGGAATCGCCGTGCCGCACAGCGTGCAATAGACCAGTGTGATCTCTTCACCACCGACCTTGTCCCAGGCAAGTTCGTGCCAGGCGAGAATGCGCTTCGGATAGGCCCGAGCCTCTCCATTGCGGAAGAACCCGAACACGACATCCGAATCGCTCAGGTACCCCGCTTTGCCGGCATCAACCGTCTCGGGGTGATCCAGCGCGGGAATCCCGGCCACCTTGACGCCGCCCCAGTCGACAGCGTCGAGCCGCACCATCGCGTTGCCCTGGAAAAAGTTGCGGAACGCGGGGTCGATCTGGGCGTAGAAGTTGGCCTTGAATGCGCCTAGCCCTTGGTGCGGATCGTACGGTAGCGCCCGCGCCCAATCGCGCCACCCGTCGAGATCGTCGCCAAAATCCTGGCCGGTGAACTTCTCGAGGTTACCCACCAGCCGCTCGCGAGCCTGCACGCGCGGATTCTGCCGGTTGCCGAAGCGGTTGCGACCCTCCAGGGGGCCGGTCGACGTCGAGATGTCACGTTCGGTGGCCAGCCCGACGTTGGCCTGGCCACTTGCCGCAATCTGGCCGCCAGCGCTGATTCCCTCACCCTGGCTGAGGAAGCGCAGCCATTCGATGAGCATGATCGCGTACCCGTCTTTCCAGTTCTTGCCGATCTCCTCCAGGGCGGTGTTGGCGAGATCCTTGTCGGCCGAGGCCGCCTCGAAGAAGAACTTGAGGTCCGGATCAGCGGACTGGGCGAAAACAGGGTTCAGGGTGATTGCCATCAGGGCAACACCGGCGGCGATGAATCGTGGCTTCATGGCGAATCTCTCGGAAAGGTGAGGGTGGCCGGATCGCCCCAGGGGTGTGCGGCAGCATCCGGGAACTGCGCGAGCTCCGCGCTCGGAGGAGTATTTATATCGTACTCTGTGGGCCACTTTCACGGCATCAATCGAGTGTGGGCGACGCCGCACCCGCGGTTCCCCGCAAAGATGGAGACACGGTAATGAAGCGACGCATTCTCACCGCGCTGCTGGCGGTGCTTATCGGCGCCACCGCACTAGCGGCGCAGCAGCAGGTGGTCCTACCCGCAGGCGACATCGGAGTCGCCTCCTTGTCGGCGCGCAGCGAAGCGCAACTCGCCGGCGTCGGTGACCTCCGCGCGTTCCACGACTTCCGCTTCACTGATCGTGTCGCTGAAAGCGGCATCACCTTCCGCCACCACGTCGTCGATGACGCCGCCAAGACCTACAAGGCCGCTCACTACGACCACGGCAACGCCCTGGCGGTGGCCGACGTGGACGGGGACGGCCGACTCGATCTTTACTTCGTCACACAACTCGGAAGCAACGAACTCTGGCGCAACCTGGGCAACGGCAAGTTCGAGAACATCACCACTGACGCCATCAGCCTGGCCGATCGCGTCGGTGTCGGGGCTTCGTTCGCAGACATCGACAACGACGGCGATCCGGACCTGTTTGCCACCTCGGTGCGCGGCGGCAACGCCCTGTTCCGCAACGACGGCTCCGGCCAGTTCACCGAAATCACCGACGCGAGCGGTGTCGGCTACGTCGGCCACTCGTCGGGCTCGACCTTCTTGGACTACGACGGCGATGGTCTACTGGACCTGTTCGTCACCAACGTCGGCGACTACACGCTCGAGGAGCGCGGCGACGGATTCTGGCTCGCGCGCGAAGATGCCTTCCAAGGCCACCTGACGCCGGAGCGCAACGAGCAGTCGATCCTCTACCGCAATCTCGACGGCACTCGCTTCGTCGATGTCTCGTCGGCGACGGGTCTGGTGGACACATCGTGGAGCGGTGACGCCAGCGTGGTCGACTTCAATCGCGATGGCTTCCCCGACCTGTACGTCACGAGCATGCAGGGTGATGACCACTACTACGTGAACAACGAGGGCCGCGGCTTCGCCGCCCAGACCGCGCGAGTATTCCCTCGCACGCCGTGGGGCGCCATGGGGATACAGGCCTTCGATTTCGACAACGATGGCGCCATGGATCTGTTCCTCACCGACATGCACTCGGACATGTCCGCCGAGGTAGGTCCGGAGCTGGAATTGGTGAAGCCGCAGATCGAGAACGCCGAACTCTTCTACCAGGACTCGAGCAACAACATTCTCGGCAACGCGTTCTGGCATAACGCCGGTGACGGCACCTTCACCGAACGCTCTGATGAACTCGGCCTCGAGAACTTCTGGCCCTGGGGCACCAGTGCCGGCGATATCAACGCCGATGGTTACCAGGATGTCTTCATCGCCTCGAGCATGAACTACCCGTTCCGCTACCACATCAACTCGATGCTGCTGAACGAGGCCGGTGCAGGCTTCGCGGCAGCTGAGTTCATCCTCGGCGTCGAGCCGCGGGCGGATGGCGCCACCCACACCGAGTGGTTCGACCTCGAATGTGGCGGCGCCGACGCCGAGCACGAGTTGTGCGCGAGCGTCGACCGATCGATTACGGTGATGGGTACCCTCGGCACGCGCACTTCAGCACTCATCGATATCGATGACGACGGTGACCTTGACATCGTCACGGGTGAGTTCGGTTCCGCCCCGCAGGTTCTCGTGTCGAATCTATCGGACCGCCGTACCGTCAACTGGCTCAAGGTGAAGCTCGTTGGCACGTTCTCGAACCGCGACGCGATCGGCAGCTACGTAACGGTAAAGGCCGGCGACCTGCAGGTAACGCGCTTCGCTGACGGCAAGACCGGCTACCTCACTCAGAGTTCCCTGCCCCTCTACTTCGGGCTCGACGACGCCACGGTAATCGACAGCATCACGGTCACGTGGCCATCCGGCGGCGAACAGATCATCGCAGGACCCCTCGACGCGAACGTGACGATCACCGTCGAAGAGGAATGAAACGACATAGCCGGCCCCGCCCCGCAGGCCGGCGAGCAGGCCCGCTAGCAGCCCTGCTCGCAGCGCTGTTGGTGGCCGCCGCGCCCACCCAGCAGGGCGACGGATTCGATGCCGCGATGGCGCGCGGGGCGGCAGCGTTGCAGGCCGGGGCGTTCGCAGCGGCGCAGAGCGCGTTCGAAGCGGCGCTCGGCGTGCGCCCAGGACACCCGTCTGCCCAGGCGTTCCTCGGTAATACTCTCCTGGCCTCCGGCGAACTCGCCAGGGCCACCGAATTGCTTGAAACGGCCGCCAGCTCGACTCCCGACTACTACCCGGCTCGGCTCGGCCTCGGGCGAGCGTATCTGGCAGCCGGCCGCACAGCCGAAGCGATCGATGAGTTCCAGGCCGCTGCCCGCGCGGACCCCGCCGACACCGCCGCACGACTGCTGCTGGCTCAGGCCCTGATGCGAACAGGTCGCACCGTCGAAGCCAGGACGACGCTCGGAGCGTTGCTCGAAGCCCAGCCCGATCAGGCCGACGCGTGGTTGCTGATGGGCGAAATCGCAGCCTCTGACGCCTCGAGCTTCGACGGCATCCTCCTCGCTGCGGAGTTCTATCAGGAAGGGTTGCAGCTTCGCCCTGGCGACCCACGTAGCACGATGGCACTTGCCGGGCTCTACCTTCGCCTGGGCCTGTTTGGTAGCGGCCGTGAACTGCTCGCGGGGATGCCCGATCCGGTGAAGGGCGCACCGTCTGTGCAGATCCTCGACGGTCGCCTCGCCGCGGGCGACCGCGACTACGCGGCAGCGGCGGCGGCTCATCGTCGGGCGATCGAAGCTGGCGGCGGCGCCCAGGCCTGGTACTGGCTCGGCGTAGCGCAGATCAACCTGTCGGACCCCGACGCGGCACAGTCGTTCGCCCAGGCAACGCAGATGGAGCCCGCGTACGGCACCGCTTGGCGCGAACTCGGCAAGGTGCATCTCGACGCCAACCGCCCCGACGCCGCCGGCATCGCGCTGGACGAGGCCGTCGCCCTGCTACCGGGCGACGCCGAAACGCACTACCTACGCGGCATGGTGCTCACGCGCCAAGGCGAGATCGAGGGAGCCCTGGCCGATCTCGAACTCGCGCTGAGCCTCGACCCGCGGCACACGGAGGCCAAGTACAACCTAGCGATGGCGCTGCGGCGTACAGGAGAACTGGAACGCAGCCAGACAATGCTCACCGAAGCGCAGGAGGAACGCCGGACGGTCGCAAGCGGCGCTGAGGCGGAGCGACAGCAGCGGGGGTTGATGATCCTGCGCCAGGGCTACGCGCGGTACCGGCTCGGCCAGCCGCAACAGGCCCTGGAGTTGCTGGACCAAGCTGCCACCCTCGTGCAGGACAACGACCTGCTGCAACTCTACCGCGGCCTGGCCCTGGCAGAGCTAGGGCAACCCGAAGAGGCACTCATCGCCCTGGAAACGGCAGCGCGCCTCAATGACGCGCGCCCCGACACCTGGCAGGCACTGGTGCTGATCTACGGCAGCCTCGATCGGCCCGAGGACGCACGACGGGCACAGGCCAGACTGACTGCCATGGAGCAGCAGAGCCCTCGCTAGTTGTTCGTCGAGATCTCCGCCGTGATCAGGAAAGGCAGCGTCTTCTGGACGGTCTCGCCGCTGATCGCGTCGATGACGTCGATCTCGAGCAAGTAGCCGCCTTGGCCTAGTTGATCCGGTAACACGGCTTCCACCACCAACGTAGTGGCGTCAGACTGCGGGTCGTACGATCGGTCGACGAGCTTGACCTGGCTCACCTCGTGCTCGTTGCCGAACTGATCGATAGCACGGGCTGTGACCGACGTTTGCGCCTCGCCGGTAAATGGATGGCGGCCCAGATTGTGCGCTACCAGCATGAAGTGGCAACTGCCGCCGCGTTCGGTGAGCGTATACACCTGCGGCGTCAGCTCACGGTTGCCGCTCGTGAACGGATAGCTCACTGGGCCACCCTGGCGATGCTGTGGAGGTGCCGTGGCATCGAGGCCGCGCATCAGCAGCCCGGGGTGATCCCAATCGAGTGAGACGGGTCCACTCACGACAACACCCGGAGCATTGTGGTAGCCGGGCACATCAACCTGCATCGTTCGGGTACTGAGCAGACCTGCCTGCGTGTCGCGTACCAGGATCCGTACCTTGTGCTCACCCGGGGGTGCCCACAGCAGATCGTAGTAGCGGAACGGGAGCCCAGCGAGGCGACCCACCATGCGGTTCAGATCGAGCTTCACGCGACGGCTGAACAGGTCTCGCATCTGGCCGTTGCCGTCAATCACGTAACCGAGCATGTCGAGCTCGGTGGCGGCGTCACCGCGGATCGCAGCCAGCTCCTCCAACTGCGTGAACGGGATCTCCACGACCACGGCGACCCGATTGACGCGGCGGTCACCGGCGAATGACATCGCGCGCGCATCGAAGATCAGATTCTCTTCTTCGATGCCCTTGCTGATGTACTCGGCGAGCTGCAGCTGCCGTTGGGGAGCGTCCATATCGGCATAAGAAGGCGGCGGCGCGAACCTACGCGGCGCCGCTGTCACCTTCACGCCTGGCCTGCGCACCGTAACGTCCAGTTCGACCACCGGGGGGTCGTCGGTCTCCTTGCGATAAGCGAGCACGTAGTAACGGCTCGTCGCCTCGGCAAGGTCCGCCAGGTACGGGCCCAACTCGTTGGTATTCCACGTGACGGTGCCGTTGGTGCCGTCGGCGATGTAGGACAGCGCCTGCCTGCCGCTCTGCGTGGTACGGAACGTATCGTCAACCGCGTCGTTACCCAGTCCACCGACGTCGAACGCGTGGAATACCGTGTCCGAAGACTGCAGGCTCTTCATCGCCTGCTCCAGACTCTGGCGCAGATCGGCGCTACCGAAACGTGACTCGGTGTTGATGTTGAAGGACTGCCCGGCCTGGAGCAACGCAGCATCATTCGAGAGTTCGTCGAGCGACTGTCCTGACAGGACATCGTCGGAGAATCCTGCTGAGAACAGCAGCACGTGTTTGCGACCTCGAGTCGCTGTCAGCAGATCGCCCAAGTCGATGAGTTGGTCAACGTAGCTGATCGCCTCTTCGCGATAGCGGCGGAAATCCGCGCGCTCCGCGTCGAGGTAGCCGGTGAGGAGCGTCTGCTCCACCAGCGCGTTGAGGTCTCCGGCCTGGGCGCTGGCCGGATTATTCGCAGGCGACGCCACTGCCAGATCGTAGAGATCTGCGAGCGGCTGAACAGCGAAACCGGCCGGATCGACAAGGAACTGACCTCGATTGAGTCCGAACCCGCGAATGGCGTCGAGCACTTGACCACGATCCGCGGTGAACGGCGACACGAGTTTCAGCCCACCAACGCTCGAATAGGTCGCGACGCCGACGAGGTCCTGAGGATGCAGCCTCTTCTGGACGAAGTCCGCCGCAGCCTCCTGGGCTCGCAGCACGCCCTGCTTGGTCGTAAAGCTGAAATCGAAGAAGAGTAAGAACTGGCGCCAGCCGCCGGCGGGAATGAACCGATCCTCGTCCTCATCGGGTTGGATCTGTCGCAGATCGACCTCGTAGATCGCTGTGAGGTCGCGTACCCGGCCGTCCACGCGCAGAACGAAGTCCTCGCGGGCGAGGTTGGGCATGTGGTCGCCACGCGCATCCTCGAGCGCGACCTGTAGCTGGACCACCTCGACGGTGGTCCGGAATTGCGGCCGTTCCTGTGCGCCACTGGCCAGCGGCGTAGCCAACAAGAACATCATCGCCGCAGCCGCGATCTTCCCCGCGGGCCGACTCGCCCCATATGCAACCGACATCGAAACCTCCCCTGGAGCCCGTGCGCGCCAACATCACGGCCCGGAGAGAGCGGGAGCGGTGGGGCGGCGGCAGAAGGCTTCTCGCCTTGAAGTGGCCCGAGTCTAGCGCACGGGCCGTAGCGAAAAATAGTTTCGTCGTAAGTCAGCCGACGTTGGGTTGACGACCCAACGGCTCGCGGCGCTCGATTCACGTCCCGCCGTCACCCGCGAGACCCAGCTTGCGGAGTTGCTCGGGCGGGCAACCGGGCCACGAATTGCGGTACCGGTTCCCCATGTACTCGAGGTCATCGATGCCCATCTTGCTCGTCCAGAATCCCGTGGCTGTCAGGTCGCGGAACGCGTTGAAGAACGCCACCCCGTGAGACATGCCGTCAGGCGCGCGCGCGGGCCACGCGAGGTCATCGACGAGCCGCCCGCGTTCCTCCGCAGCACACGCGACGAACGGCAGATCGAAGCGCTCGGCGGCCTCCAGATCCAGCCAGGCAATGCCGCCGCGCATGGGCAACTGGCCATCCGGGCGGTCGATCATCATGAAGTCCATGAACTCTGGAACGCCGGCGTCGGAGGCCGATCCCGAGCAATCGTCAGCCGGCAGAATCATGTCGGCGAGCAGCCGCACCGTCCGGTACTCATGAGCCGTGAAGAAACGTGGTTCGGCGGTTTGCGAGCCGACTCCGGCGATCTCGCGCAGGGCCATCGCCTCAGCTGGAGTGATCGCGAGCGCCGCGGACACGCCTGCCAGCATGCGGATCGCCTCGCGTCGATCGACGCTCATGTCAGCTCTCCTTTGTTGGCCAGGTCGGCGATGTACTCGCTCGTCCGCATCGCCAGAGCCAGGATCGTCCAGGTCGGGTTCTTGTTCGGTTGCGACACGAACGGTCCGGCGTCGGCAACGAACAGATTCTTCACTTCGTGCGCCTGACAGTTCGAGTTGAGCACCGAGGTGTCCGGCGAGTTACCCATCCGCGTAACGCCGAGTTCGTGGATGATCACGCCGCCCGCCGCAATGCCGTAGTCGTCGTCCGGGCCGGGCATCGGCCAGAGCGCTTCGCCTCCCATCACGTCGATGATCTCGCGAAACGTCTCCTGCATGTGCCGGACCTGCCGCACCTCGTGTTCGCTCCACCCGAAGTGAAATCGCAGAACGGGAATACCCCACCGATCGACAACGTTCGGGTCGATCTCGCAGTAACTATCTGCATTGGGGATCATCTCGCCGCGGCCGGAAAAACCTACCGTCGCCCCGTAGTAGCTGCGATACATGTTCTTGAGGTCCTTGCCGTATCCGCCACCGCCCGGGTAGTTCTGGATTCCGCCCATGAACCCGTAGCCGGGCATGCCGCGTCCACCCCAGATTTCGATGTGGTAGCCACGCGGGAAATCCAGCTTCGCGTTATCCAGCCACCAGGGCATGTACAGGTGGGCGCCGCCAGCACCGTCCTCGTTGTGCGGAACCCCGTCGCGCATCGAGGGGATGAAGCCCATGACGTCGGTGCCCGTGGTGTCGGTGAGGTACCTGCCCACAGTGCCGCTCGAGTTGGCGAGCCCATCGGGGAACAGGCTCGACTTCGAGTTCAGCAGCAGCCGCGCCGACTCGCAGGCGCTTGCCGCGAGCACCACCGCTTTGGCCCGCACGTGCTCCTCGGCGCCGGTGTTCGTGTCGACATACGACACGCCGTTCGCCAGACCACGTGCGTCGACGGTAACCTCGCGCGCCATGGCGCCTGTGATGATCTCGAGCCGCCCAGTGGCCCGCGCCGGTGGCAACAAGACTGACGGCGTGGAGAAGTTCGATCCGGTGCCGCAATCCCTACCGCACTGCCCACAGTAGTGGCACGCCGGACGGCCATTCAGCGGCTGGGTCAGAATCGACATTCGCGAAGGGATGCAGGTGATATCGAGCTGGTCGGCCGCCTGCTTGACGGCGAGTTCCCAGCACCGTGGCTGCGGTGGAGGCATGAAGAGTCCATCGGGGTCGTTGGGCAGCCCCTCAACGGACCCGAAGAGCCCGACAAGACGATCGACCTTGTCGTAGTACGGCGCGATGTCGTCGTAACCGATGGGCCAGTCGTCGCCGAGGCCGTCAACGCTGCGAGCGCGGAAGTCGTCGGGGCCGAAGCGCAGCGAGATACGCCCCCAGTGATTCGTCCGGCCTCCGAGTTGCCGCACCCGGAACCAGCGAAACGCCTCGTCTTCGGCAACGGTGTATGGCTCACCATCCAGCGACCAACCGCCGAGACCCGCGTGAAACTCACCGAAGTGACGCTCGGGAGTCGCCGCGCCGCGACGGGGCGATTCGTACGGCCACTTCAACATGGCCGAGTCCTTCTGTGCGTCCCAGTTCGGCCCCGCCTCCAGCAGCAGCACCGTGGCGCCTGCCTCGGTGAGCACCTTGGCCGCCATGCCACCACCCGCGCCGGAACCGATAACGCAAACGTCATAACGGGGTCGTGGGCTGCGCACCTGCGCCGTGCCGCTCATACGTCGCACAACTGCACCGCCGCCGCCAACGAACCGATCGGGTCGTCACCGCGGGGAATGAACTCATGGGCAAAATAGCCAGCAAAACCCGTGGCCATAATCTCTCGCGCGATCGCCGGGTAGAAGAGCTCCTGCGTCTCGTCGATCTCGGCCCGACCCGGTACGCCGCCCGTGTGGTAGTGCGCGAAGAACTGATGGTTGTCACGGATCGTCCGGATGACATCTCCCTCCATGATTTGCATGTGGTAGATGTCGTAGAGGAGCTTCACCCGCTCCGAACCGACCGCCTCGACGATTTCCACACCCCAGGCCGTGGTGTCGCCGATGTATCCGATGTGGTCGACCTTCGAGTTGAGCATCTCGATCACGATCGTCACCCCATGATCTTCGGCGATGCGCGCGCACTCACTCATGCAGCCGATGCTGTTGCGCAACGCATCGGCGCGGCGCATCCCACCAACCTGGTTGCCGAAGAAAGTGATGACGCTGGGGACGCCCGCCTGGGCAGCCTTCGGGATGTTGGCGCGGAACCCGGCAATGATGTCCTCGTGGTTGCGCGGATCGTTGATCCCCTGCCTGATCGTGCCCGCGTTCGGCATGCCTACGGACACCGCCAGGCCGTATTCCTTCGCCACCGGCCACTCGTCAATCTCGAGAAGGTCGATCGCGGGCATGCCGAGGCCCGCCACGGCCGCGCAGAGGTCCTCGATCGCCATGCTCGAGTAACACCAGCGCGCCACGGATTGGCGTAGATTCCCCTGCCGCACGGCCAGCGTGGTCGCCTCAGCGGTGGACGCGGCCGCGCCGATCAACGCCGTCGCGCCGAGTCCCTGAATCGCTTCTCTCCGGTTCATGCTTGCTCCGTGGTAGTTTGCGACGCTGCCCTATTGTCTGGACTGTGACGCAATTCGCAAGGAAAACGCGAACGAATGCGAATTACAGAGGTCATCCACGCTGTCGACACGCACGTGTGCGGCGAACCCGGTCGCGTCATCGTCGGCGGAGTCCTCGACGTCCCCGGCAGCACCATATTCGACAAGAAGGTCTGGCTCGAGAACGAGGCCGACCATATCCGTAAGCGTATGGTGCGCGAACCTCGTGGCTACCCGGCCGCCAACTGCAACCTGATCCTGCCCTCGGCCCATCCCGACGCGGTGGCCGGCTACGTGATCATGGAGCAGGTCGAGTACCCCGCGATGTCGGGAACCAACACCATCGCGGTCGCCACGGTCCTGATCGAGACCGGCATGGTGGCTTCTCACGAGGGGATGAACGAGTTCTCTCTCGAGTCGGCGGCCGGACTCATTCCTATTCGCGCCGACGTTCAGGGCGGCAAGGTAAAAAGCGTCACCTTCGAGAACGTGCCGGCGTTCGCAGTACTACTCGATGCCGAACTGGACGTGCCCGAACTCGGCAGGATAGTCGTCGACGTTGGCTGGGGCGGCATGTTCTATGTAATCGCGGACGCTGACCAGGTCGGGCTCACGCTTACCCCGCAGGAGGCCGGCGACGCCGCGCGGGTCGGCGAGATGATCAAGGCGGCCGCGCAGGATCAACTCGAGGAGCCCGTCCACCCGCAGAATTCCGACATGCGCGGCATCACCATCGGTCAACTGTCTGCGCCGCCGCTCACGGCCGGCGCTCACCGCCGCAACAATGTGATCGTCTCGACCGGCAAGCTCGACTGGGATCGCCCGAGCTCCTGGAAATCCGTTCTCGACCGTTCGCCGTGCGGCACCGGCACTTGCGCCAAGATGGCTACCCTATGGGCCAAGGGCGAGTTGCCGCTGCATCAGGACTTCATCCATGAGGGCGTTCTTGGCACGACATTTACCGGGCGCCTGATACGCCAAACCACCGTGGGGGATATCCCTGCAGTCGTTCCGACGATCACCGGCACCGCCTGGATCACGGGGACAGCGCAGTACGTGGTGGATCCCGAGGATCCATTCCCCGACGGCTATACGGTAGGAGATATCTGGAGCCAGATGGATGACTGAGGCCGATTGCCCGAAGCAGCATCTCTGCGAAGAAGGGGCGCCATGAACCGCCGTGATGCCATTCGTCACCTTGCCGCCACCACTGCGCTGAGCGCTTTGCCCTGGGAGACTCTGCTCGAGGTCGGCCGCGAAGCTCGCGCCACCCCGGTGACAGCCGAGTTCCGGACTTTGAACGCGCACCACGCCGCTACGCTACGCCAGGCCACCGAAGTGATCCTGCCGCGCACCGACACGCCCGGGGCTGCCGACGCCGAGGTGGCCGAGTTCATCGACATGCTGCTGACAGACTGGATGGGTGCGGACGAACGGGATCGCTTCATCGCGGCTCTCGGCGAGATCGACCGGCGTGCACGCGCCGACCAGGGAGCGCCCTTCATCGACTGCGACGCTCAGCAGCAGGTGGCGCTGATGGCGGCCCTTGACGCAGAGGTCGCCGAGCTACTCACGGCCGACCGGGCCGCACCCGCCGACGAGTATGTGGAAGAGCCCGATGATCGACCGGCGCCAGCCGCTCCTGATCACCCCTTCTATCAACTCAAACGCTTGACCCTGATGGGCTACTTCACCTCCGAGCCCGGCATGACCGAGACGCTCCGGTGGAGTCCGTTCCCCGGCCGTTGGGAACCGTGCATGAACATCGGAGAGCCGGCGTGATCGAGCGTCGGCCCGAGAGGCGACCAGGTGGTGCTCGCAAGGTGTACGACGCGATCGTGGTCGGAACGGGGATCACTGGAGGCTGGGCCGCCAAGGAACTCACGGAGGCTGGGCTCGACACCCTCGTCCTCGAGGCGGGCCCCATGGTCGTTCCCGAACGCGACTACGTCGAACATGTGCCGCCCTACGAGCAAACGTTCCGCGGCCTCCGCGACCGGCGGCGCCAGAGCGCTCGCCAGAGGGTGCAGGGACGCTGCTACGCATGCGACGAACTGGGCGAGAAGTTCTTCGTCGATGACATCGACAATCCCTACACGACTCCCGAGGACAAACCGTTCGACTGGATCCGCGGCCGGCAGGTGGGCGGCAAGTCGATCATGTGGGCGCGACAAAGCTATCGCCTCTCCGACCTCGACTTCGGCGCTGCCGAACGCGACGGCATCGGCATCGACTGGCCGCTTCGCTATGCCGATCTCGCGCCCTGGTACGACCACGTTGAGAGTTTCGCCGGGATCAGCGGGCAGGCCGAGGGTCTGAGCCAGCTGCCGGATGGGCAATTCCTGCCCGCGATGCCACTCAATTGCGTTGAGGAGCACGCGCGGCAGGCGATCCACGATCACTGGGGTGGAAAGCGCGTTCTCACTCCCGGCCGAACCGCGGTACTCACCCAGGCGCATAACGGTCGGGCCGCCTGTCACTACTGCGGCCCGTGTCACCGTGGCTGCATCACGCGTTCCTACTTTTCCAGCCTCAACGCAACACTGCCCGCGGCGGAGGCGACCGGCAACATGACACTGCGCCCCAATAGCGTCGTGCGCCAGGTGGACTGGGCTGACGGCAAGGCCACCGGCGTGACCGTGATCGATCGCGAGAGCCACGACGTCATCGAGTTCCGTGGCCGCGTTGTGATCGTGGCGGCGTCGACACTGGAGTCCGCCCGCATCCTGCTGAACTCCGCCAACACCGAGTTCACGCAGGGCCTGGGGAACTCGAGTGGCGCACTGGGTCGCTACCTCATGGACCACACCATGAGCGTCGGGGCCGCCGGCACGTTCGACGGTTGGCAGGGGCAGAGTTACTTCGGCCGCCGGCCCAACGGCGCGTACATCGGACGCTTCCGCAACGTCACGGAGCAGCATCCCGACTTCGTCCGCGGGTACGGATACCAGGGGAGCGCTTATCGCCCCGACTGGAACCGAGGAACGAGCGAGCCTGGCTTCGGAGCAGCCTTCAAGGAGCGCATGACGCGGCCCGGCGGCTGGCGGATGTCGATCGGTGCGTGGGGTGAATGTCTCCCGTACGCGGACAACCGCGCGGTGATCGACCCGGACGTGGTGGACGCATGGGGCATCCCCGCGCTGCGCATCAGCATGCACTGGCGCGAGAACGAACTGGTCATGCAGCAGGACGCAGCCGAACAGGCCGCCGAGATGCTCGAGGCCGCGGGCGCCGAAAACATCGAGATGCGCTCGGTGGGTACCCCACCGGGGCTGTGCATCCACGAGATGGGAACGGCGCGAATGGGTCGCGACCCGAAGACATCGGTCCTGAACGGTTTCAACCAGAGTTGGGACGTACCCAACCTGTTTGTAGTCGATGGCGCCGCGATGACGAGCTCAGCCTGCCAGAACCCGTCGCTCACGTACATGGCGCTCACCGCCCGCGCCTGCGACCACATCGTGGGCCGCATGAAGCGACTCGAACTGTAGCCAGCGTCACGCCCCGACCGTCGCAGCCACACGCGAAAGGTGGCCCCGCGCGTGGGTCGAGCATGGATATCGTGCCGTCAATACGGTAAAATAAGACGTTCGGGTCCTTTTAAGGTTGCTGAGCTTGCCGCTCGCGAAGGAGGAAGCGATGAAGGCCCCCCGGAACCGGCCCGCGCGCGTCTGCGCCGCCGCACTACTCGCCGTCGCCATCGTCACGCTCGGCCCCATCGAAGTCGAGGGCTCCGCCAAGAGCTACTTCGGCTGGGTGACCAACTTCAAGGACGGCACCGTCAGCGTCATCGACCTGGACACGTACACGGTCGTGGCGACCTACGCCGTTGGCAAGAAGCCCATCGGCATCAAAGGAGCCGGCGACTCGCTCGCGGTCGTCGCGGTCCAGAACGCGAACCAGGTTGCGGTCGTGGGTGCCCGTGAGGGCGTCCAGGAGGTGTTCGATGTCGGCCGCAAGCCGCAGGACGTCTGTCTGCCGCGAAGTGCCGAGTTCGCGTTCGTGTCCCTGCTCAGGGACAACGCGATCCAGGTCGTGAGTGAGGAGGGCGCCGGAGCGACGACGGATGTCGGGAAACGGCCCGGCTCCATGGCGTACTCACCTAACGGCAAATGGGTTGCTGTGCTGAACAAGGGCGACGGCACGCTGGACCTCTTCAAGGCCAAGAAGCTGCCGCACAGCCGCCAGGCGAGAATGACACTCGCCATCGGCACCGCACCGGCCACGGTTGTGTTCCATCGCAAGAGCAAGGAAATCGCGGTGACCAGCCCGAAGGACGGCACGGTGACGATCGTCCGCGTGAAGCAGGGCGCGATCGAGGATGTCCTGGACGTCCCCGGCAGCCCGTGGGGTGGCGCCTACAGCCCCACGCACAACAACACGGCCGCGATCTCGAGGACCGGCGCGAATGCTGTCCGGATCTTCAGCAAGGAAGTCGCTGTGGATATTGACGTTGGGCGCAAGCCCAAAGGCATCGCGTTCACCCCCGACGGCAAGCGAATCCTGGTGGCGAACAGCCGCTCGTCCAGCGTCTCCGTGATCGACGTGGCTACCGCGACGGTGGTCGCTACGATCAAGGTCGGCAAGGTGCCCGTGGCGGTGGCGGTCACCTCCAGCGACGAGAGGGCAGACGACAGGAGGTAGGCGACTGATCCCGGGCGCTGGAAAGTCAGGCTGCGAGGGCCCATGCTCTGCGCTTACAACCGACAGGACAACAGTAGTTCTGCCGCCCTAGTTCAGCGCACGTGCCCCCCCGGAGAGCTCCGCATGAACCTTTCCCGCCTCGCCGCCCTCGCAAGTCTGACCGTAGCCGTTGTCGCCAGCGACCATGTCCTGGCGCAAGACGCCGAGGCCCTATTCGCGGCGGTACAGAACAGCGACCTGGCCGCTGCTCGTGCTGCACTCGATGCTGGCACCAACGTCGACGCGGTGAACGACTACGGCTCGACCGCGCTCTTCTTCGCTGCCGACCGTGGCAGCGCCGAGATCGCTCGCTTGCTATTGGAGCGCGGCGCCGACCCGAACGTGGCCGACACTTTCTACGGGGCGACCCCGCTCGTCTGGGCGATGAGCAACGACCACGTGGACATCGCGCTGATACTGCTCCAACACGGTTCCGATGGCGTCGGACAGGTGCTGATGCAATCGCTCCAGCGCGGCGATCTCGACAGCGCGCTGGCGGCGATAGCCACCGGCCCGTTGCCCAGCAGAGTCCGGGACCAAGCGCTGGAGCTGGCCGAGGAGGGCGACTCCGAGGATCTCGTGGCGGCGCTGCGTGGCGCCGAGACGATCGACACGCCGCCCCCCGCCCCTTTCGAGTTCGACCCTTCCACGTTGCCGAACTACGAGGGCATGTACCGCGACGAGCGGGCCGGCGTGATCGTCGAGATCGTGGCGCGCGAGGGCAGTCTGGTGGCGACCCGTGACGGCGACGAGACCATCTTCGAGGCCAGCGGGCCAAACGCTTTCGCCGCGCCGTCCGGTGCGAGATTCGCGTTTGGTGGCCGCGGCGGAGCGATCGAGTTCGCCCAACTGAGCGACGGCGAGACCAACCTCGGCCTGCGCCCTGTGGACCCCGAGGAGGCAGAACTCATCCGACGCGACGCAGCGGCGGAATCGAGCTCGGGTGTACCGACGTACGGCGCTGATCCTGAGCGCGCGGCGCAGCCGGGGTGGCCGGGCTTCCGCGGCCATGATGGCGCCGGCGACGGTGATGGCAAGAGCGCCCCGTCGACGTGGAGCACAGAGCTTGATGAGGGCATCCTGTGGAAGACGCCTGTCGCGGGGCTCGCCAACTCCAGCCCGATCTCCTGGGGCGATCACATCTTCGTGACCTCCGCGGTGAGCTCCGCTGGCGACGACACGATCAAGACTGGCTTGTACGGTGACGTCGCGCCCGTCGACGATCTTTCCGAACACCGCTTCTTCCTGACCGCCATAGATCGTCACGACGGCAACGTGCTCTGGGAGCGCGACGTTCATGTGGGCGTTCCCATGGTCAAGCGCCACACGAAGTCGAGTCAGGCGAATTCGACGCCCGTAACAAACGGCGAGGTCGTGGTCGTGTTGTTCGGCAGCGTCGGCGCCCTGGCAGCCTACGATTTCGACGGCAACGAAATGTGGCGTACCGACCTGGGCCCGCTCGACTCCGGCTGGTTCTACGACCCCGACTACCAATGGGGCCATTCAGCCTCTCCGATAATCTACCGGGACACGGTGATCGTGCAGGCCGATGTCCAGGAGGGATCGTTCATCGCCGCGTACGGCCTGAGCGACGGCGTGGAACGCTGGCGCACCGCGCGCGACGAGATCCCCTCGTGGAGCACCCCCGTCGTCTACCGCGGCGCTCCGCGCGACGAACTCGTCACGAACGGCAAGACGATCCGTGGATACGACCCGGACACGGGGCGCGAACTGTGGACGCTCAGTCCCAACTCCGAGGTGGTCGTCGGCACGCCGGTTCTCGGTGAGGGTGTCGTGTACATCACCGCGGGCTACCCGCCGGTTCGGCCAATCTACGCCGTCCGGCCTGGGGGCGACGGCGACATCTCGCTACCCCGCGGTTCTGAAACCAACGAGAGCATCGTGTGGAGCAAGGATCGCGGCGGCACCTACATTCCCACGCCGATCCTGTACCGCGGCATCCTCTACACGAACGCCAACAACGGACGGCTGACGGCCTACGACGCGGCGAGCGGTGCGATGCTCTACCGGGCGCGCATCGGCCGCACCGGGGGTTCGTACGTCGCCTCGCCGGTGGCAGCCGACGGCAAGCTCTATTTCGCAGACGAGGACGGAATGGTGCACGTGGTGAAAGCTGGCCCGGAATACGAGCTTCTCGAGAGCAACGACATGGGCGAGGTGATCTGGGCAACCCCGGCCATC
Organism: Acidobacteriota bacterium; assembly: GCA_029263295.1. Classification (GTDB taxonomy): domain Bacteria; phylum Acidobacteriota; class UBA890; order UBA890; family WLXD01; genus WLXD01. The sequence goes on along the minus strand of JAJCXT010000017.1, from coordinate 8,061 downwards.
ACCAACGGCGTGCTGGTCGTCCGCACCCTGCAGCACGTCTGGGGTATCGCCAGGTAACGCTGCTCCGGATCAGCGAACTCGCGCTAGCAGCCTGTGGTTAGTCGGGCTGCTGGCTGACAGGCAGCAGTAGGTCAAGCCAGACCAGACGATGATCCGACGCCAGTAGTGCGCGCGCGTTGCCATCCGGGTCGGCATCCACGGCCGGCCAGTACACACCGCCATCGAGAATCTCGATGCCGCGACTGGGCAGCACGTAGTCGATGCGGCGGCCGCGACCGCCGAACTCGGTGGTGGCCCGAGACTGATCCGCGGGGGCACCGTCACTAACGAGCCATTCGGCCGGGTCCTGGAGGGCGGTATGGCGCAGGAGCTGATCGATGGCCGACACTTCGTCGTATACCGCCGGGTCACCCTCGGCCGCGTTGAGGTCGCCCACGATCACGAACGGCACGCCTGCTTGATAGCCGCCGGTTCCGCCGAGGTCGTCGACCAGGCCGGGCTCACCGTCGATGTACTGCCGCCACAGCATGATCTCGTCGAAGTTACGGCGACCGTTGCGATCCTCCTCGCCGTCGAACACCGGCGGGGTCGGATGCGACAGAAACAAACGCAGACGGTGCCCATCGACAGCCAGCGGCACATCCTGATGCGACTTGCTGGAGAGGCGCAGCACCGCGAGAGCATCCTCGCTGTAGAAACCCTCGGGCAGGTGATTGCCGGGCTGGTCGCTCCACAGCAGGGTCTGGAACGTACGTGATTCTCCGCTGATGAGCGGATGCGCCGACAGTACCGCCATGGAGTACTGCCCCGGGTAGACACCGAACCCGAACGAGTCATCTCCGTGCTCGCGACTCCCTTGCCGTTCTGCGTCGGCCACGAGACCGTCGCCGTTGAGATCCACGCCGCTCAGCATGCCGGTGTTGTTCGGCTCCGCGTAGGCGTAGAGGTAGTCGATCGGGTCGTTACCGGTCGCCAGATAGGCGGCGGCGAAGGCCCGCGCGGCAGCGGTCAGCGGTTGGCCCAGCGCATCGTAGTCGTGGTCAACCTCGTTGAGCACAAGAATGTCCGGCCGGATCTCTTTGATGATCTCCGCCGCGGCCCGCAACTGCGGATTCATCCCCGCACCGGCAGCGTCTACTTCGGCGATCTTGGTCGCCGACAGCTCCCGGATGTTGAACAGCGCGATGCGTACCTCGACATCCTGCGCAGGTGGAAGTTCGAGCCGCGTCGGGCTGCCGCACGACATCGCCGCGAGCAGCAGCGGCGCCAGCGCAAGGAGCGTCGCCGGCCGCCTCATCGCATGGTCAACAAGCTGGCGTAGAGATCGACGCCGTACCAGAGGTTCGCGATCCTGATGTTCTCGTTGGAGGCGTGCTGGTTGTTGTCGTGATTGGCGATCGGAAGGATCAACGCCGGTGCTTCCATGACGTCCGTGAACAGGTAGAGCGGCAGCGACCCGCCGAGCGCGGGCACCATCAGAACCGTCTGGTCGGTGGCTGCCCGCACGGCCTCGATGACCTCCTCGACCACGGGAAGTCCCATGTCGGTACGGGCGGCCGGGTAACCGCCTGCACGAATCACTTTGGCGATCTTCGGGAAGCGGGCGCGCGTCGCCATGTCTGGATCTTCACGGACGATGTGAAAACCCTGCCGTTCGATATGCGCCTCCACCAGGTCGATCATGTGCTCGGGGTCGTTGCCTTTCACCAGCCGCATTCCGAGCGCGGCTTCCGCTCGATCCGGAATCACGTTGCGGGCGTCCGCGCCCACAGAACCCGACGCGAGCCCTTTGACCGTGAGCGAAGGCAGCAGGAGTCGTTCTGCGAGCGACTCTTCTCCTTCCGTCCAGCCGATGCCCAACTCCGCCCGCAGTTGCTCGTCGGGGAGCGGCAAGCGTTCGAACGCCTCGAGTTCACCGCGTCCGAGCGGAACAACACTGTCGTAGAAGCCCTCGACCGCCACGTTGCCGTCCGCGTCCTTCATCGAAGCAATCAGTTCGGCCAGCATCTGCCCCGGCACGGGCGCCCAGCTTCCGTAGTGACCACTGTGCAGAGGTCGGGCCGGCCCATATACGGTGACGTCCAGCCCGGTAACACCGCGTACCCCGAACACGACCTGCGGGACGCCGGTCTGGTGCACCGGCCCGTCGCAGAACAGCCAAAGGTCAACGCCGAGCTTGTCGCCGTACGCTTCGATGTATTCGCCGAGATGCGTGGATCCGATCTCCTCCTCGCCCTCGAACAGGAACTTGATATTCGACGTGAGAGGGATCCCGGCGCCCTGCAGCGCATCCAGTGCGGTCAGCAACGCCGGCAGCGGCGCCTTGTCATCCGACGCGGAGCGCGCGTAGATGCGCCAGTTCGGATCGACCGCCTCGCCCGGCTCGGGCATGTCGATGGGCTCGCCACCAAGATCCATGCGCCCGCTGTACAGAACCGGCTCGTACGGGCCGTTCACCCAGTCCGGACCCGTCGCCGGCTGGCCGTCGTAGTGAACGTAGATACCGAGCGTCCGGGTGGCTCCGGGCACCTTGATCTCGCCGTAGACCAGCGGCGGAACATCGGGCAAGCGCAGGAGTTCCATCTCGGCGCCGCGCGCCTCGAATTGTTCCTCGAGATAGCCGGCAACCGCCGTGACGTCCTCGAGGTTGCCGCCGTAGTTGGGCCGGCGGAGCAGCCCGCTGAAGAACTGCAGTATCTCCACCTCGTGGGCCTGCCTATACGCGCGCGCCACCGCGACAGCGTCCTGCTGCTGCGGCGCCGCCGCCGCCGCGAGTTCAAGGGAAGCCGCCGAGAGCAGCGTCACGACCAGAAGGATCGCTCCCGGCACGAGGGTCCGGCCTGCCACACGTAACATCGCAATCTCCGTTGATCTTGGGCCGCCCGTGAGCCGCGCCATTGCTCGGTCAACAACCGTCGCAGAGGCTATCCTACCGGGGACATCTCAACAGCAACCTTGATCAACCTTGGTGCCAAGATGATCTCACTCCCTACCGTCTTGTCTGCCTCGCTCGCCGCCCTGGTAACCACGATCATGACCCTGTCCGCCGTTCAGACCGATGATGTCTACATGGTGAAGAAGAGCTGGGCTGATCCCGGAGCCCTGATGGCCGCCCACAACGCCGCCTGGGCGGAGGCGGATCAGATCGACTGGGGTACGGAGCCGTGGCCGACGACGTTCCGTGCGCTCACTACCCCTGACGCTCTGTGGCTGCGCTTCGACGCCGTAGACAGCTCACCCTGGTACACCTACACGGACCGCGACGACAAGCTCTGGGAAGAAGAGGTGGTCGAGATATTCATCGACCCCGACGGCGACCATCGCAACTACGTCGAGGTGGAGGTGAACCCGGCCAACGCACTCTGCGACTTGCTGGTCGAGCAGGGTGACCCGGACCTCCGCGCTGTCATCGAGTGGGATTTTCCGGAGATCGACAGCACGGTGATACCGATCTACGACGAGACTGGCGCCAAGACCGGCTGGAGCGCGATGGTGCGGCTGCCTTGGGCCGGCTTCAACTCTGTGCCGGGCACGAACGTCAACCTGCCTCCCGCGCCCGGCGACCAGTGGCTCTTCAATGTGTTCCGGATCAAACGTCCTGACGGCCCCGGCGAGCCGCACAGCAACGTGGTCCTCGACGCATGGTCGCCGACGCCCGGTGAGAGCTTCCACGTGCCGGAGGTCTTCCGCGCAATGGAGTTCGAATGATGGATGCCTGGACCCTCCGCCAGGCCCTCGCCCGCGTCAGTCTCCTCGTCGCGGCGCTCGTACTCAGTGGCCCGAGCGCCAGTCTGGCGCAGCAACAGCCCGCACGGCCACCGTCCGTACGCGTGTGGGAAAGCACCGTGATCATCCCCACCTACGCAATGGGCGACGACGACCCCAATCCGCATTTTCGCGAGACCTCGGGATCGATCATCTATCCGTACACGATGCAGGACCAGTTCGGCACGAAACGCGTGGATCGCAGCTATCGCGCGGTGTTCCTCGAAAACGAGCATCTGCGCATCATGTGCCTGCCGGAAATCGGCGGCCGCATCCAATCGGTCTACGACAAGACCACCGGTGAGGAGATGTTCTATCGCAACCACGTGATCCGGCCGGGCCACATCGCGCTGCGCGGCGCATGGGTGTCCGGTGGCATCGAGTGGAATCGCGGACCCGACGGCCACACGGTGACGAGCTTCTCGCCGGTCGACGTCCAGCCGGTGCAGAACCAAGATGGCTCCGCCTCACTCCTGATCGGCAACACGGAGAAGAACTTTCGCACTGGCTGGCAGGTCACGCTCACCCTCCACCCTGGCCGCAAACTGCTCGACGAGCGTATTCGCCTCTTCAACCCGACGGACGGCGTACATAGCTATTACTTCTGGAACAACACGGCCTTCCCGAACACTCCGGGCACTCGATACATCTACCCGATGACGCTCGGCTCGGATCACAATGGCACTACGTTCTTCTCGTGGCCCGTGCATGATGGGCGAGACCTGACCTGGCTGCGCAACTACCCCGAGCCGACCTCCGTGTTCGGGTACAAGGTGAACTTCGACTTTTTCGGCGCCTACGACGTCGACCGCGACTTCGGCATCGTGCAGGTGGCCGATCACAACGTGTTGCCGGGAAAGAAAGCGTGGACCTGGGGCGAATCGCAGGCCGGCGAGGCAGCCCAGTCGACGCTGACGGACGATGATGGTCCCTACATCGAGGTACAGAGCGGCCCGCTCCCGACCCAGGCTGACTTCGGACTGCTGGAGCCGGGCCAGGAAATCTCGTGGCGCGAGTCCTGGTACCCGGTTGCCGGACTCGGTAACGGCTTTGAGTACGCCACTCGCGACGTAGCGATCCAGCGACACAGCACGCCCACGGGCGTGCGCTTCGACTTCGCCGCAACGGGCGAGTTTCGTGATGTAACGCTCACCATCGAACGCCAGGACGGCCGTACTGAACACCGAATGCTGGAGCTATCGCCCGCGCGCACAGAGACGATCGAGGTCGACACGTCCTCGACGACGATGGAGCCTGGCGCCATGCGCATGCGCCTGCGGCTCGAAGACAGCCGCGGCGAACTCATCGCCGACTACTCCTCGCCGTTGCAGATTCCCACGCGCCAGGCGCCCGATCTGAGTCCCGCACCCGCGGACGGCGTGGAGGCCCGCTATCGAGCAGCGGATCTGCTCGACCGCAAGGGCAACCCCACGGGCGCGCGTAACGCGTACATGAGCATTCTGGAATCCGACCCCGGACACTCCCCCACCCTCCGTGCGTTGGGAGTTCTCGCTCTCGAATCCGGCAGGTACGACAGCGCTCGAGCGTTGCTCGAGCGCTCGCTGGAGCGCGACGACGATCCGGGGATGACGTGGTACCTGCTCGGTGTGGCCCGCCTGCGGACAGGCGATCTCGACGGAGCTCGCTCCGCCGCCGCAGACGCCATCAAACGGCCAGGCACCGCGGCACTCGGCCATAGCCTCCGCGGGCGTATCGCAGCCCAGCAAGGCGACCACCCGGCCGCACTGGAGGCCTTTGCCGACGGCCTGGCAGTTGGTGGGAGCGACTGGACCCGGCTATTCGACTACGCGGTGATCGCCGCCTACGCGGCCGGCGAGGACGAGCAGGCCCGCTACCTCGCACAGGAGGCCACGCTGGCTGGCTCGCTCAGGCTCGTGCCTCACGTCATCGACGCGCTTGCGCGGGGCGAGGAGATCCCGGCCTTCGCTCAGCGCGCACGAGCCTGGCTCGGCGAGCCCGAGTTCGCGTTCATCGAGACCAGTCTCGCTTTCGCGGAAATGGGACTGTTCCTCGACGCCGCTGCGCTTCTGGAAGCGGCGTGCTGGGCAGCTGTGCCCGAGAACGAACGGCGTCCCTTGCCGGCGTACTACATGGCCTACTACCACGGTCGCCGCGGTGACCACGCCGAGGCGATCGTCTGGCTGGAGCGCGCGCGGGCCGCCGAGGCCGACTATGTCTTCCCGTCGCGTCCCGAGACGCTGGCCGTGCTGCACTTCGCACTCACCGAGAACCCCGATGACGCCAAGGCATCCATGTATCTCGGCAATCTCTATGCCGGATTGGGGCGACACGACGAGGCTGCCGTCGCATGGCGGGCCGCGGTCGAAATCAACCCACAGCTGGCGGTCGCAGCCCGTAACCTCGGGGTCCACGAGTGGCGTCTAGAGGAGGATCTGGAGGAGGCAACTGCGTGGCTGCAGCGCGCCGTCGCTGCACGTCCCGGCGACCAGACGCTGCACCGCGACCTGGCCCGAGTGCTCAGCGAGCGTGGGCTGCACACCAACGCAGTGTCGCTACTCGAATCGGTGTCTCCCGCCGGAGGCAGACGGCGGCCCGACCTCACGCTCGACCTTGCGCGCGGCTACGTCGCCGTCGAACGGTTCGATGATGCCGTGTCGCTGCTTGCATCGACGACGTTCACCAGCCGCGAAGGAGACACCGGGACCCACCGGACCTTCTATGACGCACACATGAGTCGAGGAGTGGCCCGCTTTGAGCTGGGCGATCACGCTGGAGCCCTGGACGACTTCGAGACCGCACTCACCTATCCGAACAATCTGAACGTCGGTCGCCCGCACCGTCCCCGTGAGGCGCGCGCCCAGTACTGGCGCGGCAAGGCACTCGAGGCGCTCGGCAATGCGGAGATCGCAACCGAAGCGTGGGAAGCCTGCGCAGCAGCGGCGATGCTCGACGAGGAACAAATCGAGTACGCCGGCCTCTGTAGCGAACGACTGCAACGCTGACAACCTGTGGCCCGGGGCCGCTAGCAGGCCGATCGCTTTGACCCGTCGCGTGGGTGGCTCCGCTCTTGGCCACCTCGCGTGGAGGTGGTCGCGGAAGACGTCATGGTCGCGCACTGTACGCCGACCGCGCCATGTCGATGGCGGCTATGATGTTCCCCTCACATCTCCGACTTCCTGAGGAAACCATGCGTAGCACCTTCGCCCTGACGATCGCTCTTTCCGCGCTCACGCTCAGCTGCGCCCCGCCCTCCGAGTCGGCAATGGAACCGGCGACAGCATCGTTCGACGCCGCAGCGATCATGGCGGACGTCCGGGCGCTGTCCGCCGACGACATGGAAGGCCGCGGCACAGGCACTCCGGGCGAGGTCCGCGCCGCCGCCTGGATCGAGAGCCGCTTCCGCGAAATCGGGCTGCAGCCGGTGAACGGTTCGTACCGACAGAGCGTGCGCCTGGTGGGCATGCGTCGCGACGGCGCGGCCTCGAACCTGTCGATCGCCAGCGCCAGCGGCGCGCTGCCGCTCGACGACGGCGTCAACGTGTCGTTCTGGTCAACCGCCCAGGAGCCGATCGTGCAACTCGACGCACCCTTGCTGTTCGTCGGCTACGGGGTCGAGGCTCCAGAGTACGGGTGGGACGACTTCAAAGGCGCGGATGTCACCGGGAAGGTGCTGCTGTTTCTCAACAACGATCCGCCGGTAAGCGAGGATGGCACCGAGTTGTTCGGCGGCGAGGCGCGCACCTACTACGGCCGCTGGACCTACAAGTTCGAGCAGGCGATGAAGCATGGCGCCGCTGGCGCGCTGATGGTGCACACCACGCCGTCAGCCTCATACGACTTCAGCGTCGTGCAGCACAGCGGATCACGGGAGAGCTTCGCGCTCGACCTGCCCGGAGCCGGATACCAGGTTCCCGTCGTGGGCTGGCTCGACGAGAATCTCTCAGGCGATATCGCCGCCGCACTGGGAACAGATCTTCAGGGCCTCTTCGAGATGGCCGCCACGCGCGGGTTCGTACCAGTCGAGACCGGTTACCAGGTAACCGGAACTGTCACCACGAACGTGCGGCAAATGAGCACCGAAAACGTCCTCGGCATGTTGCCGGGATCGGATCCCGAACTTGCCGACCAGGTCGTGGTGTTCTCGGCACATTACGACCACCTCGGCCATGATCCCTCGCTCGCGGGCCCCGACCAGACGTTCAACGGCGCCTGGGACAACGCCACCGGCGTTGCCGCGATCAGCGCGCTGGCCGACGCTTTCGCGATCGGTGAAGCGCCGCGCCGTTCGCTTCTGTTCCTGGCGTGTGCCGCCGA
>JAJCXT010000016.1 GCA_029263295.1 Acidobacteriota bacterium | reverse complement strand
GGCGTCACCGTACCGTTGGTCCACAGTTCAATCACCAGACGCTCGTAGTCGGTGTCGCGACCGAGGCGGGCCCGCTCGACCTTGTAGTTCACGCGCCGAACAGGCGAGTGCACGGAGTCGATCGGAATCCACCCGATGCTCATTTCATCCTCGAGGTTCGCGTCCGCCGGCTTGTAGCCACGGCCGTGAGCGAGGCGGAGCTGCATCTCGAGCGCGCCGCCCTTCGCGAGGGTGCAGATGTGGGCGTCGGGATCGATGCACGTGAAATCCGGATCGTCCTCGATGTCAGCAGCCGTGACAGGGCCCGGACCCTTTTTCTTCAGAGTGAGGGTCTTTGTGCCATCGACGTTCAGCCTGAACGGCACAGCTTTCAGGTTGAGGATGAGGTCGGTCGTATCCTCGACGATGCCCGGCAACGAGCTGAACTCATGCAGAACACCTTCCACCTTGAGCGCGGTGATGGCCGCGCCTTCAACCGACGAGAGCAGCACGCGGCGCAAGCCGTGTCCGACGGTGATGGCGAACCCACGCTCAAACGGCTGGGCGATGAACTTACCGTACTGATCGGTCAGCGAGTCGAGGTCTACCTCGAGTCGCTTCGGTCGCTGGAACCCAGTCCCAAGCATGTGACCTCCTACGAACCGGAGAAATGCGGATCGCGTTTTAGAGCTGCTGATTACTTCGAGTAAAGCTCGACGATCAACTGTTCTTGAATCTCGATATCGATGTCTTCGCGCATGGGCATGCGGGCAACCGTGCCCGTGTAGTTGTCGAGGTCGACCTCAACCCAGCCCACGGTGTAGCCAGCCCGAGCGGCCTCAGCGGCCAATGCGATCTCGGGGTTCTTGTGACTCTTCTGGCGCACCGCAACCACATCGCCCTGTTTCACCTGGGCGGACGGGATGTCGAGACGCGAGCCGTTTACGGTGATGTGCCCGTGCTTGACGAGCTGCCGCGCGTGCGCCCGCGTGTGGCCGAAGCCCATGCGGTACACCACGTTGTCGAGGCGGCCTTCGAGCTGCATCAGCAGCGCTTCGCCGGTCACGGCACGCCTGCGCGCCGCTTCCTTGAAGTAGAGACGGAACTGACGCTCGAGCACTCCGTAGAGGCGCTTCACCTTCTGCTTTTCGCGCAGCTGGATAGCGTACTCAGAGGGACGGCGTCGCCGACTGCGACCGTGCTCGCCCGGCGGATAGGGCCGGCGAACGAACGCACAGTTCTTCTTGCCGCAAAGCGAGACGCCTTCGCGACGGCATTGCTTGCACTTGGGTCCGGTGTAACGCGCCAACTCGCTGCCTCCTCAGACCCGGCGCCGCTTGGGAGCGCGGCAGCCATTATGCGGGATCGGGGTCACGTCGCGGATGACCGTGATGTTGAGGCCGGCTGCACCAAGTGCACGGACCGCGGATTCGCGTCCAGCACCCGGCCCCTTGAGCCGAACTTCACATCGTCGCACGCCGTGGTCCTTGGCCGCGAAGGCCGCTTCACTCGCAGCAATCTGCGCTGCAAACGGCGTCCCCTTACGGGAGCCGCGGAAGCCCTTGGACCCGGAGCTACACCAGGCAACAGCGTTGCCCTCGGTATCCGTGATCGTGATGATCGTGTTGTTGAAGGTCGCCTTGATATGGGCAACGCCCTCAGGGATGTCCTTCTTGACCTTTTTCTTACCCGGCTTTCTTTTCGCCATCGGTAGTCCTGCTCGCTAGCCCTAGGCTATGACGTCCATCGAACGTCAGCGCCCTGCGACCGCCTTTTTCTTGATCGCCAGACCCTTCGGGCCCTTGCGAGTACGTGCGTTCGTCTTGGTTCGTTGGCCACGGGCCGGCAGATTGCGCCGGTGACGCATGCCGCGATACGAACCGATCTCGATGAGACGCTTGATGTTCATCTGCACTTCCTTGCGCAGATCACCTTCAACGCGACCCTCCCGGTCGAGGACCTGACGTACGCGGCTGACTTCCTGCTCGGTCAAGTCCTTTACACGCGTACTCGGGTCGACCTTCGCGGCCGCCAAAATCTGATTCGAACGCGCAACACCGATACCGTAGATATCGGTCAATGCGATTTCGACGCGCTTATCAAGGCGCAAGTCCACACCCGCAATACGGGCCATCGGAAGCTCCTGTTAGTACGATCCCTGAAACGGGAAGATGGCGTCAGCCCCATGGCCCAGTAAATTCTGCTGCCAGAAGACTCTGGATCATGCGACTCGTGCCCGGGGAATTAGCCCTGGCGCTGCTTGTGCTTCGGATTCTCACAGAGAACCCGGACCACCCCCCTGCGGCGGATAATCTTGCACTTGTCACACATGCGCTTGACAGACGCTCGCACCTTCACGACACACTCTCACCAATTTTAATCATTCAGGTAGACCGGTGATTGTAGCAGGGTTCTGCTATACCGGCATCCACCTTGCCCCGCTTTCTGGGGCAAAACTTCTAGCCAAACACTCGAATCTCGAAACTACTTGTATCGATACACAATACGACCGCGGGTCAGGTCGTACGGAGACAGCTCCACCAGCACCTCGTCGCCGGGAAGGATGCGGATAAAATACTTCCGCATCTTGCCGGAGATATGGGCAAGGACCTTGTGCCCGTTGTCGAGTTCGATCCGGAACATGGCGTTCGGGAGCGTCTCGACGACCTTGGCGCGAATCTGTATTGCCTCTTCTTTCTCGCTCATGCTTCTTTCTCGGTCATGCGGTCTCAGTGCCCCGCGGTATTGGCCACCACCGATTGCTCGGCCAAGCTCAGTACCCAGGGTCCCTCTTCGGTAATCGCAATACTGTGTTCAAAGTGCGCCGACGGACGCCTGTCCGCCGCAACGGCAGTCCAACCATCATCAAGCACCTCGACGCCCGCGCCCCCCATGTTCACCATCGGTTCGATGGCGAGCACCATGCCAGGCCGCAAGCGCGGCCCAATGCCCGGATCACCGAAATTCGGAACCTGCGGATCCTCGTGGAGCGCCTTGCCGATGCCGTGGCCGACGAAGTCGCGCACGATCGAAAAGCCCTGTGGCTCCACATGTCGCTGCACGGCCGCGGAGATATCCCCCACGCGATTGCCCGGAGCGCACTGCCGGATAGCTTCCTGAAGTGAAGCCTCCGTAACCGCCAACAGCCGCGCAACCTCGGGCTCGACGTTGCCGACCGGCACGGTAATGGCCGAGTCGCCATAGTAACCGTCGAGCTTCACGCCCAGGTCGATTCCCAGGATGTCGCCCGGCGCCAGGCGCCTCTGTATCGACGGGATGCCGTGGACCACCTCTTCGTTCAGGGACAGACATAACGTGGCTGGAAAGCCACGGTAACCCTTGAACGCCGGCACGGCGCCTAGTTCACGCACTCGAGCCTCAGCGTAGCTGTCGAGTTCACCGGTGGTAACGCCGGGAGCGACGCGCTCTACCACTTCGTCACGAACCGTGGCGACCACCTGGTTGGCCGCAAACATCAAATCGAGTTCAGCTGGCGACTTGCAGACGATCATTCCGACACCGCCATGGACATCACGTTGTCGACGCGACTCCATACATCGTCGATGCTGCCAGCACCATCGATGCGGGCGAGGAGTCCGATCCTCTCGTAATGCTCGACCAGCGGCGCGGTGATCTCAGCGTAGACCTGCAGCCGATCACGGACGACGGCTTCGCGATCGTCTTCGCGCTGGACGAGTTCTGTGCCGCAGCGATCGCAATTCGTCCCGTCTGCGGGCGGCTTGAAGACCAGATGAAAGTTGGCGTTGCAGCTCGGACACGCCCGCCGCTTCGAGAGGCGATCCACGAGAATCTCCTCGGCGACATCCAGGAAGAGCACCCTATCCACCGCCTCGAGAGGCGTGTCCGCCAGCAGGGACTCGAGAGCCGCGGCCTGAGCCGTGTTGCGCGGGTACCCGTCAAGGATGGCTCCGCCCGTCGCATCGGGCTGGCCGAGGCGATCGCGCACCAGGTCGGCAAGCGTCGCGTCGTCGACAAGTTGCCCGGCGTCCATGATCGACTTCGCGCGCAGGCCAACGTCGGTGCCCGCGGCGACAGCCTCGCGCAGCATGTCGCCGGTGGAAACCTGTGGCACGCCGTACTTGGCTGCCAGACGCGTAGCCTGGGTCCCCTTGCCGGCGCCCGGAGGCCCGAGAAAGACGAGCAGCATCAGACGAAACGCCTCCCTCTGACCTTTCCGCCCTTGATGAAGCCGTCGTAGTGGCGCATCACGAGCTGACTCTCGACCTGGCGCACGGTATCCATGGCCACGCCGACGAGGATCAGAAGAGAAGTTCCGCCGAAGAAGAAGGACACGCCCAGACCTTCCGTCACCCACAGGGGCAGCATGGCATCTAGCGAGGGGCCAATGAGCGGGATCGGGGCCACCTTAAAGCCCTGCATGAGAAAGAGCGGCAGGATGGCTACCGAAGCCAGATACAGGGACCCGACGAGCGTGAGCTTGGTGAGCACGTCGTCGATGTACTGCGCGGTGCGCTTGCCCGGACGGATGCCCGGGATGAAACCGCCGTACTTGCGCATGTTGTCCGCTACATCCTCGGGATTGAAGATGATCGCCGTGTAGAAGTAGCAGAAGAAGATAATGCCGCTGACGTACAGCAGGTTGTAGAGCGGTTGCCCCCCCCCCAACGCATTGCTGACGTTCTGCGCCCAGGGATGATTGATGAACTGCGTGATCGTCTGCGGGAACATGATGATCGACGAGGCGAAGATCACGGGGATAACACCCGAGGTGTTCACGCGGATCGGCAAGTGCGTGCTCTGGCCGCCGTACATCTTGCGGCCGACGACGCGCTTAGCGTACTGCACGGGAATGCGACGCTGGCCGCTCTCCATGAGCACGACGAACGCCGTGGTCGCCACCATCACGACCCCAAGCACCGCCAGAGTTAGAACGCTCATCGAGCCGACCTCGAGCTGCTGATAGGTCCTGATCACAGCCGTCGGCAACCCCACCGCGATACCGGCGAATATCAGCAACGAAATCCCGTTGCCGATGCCGCGCTCGGTGATCTGCTCACCAAGCCACATCAGGAAAGCGGTTCCGGTCGTAAACGTCAGGATGGCCATGAGCCGAAACGCCCAACCCGGCGTGTCGACAAAAGGCACGCCCGACGGGCTACTAGTGCGCTCGAGCGTGATGGCAATTGCCGAACCCTGAATGACAGACAGGAGGATGGTGCCGTAGCGCGTGTACTGGGTGATCTTCTTGCGGCCCAGTTCTCCTTCCTTCTGGATCCGCTCCAGGTACGGCCACACGACCGTCAGGAGCTGCAAGATAATCGATGCTGAGATGTACGGCATGATGCCGAGCGCAAAGATCGTCATGTTCGACAGCGCGCCGCCCGAGAACATGTCCATGAAGCCGAAGAAGGTGCCCTGCAACTGCGCGAAGTAGTCGGCGACCGCTGCCGAGTTGATCCCGGGGGTCGGAATGTTGGCGCCGATACGGAACACCGCCAGCATGCTGAACGTAAAGAGTACGCGCTGCCGCAGGTCCGGGATGGAGAAGATGTTCCGAATAGTCTCGATCATTCCGAGGCCTCCGGAGCTTTTTCAGCGCCTTCCTCTTCACCAGCTTCGGCTTCGGCTTCGTCGGCGGCCGCGTCATCAGCTTCGGCTTCGTCGGCGGGAACCTCGGAATCAGCTTCCGGAACATCCTCGACCGCCACTGCCTCGTCAACTTTGTCGCTCTCGGTCTCGTCGCTGTCGGACTCGTCACTGTCGGCCACCTCGACCTCCGCGACGACTTCCTCTTCAGCAGACTCTTCTTCTTCGGCGGACTCTTCCTCTACGGCTTCGACAGGGGCCGCAACTGGCTCCTCGACGCGAGCCGCCGCCTCACCACCGATGAGCTCGGCGGTGCCGCCGGCCGCGTTGATCTTGTCCGCCGCGCTACGCGTGAAGCGATCCACCTTGACGGTAATGGCGACCTCGATCTCTCCGCGGCCCATGACGACGACCTTGTCGTACTTGCCCTTGATGAGACCGGCTTCCTTGAGCGCCGCCTCGTCGACGGTGCTCCCCGCGGCAAACGACTCGAGCTGATCGAGGTTCACCTCGGCCCAGGCGGTGCGGAACGGATGGTTGCTAAAACCGCGCTTCGGCAGACGGCGAACGAGCGGCAACGTACCACCCTCGAATCCCGGCTTCTTGCTCCAACCGGAACGGGACTTAGCGCCGTTCTCGCCCCGACCGGCTGTGCGGCCGTATCCGGAGCCGTGCCCGCGGCCAATGCGCTTGCGCGCTTGGCGGCGTTCCTTGGGTGTTGCTTCGTGAATCTTCATGGTGCCTCCTGGGGTCGCCGCGACGGCTTGGCCGCGACTCGGCGTTGCGTTCTTAAGCTTCTTCCACCTTCACGAGGTGGCGAACGACGTTAATCTGACCGCGGACGCGGGGCGAGTCCTCACGCTCCACACGGTGTCCGATCCTGCGCAGACCCAAGCCGAGAAGCGCCTGGCGCTGGGGCTTGGGCCGGCCGATCTTACTGCGAACCTGCTCAATAACGATCTTGCTGGCCATAGCGAATCTCTCCCTGGTCAGCGGACCGACAGGTGCTCGAGCGGAACGCCACGGATACGGGCGACCTCGGCGGGATCCTTCACGCGATCGAGCGCGTCGAAGGTAGCCTTGAGCATGTTGTGCGGGTTCCGCGAACCAATGCACTTGGTAAGAATGTCGTGCACGCCAGCAAGCTCGAGCACGGCGCGAACGGCGCCGCCGGCGATAACACCCGTACCAGGCCCAGCAGGCTTCAATACGACGTGACCAGCACCGAAACGACCTTCGACTCCGTGCGGCAGAGTACTGCCGTCCATCGGGACGCGAACGATGTTCTTACGAGCTTCCTGAACGCCCTTCTTGATGGCGAGCTGAACTTCGCGCGCCTTGCCGAGACCCCAGCCAACATGGCCGTGACGGTCCCCAACTACTACGAGCGCGTTGAAGCTCATGTTCTTGCCGCCCTTGACAACCTTGGTGACGCGATTGATCGAAACCACGTTGTCCTGAACTTCGTGCTTCAACGTCCGGGGATCGATGCGATCCGAGCGAATTCCCATCAGATACTCCTAGACCACCAGGCCCGCTTCACGCGCGGCCTCGGCTACGGCACGAACACGGCCGTGATAGTTGTAGCCGCCGCGGTCGAATACGACCCGCTTCACACCGGCATCGCCAGCACGTTCGGCCAAGAGCTTGCCCGCTTCAGTTGCGGCCGCCACAGTAGCGCCACCCGTGTGGCCGCGCTCCTGGAACGCTTTCTCCAACGTCGAGACCGATACCAGCGTGCGGCCGACAGAGTCGTCGATAACCTGCAACTGGAGCTGCCGGCTAGACCGGAAGACTGCGAGTCGAGGGCGATCGCTTGTTCCCGCGACCTTGCGACGAACACGCTGCCGCACTGCGGCCCGGCGGGTCTCTTTCTTCTTCCTACGATTAACCTGCATCGCCTACGCCCCTACGCCAACGCCGGACTTACCGACCTTCGTACGTACGATCTCATCGCTGTAACGGATGCCCTTGCCCTTGTATGCATCGGGCGGGCGGAAACGGCGGATCTGCGCTGCGATCTCACCAACTTGCTGCTTGTCGTTACCCTCGATGACGATGTGCGTCTGATCGGGAGTCGTCACGGTCAAGCCTTCCGGAATAGGAAAGTCCACTCCGTGCGAAAAGCCGAGCTGCATGCTCAAGGTCTTGCCCTTCATCTGCGCGCGATAGCCAACGCCCTGAATCTCGAGCTCACGCTTGAATCCAACCGTTACGCCAAGCACCGCGTTGTAGGCGAGAGCGCGAGCCAGGCCATGAAATCCGCGAGTCCGCTTCTCGTCGTTGGCGCGCTTGGCGAGCAGCGTTCCGTCTTCGACCTCGAACGAAATGCCGGTGGGAACCGCACTCACGAGCTCGCCCTTCGGACCCTTGACGACCAACTGGTCGCTCTGGACATCCACCGTCACCCCGTCGGGCAGCGTGATTGGGTTCTTACCGATTCGGGACATGGCTACCAGACCTCACAAAGAACTTCACCGCCCACGCCCTGCTCTCGGCATTGACGATCGGTGAGCACCCCACGGGAGGTAGAGATCACAGCGACGCCGAGGCCATTGAGCACGGTCGGCAGGCTGGCCTTGTTGCAGTACACGCGCAGGCCGGGGCTACTCACCCGCTTCAGTCCGGTAATCGCGCTCTGGCGATCACCGACGTACTTGAGTTCGATATCGAGGTGACCCTGCGGCCCCTCTTCAATCGACTCGAAGCCCCTCACATAGCCCTCTTCCCTCAGGATTCGGGCGATCTCGCGTTTCGTCTTCGACGCCGGAACACTCACCTGGGCGTGCCCCGCCTGAATGGCGTTGCGAACCCGGGTCAGCATATCGGCAATAGGATCGGTCATCATGGTCGTTATCTCCGCGAGCCGGACGTTACCAGCTTGCTTTCTTGACGCCGGGAAGCTCGCCGTTCAAAGCGCGCTTGCGAAAGCACAACCGGCACATCTGAAATTTACGCATGTAGGCTCGCGACCGCCCGCAACACCGGCAACGGTTGACACGGCGGCTCGAGAACTTCGGTTTGCGCTGCGACTTGGCAATCCAAGCGGTGGTGGCCACGGCTACTCCGTCTTTTGGTCGCGGCGAAACGGCATGCCGATCGCTTCGAGCAGCGCTCGGGCATCGTCGTCGTTATCCGCCGAGGTACAAATCGTCACATTCATTCCGCGAGTTCGATCAGCCTTGGTGTAGTCGACCTCGAGGAAAATAAGCTGATCCTGCAGACCAAGCGTGTAGTTGCCTCGCCCGTCGAACGCGCGCCGCGGCACGCCGCGGAAGTCACGTACACGCGGCAGCGTGATCATGATCAGGCGGTCGAGGAACTCGTACATCTTGGCGCCGCGCAACGTAACGGAACAGCCGATCGGCATGCCCTCGCGCAGCTTGAAGGCGGCAATCGACTTGCGCGCACGACGCACCACCGGCTTCTGGCCGGTGATCACTGTGAGCTCATCGATCGCACCATCGAGTTCCTTGATGTCCTGCGACGCACTGCCGACGCCCATGTTCACACTGATCTTCACGAGACGCGGTACGGCCATGAGGTTGCCGTACTCGCCCTCGGTAAAGAGCTTGGGTCGGATCTCTTCTTCGTAAACCGTTTTCAAACGCGGAACCATTGTCTTCCCCGTCAGGACTTCTCGATGATGGCGCCGCCCCGGCTGACCCGGACCTTGGTACCATCATCGAGGAACTTGTAGCCGACTCGCGTCGGAGCATTGGTCTCAGGGTCCAGCACGGCGACGTTGGAGATGTGCACCGACGCTTCGGTCTGAACCAGACCACCCTGAATATTCTGTTGCGGGTTCGGGCGAACGGCCTTCGTCATCATGTTCACGCCCTCCACCAATACCCGCCCTTTGATCGGATCCACCGACAGCACGCGACCGCTCTTGCCACGGTCCTTACCTGCGATCACGTAGACCGTGTCGTTCTTCTTGATTCGTACTCCGGCCATCACAGCACCTCTGGAGCCAGCGAAACGATCCGCATGAACCGCTTGTCGCGCAGTTCACGACCGACCGGGCCGAACACGCGCGTGCCCAGCGGCTCACCCGCTTCATTGATCAGGACGGCCGCATTGTTGTCGAACCGGATATAGGAACCATCCTTGCGACCGGTTTCCTTCCGCGTCCGAACGATCACGGCGCGCACCACCTGACCCTTCTTGATCTGCCCGTGGGGGACGGCCTCCTTCACGCTGGCCGAGATCACGTCACCGAGGCCAGCGATCCTGCCAACGCTCGATCCGCCAATACGGCGGATACAGGCGATCTTGCGCGCGCCGGAGTTATCCGCGACGTCGAGAACCGTCTGCATCTGGATCATGGTTACTT
>JAJCXT010000015.1 GCA_029263295.1 Acidobacteriota bacterium | reverse complement strand
TGGTGATCGCCACGGAGTGGAACCAGTTCCGTAATCTCGACCTGGGTCGGCTGCGGGACTTGATGAAGCGCGCCGTGATCGTGGATCTGCGCAACGTATACAGCCCCGACCGCATGCGTGGCGAGGGGTTCCACTACACTTCGGTTGGCCGCTGACCGTTCACGCAGGCCGGCCGCCTGTGGGTGAGTTGGAAATGGACCAGAACGAGATTGCCCAGCGACTGAAAGATTTGCGTGACCGAATTCGCGCAGAGCTCGCGGAAGAAGCACCTCCGCGTCTGTCCGACGGCCTGCCAGAATCTGGCCGCCCGGAGTTGGCGGAGTTCGTCCTGCCCCCGGCCCCTAGCGAGCCCCAGATCGCCACGACGGAACACCTGCAGGCGGCGAACGACCTCGCGGTGATTACCGGACCGATCGAGATCGGCTCCCAGGCCGCGGTGATCGGGCCGGCACTGACCTTGCTGCGCAAACTCGCGCGACCTTTCGTACAGCCCTTCCTCGATCCGTACCTGGCGCGACAAGAACGATTCAACGCCGAAGTCGTTCGTCACCTGAACGCACAGGGTGTTCAGATGGAGGCGCGACTCGCGGCGATGTACAGCACGTTGTGCGAGCGCGTCATCGAGCCGCGTCAGATCGAGAGCCGGTTGGACACCGCGCTTGCGGAATACGACGAGACGCTACGTCAGCGTCACGTCGTGCTCTTCGATGCTCTCGAGGAAGAACTCTGGGCTGTGCGCGCGCAGATCACGGAGTCGTGGCAGGAGATGGCGGGCTCGTTGCACGATTTCGATGTCCGGTTCGTCCAGCGGGCGCAGGCGGTTGACGGTCGGTTCGACGAGAAGGACGCGGCGGTTACGGAATTGGCCGAAAGTCTCGAACGTCTCGATCGCGTCGGTGATCTGCCGGGGAAGACCGAGATGCTAGAGACCCGGACGATGCTGGCAGAGGCCCTGGCCGCCCTTGACGGCGCGCCTCAGCGTGAAGCCGGCGCCCGCGAAACGGCGAGTGCGGATCCCTTCGACATGCCGCTCTGGCGTCGCCTGCGCGAGTGGATGGGCGATCAGGACTACCGGGCGCACCAGGACGCGTTTCGTGGCAAGCCGCAAGAGATTGGCGAACGGATGGCGGCCCACGTCGGGCACTTTGAAGGCGCGCCGGGGCCTGTCGCGGACCTGGGATGTGGGCGCGGCGAGTTCCTCCAGTTACTTCGCGACGCGGGTATCGACTCGATCGGAGTGGAGATCAACGAAGCCGACGTGAGCGAATGCGTGGCCAACGGTTTCGATGCCGTTCACGCGGACCTGTTCGACTGGCTCGAGGCCCGGGAGAGAGAGTCGCTCGGCGGGATCTTCGTAGCGCAGGTAATCGAGCACCTTCCACCGCCCCGCTGGCAAGACCTCGTGCGCCTGGCCGTAAGCCGACTGGCTCCGGGCGGCCGTTTGCTCATCGAGACCATCAACCCCGAGAGCTTGTTCGCCATGATGCGCGCATACGTCATCGACCCGACGCATGTGCGACCGGTGCATCCGAGTCTACTTTCCTTCCTCGCGAATCGTGCCGGGTTCGAGCGGGTCGATGTCCACTACCAGGCGGAGGTTCCCGACTCCGTAAGGCCGCTCGCGATCGACGAAGCCCTGAGCGGCGAAGACGCCGACCTCCGACGCGTCCTCGAAGAGTTGAACCGGCGCTTGAACCGCGTTGACGAGCTTTGCTGCAGGCCGCAGGAGTACGCGCTCGTGGCCACCCGACGCGGCTCGTGAGCCGCTCACGCCGCATCATAGTTGCCGCGCCCCAGGTGCCGTTTCTGCGGGGTGGCGCCGAGCTGCACGCCGAGTTGACGGTGAAGGCGCTGCGCGAGGCCGGTCACGAAGTGGACCTGGTCACGTTGCCGTACACCTGGAGCGGCCAGACAGATTCGCTGGATCAGGCGCTCGCATGGCGGCTCGCGGGCTTCGAGAAGACCGCTCCCGGGCAGGTCGATCTGGTCATTGCCACGAAGTATCCGTCGTACCTGGCGCGCCACCCGAACAAGATCGCCTGGGTGTTCCATCAGCAGCGCGAAGTCTACGATCTGCACCCAACGCCCTTCGGGAACTTCAGCATGGCCGAAGATGACGTGGCGCTGCGCGAGGCGCTGGTGGAACTGGATATCGAGGCGCTTGGAGAATGCCGCGCGCTGTTCACCAACAGTGGCAACACGGCGGGCCGGTTGCAGCAGTATTGCGGCATCAAGGCAACGCCGCTCTATGCGCCGCCCCCGCTCCACGCCCAGCTTCGCCCGGGCCCGTTCGGCGACTATCTGTTCTTCGTCGGTCGGCTCGATCCGATCAAGCGGCTCGACCTCACTATTCGGGCGCTCGCCGAGACGCGCTCGCCAGCGACGCTGAAGGTAGCCGGTCGCGGACCGCACAGCGACGCGCTGAAGAAACTGGCGGAAGAGGTTGGAGTTGCCGATCGCGTCGACTTTCTGGGGTTCGTTTCTGACGAGGACGTCCTGGACCTCATGGCCGGGAGCCTTGGCATGGTTCTGACACCCCACGACGAGGACTACGGCTTTACGACGCTCGAGGCGTTCTTCGCGGGCAAGCCTGTCGTGACCACTTCGGATGCTGGCGGCGTCCTCGAATTCGTCGAGGATGGTGCGACCGGGTTCGTGGTGCAACCCGATCCACTCGAGATCGCCGCGCGCATTGATGACCTGTACAACGACCGCGCGGCCTGTGAGCGCCTCGGCAACGAGGGCAGGGCGCGCGTACGTGAACGCGTCACCTGGGCCAAGGCCATCGAAGCCCTCACCGCAACACTCGAGTAGCCTCGCCATGCGCATAGCAGTTTCGCTGCCGAGTCTGTCCGCGGCCGCGATCGAGCGCCACCAGATCGAGGCTGCGATTCGTGAGCTGGCGGCGCTGGCGGAGGTCGAAGTCTTCGGCGAATCGACGCGGCTGCGCGAAGGCGAGTTGCCTGCCACGGGCCACCACTACCTGCGACTGCCCGAGCGCCACGCAGCCGCTCCGTTCGACGCCGCGTTGCATCCGATCGGTCGGGACTTCCGTCCCTATGAGCCAAGCGTGCTGCTATCGCGGCGGTTGCCATCGCTGGCCTGGATGCTCGACACCACCGCCCACCATGTTCTCGTTGGAGCGTTGGCGGGCTACGGGCGGTGGGACCGGTACGGTGAGATCCTCGAGCAACAGCGAGAAGACGGAGCCGCTGTCGCCGCGACCGTGGCCGCCGGCTGGGGCACCCGCGCGCTGTTCAGGGTGAAAGACCCGGTCCCGGTGATGTGCGCGGAGCGCAACCTGCTGATCGCCGCGACCGAAGACATCGCGCGACAACTGGGCCCGGACGTGCCCATCGTGCCTCTACCCGCTTCGCCCGCGGAGTTGCGGCCGATTCGTCACGAGATCGCAACCGTGCGGCGCATAGCGATCGTGGCGCCCAACGTGTCCTGGCCGGCGCCGGAGTTGCGCGTACTGGCGGCTGTGTTGGAACAACGGCCTAGCCTCGAAGCCAGCTACCACGTCATCAAGATACTGGAGCCCGGAATGCGGCACGCGGCGGCGGTTGCCGGGCTGGGCGATCGGGTCGAGTGGGTAGTGGAGGACGGTGTCGACCGCCGCCGGGAGTTGGCCGACGACGCCGACGTGGTGGTTGCCACGACGGGCGACCCGACCCTGAACGATCGCGGACTGGTCTACCGCGCGATGGCGGCCGGCCAGGTGGCGGTGGTCATGCGAGCACCGGCGTGGGACACATTGCCGCCGGGAGCCGCGGTCGTCGTCGAGCCCGGTCGCGAACGCGAAGCGGGGCTGCGCGAGACGCTGCTCGCGCTCGTGGACGACGCCGCGTTGGCCAGGGGCGTCGGGGCGGCAGCAGCCACCCATAGCGCGGGCGTCGGTGCGAAGGAGACGGCTTCGCTGTTGCTCGAACATCTGCGCGCCAGCGCTGGGCAGGGGCCGTTGCAGCTGCAGCGCACCGCGGGATCTGGGTTGGCGAGAGCGCGCGCCCTGATGTTCGATTGCTGCATGCCGCACAACGCGAGCCCGGCAACCCGGGAAATGATCGGCGGACGTCTCGACGCCACCTTGCCCGACCCCGCGGGCCCGCCGACCTGGCGCGGATGATGTCGTTCGCCGGCCTGGAGATCCTGGCGGCGACGCTCGTGGTCGCGGTGGCACTCGGAGTGGGAGCCCGGCGGGTCCTGGGCGGCGCCGCGGGCGGCCGTGTGGAGGACGCCTTCCTGACCCTGGGTTTTGGCTGGGTCCTGCTCAGCTGGTGGGGCATCGTGGTCGCCGAGGCGGGGACCTTCACTCCGCTGGTGTTTCTTGGCGCGCCGGCGGTGCTTGCAGCGGCCATGTTCGCTGGAGGGCGCGCAAACCGCCCTCCGCGGCCGGCCGGCGAGGTCGTATCCGCACTCGCTGCGGTGATCACGGTGACGTTGATCTGTGCGGTGTTCTTCTCGCCGGCGTTCGACGTTCGATTGGAGGCGCGCGACCCGGGAGTCTACTTGCACGCCGGGCAGACCCTCGCCCGGGACGGAGCGATCAGCTGGCACGACGAGACAGTTACGCGTTTGCCGGGCATGGCTCGCGACTATTTCTTCCCAGGGCCAGGTCGCCCGGCCGCGAATGACGGCTCGCGCTACCTGGGGTTCTATCTGGAGAGCCTGACGACGGGGAGGGTGATCCCGCAGGCGCTACCCGTGTACCCAGTATGGGTGGCCGTCGCGTACTGGGTAGCTGGCACCGCCGGTGCCCTGGCGGCGGGCGGCGTACTCACCTGGTTGGCTGCTTGTGTCCTCAGCTTGCTGGGAGCAGCGTTCTGCGGACGTCTCGGTCTGCTTGCCGGCCCACTACTGGCGATGGGCGTGATCACCGGTTGGTTCGCGCGATACAGCTCGGCCGAGACAGCTGCACAGCTACTCGTGGTGCTCGGCTGCCTGGCGCTGATCCGCTATCGACAGCACGGCGGTCGCTTCCACGGCCTCCTCGCAGGCGCGAGTTTCGGCCTTTGCCCGCTCGCCAAGGCCGAGTTGCTGGTCGTGCTTCTGCCTCTCGGACTGCTGTTCCTTGCGGACATTGCCATGGGTCGCCTGCGCCAGCGGGACATCGCCGTGTTCTGGGCGCCGGTGGCGTTTCTTGCCGTCCATACGCTGGTGCATGCGATCGGTTGGCTGTGGCCTTACTACTTTGACGTCCTTCGGCAGTTCTATCTGACTCCGCCGACGTTCTTCGGTGCCGCCGCCCTCGGGGCGGCGCTAGCCGGCGCGGCGGGACTGGCAGTGCATCTCGTGGCGCGCCGTCACCGCGAACCGATTCGCGGCTTCCTGGCCGGGGAGACGCCTGGCGGTCGACTTCTGCGGGCGGGCACGGCCGCAGTCGTGGTGGTGCTCACCGCCGCCGGCTACTGGCTGCGCCCGTGGCTCTACGCCCAGTGGGAGGCCTCTGATTCGTGGAACATGGCGAACCACGTCGAGCTTGGCCTCGGCATTTCGCCCATGCTGGTATTGCTCGCCACGTTGGGCACGGTGATCCTCCTCGTTCGTCGCCGACAGGAGGAAGGACTACTGCCGGCCGCGACCGTGCTGTTGGTGCTCACCGCGACCGTCATGTGGGAGCGCAACATCATCCCCTCGCCGATGTGGGCCTACCGTCGCTGGATACCGGCCGTCCTGCCGGCAAGCTACCTGTTCGGGTTGGTCGCGGTGGCATGGATCTCAGCCAAGGTTTCGCAGCGGCGCGCCTACGCCGGCGTGGCGGCGGCCGTGTTGTTGGCTCCTGTTCTCGCGCACCATGCGACAGCGGCCAACGCGATCAAGAGACACGTACAACTGGAGGGTTCGGACGCGGCGCTGCACCAGTTGGCGGACCTGTTCGGCCCCGAGGACGCGGTGCTCTTCGAGCGGCGTTCCCGGCGCGGTCTCATTCGTTTCGAAGCCGCGCTCGGCCTCGACATCGGACTCGCCGTTTATCGGCTTCCGGACGCCCGCTTCGACGCGGCCGCGATTCGCTCCTTGGCCTGGGAGCGCGCTCGCCATGGTGGTGACGTCTATCTGGTGACAGCCGGCGGGTTGGATGAGCTCGTCGATGTCGGCGTCGAGCCGGTGCAGATCTTCAGGTGGCAGAGTCTCCTGCTCGAAGAGTTCTATATGTACGAGGAGGTGAAGGCCGGCCGGCCTATTCGTCTACCGGTCGCGATACTGCCACTGACGATCGAGGCCCGCGTGTATCGACTACAACCGGAGGAGAGCATCGCGCCGTTGCCGCAAAGGGTTGTCGATGGCGAGTTGCGCGGCGAACTCGACGTCGGACTCTGGGACGATCAGTATCTTGTCGGTGGCCTCATGTACTCGCCCGAGGTCTCCGGGGAGCATAGTTTCCGCTGGACCGGATCGAGAGCCGTCATCCTGCTGCCCGGCATGCCGGCGGACGCCGATGAGGTTGTTCTGCGCGTGCGTGGCAACGAGTTCCTGCCGGCGCATGAGATCGAAGTTTGGCTCGACGGTGTTCGTCTCGGAGCGGCAGCGCCGCCGAGTGGGTGGGGTGATTTGCGCTTTCCGCTGCCCGCGGAGTGGACGTGGGAGGCAGACGTCATCGCGCGCCTGGAGCTCCGGATACCCGCCGCACAACCGCATGCGGAGGGTAGTGGACTGGCCCGCGTGCTGGGCACTCGCATCGAGCGAGTGTTCTGGGCGAGGGCAGAGCAACGCGACGAAAGGTAGAATCCAGCCGGTCATGAAGCTGATCGTCCAGATCCCCTGTTATAACGAAGCCGAGCACCTGCCGGACACCCTCGCGGCGATTCCGCGCCAGGTCCCGGGTGTCGAAAGCGTCGAGATCCTCGTCATCGACGATGGCTCCGACGACGACACGGCCGCCGTGGCACTGGCGCACGGCGCCGACGCCGTGCTTCGATTCGCCGGTCGCCAGGGGCTTGCTCGTGTTTTCAAGGCGGGCATCGACGCCAGCATCCGCGCCGGTGCCGACATCATCGTGAACACCGACGGTGACAACCAGTACGACGGCACGGAGATTCCCAAGCTCGTTGCCCCCATCCTGGCCGGCGAGGCCGACATGGTTGTCGGTGATCGCGACCCGGGGACCCTCAGCCATTTCTCGCTCGCCAAGCGATTGCTGCAACGCCTGGGCTCGTGGCTGATGCGGCATCTGTCGGGCACGACCGTCTCCGATTCGACCAGTGGATTCCGCGCGTACAGCCGCGAAGCGGCGTTGCGGATCAACGTGATCAACGACTTCACGTACACGCTCGAGACGCTCATCCAGGCGGGCAACCGGCGCCTGCAGATCGTCGACGTCCCGATCCAGGCCCGCCACACCCCGCGACAATCGCGACTTGCACCCACGACGCTCCACTACCTGAAGAATGCTGGCGGCACGATGGCGCGGGCCTACGCGATGTACGAGCCGCTGAAGGTGTTCTTCTACACAGCGGCAATGTTCATGCTGGGCGCCGCGGTGATTGGTCTCAGATTCCTGTTCTTCTACTTCGGTCCGACGGCCGGAGCCGGCAACGTGCAGTCGCTCATCCTGGCAGCGATCCTGGCGATCGTCGGATTCCAGCTACTGAGTCTGGGACTTGTCGCCGACCTGATGGCGGCGAACCGGAAGCTCCTCGAGGAGCAACTCTATCGATCGCGGCGGCGGGACAGCCTTGACCTCGGAGTCGACGGACTCGCGTCCTTGCCGGGCATCATGACCACCTCGGAGGGGCACAGTGCCTGACGTAAGTATCATTCTGCCGGCCTACAACGAGGCGCAGGCGATCGCCAGCGTGCTCGAAGGCATCCGTGCGGTAGCGCCGGAGGGCGACGCGTGGGAGATCATCGTGGTCGATGATGGCTCCGACGACGGCACGGGCGACGCCGCGGCTGCCGCCGGCGCGCGCGTTGTACGACATCCCTACAACAAAGGTAATGGCGCCGCGGTCAAGAGCGGACTGCGCGCGGCGCGCGGTACGCAGATTTGCCTGCTCGACGCCGACGGTCAGCATGACCCGCGGGAGATCGGGCGACTGCTCGGCCGGCTCGGCGAATACGACCTCATCATTGGCGCTCGCAGCGGCGGAGCGGGTGGCGGTTGGACCCGGTGGTTCGGGAACTGGTGCTACAACCGGCTCGCCTCGTACCTTTCCGGGCGTCGGATTCTCGACGTGACGTCGGGGTTTCGCGCCGCCCGGCTCGCGCCGATGGCCGAGTTCATCCCGCTCTATCCGAATGGGTTCTCGTATCCCATCACGAGTACCCTGGCCTTGATCAAGGCCGGATACAACGTCGATTTCGAGCCGATCAACGTGAGCAAGCGGGTGGGGAAGAGCAAGATCAGGATCCTGCACGACGGCAGTCGTTTCCTGATGATCGCGTTACGCATCGTCTCGTTGTTCTCACCGCTGCGGATCTTCCTGCCCATTGCTCTGACGCTCTTTGCTGCGGGCGCCGGTTATGGGGTCTGGACGATTCTTACCGAATTGCATGTGACGAACACGTCGGTATTGCTGTGCCTGTCGGCGCTGCTGGTCTTTCTGATTGGCTTGATCTCGGAGCAGATAGCGCTCATGCGCTTCGAGCGTCGCGGCTAGCAGCCTGTGGGAGAGGTCTGATGCGCGTTCTGCATCTGGCGACAACCTATCCGCTGCATTCCGCCGAC
Organism: Acidobacteriota bacterium; assembly: GCA_029263295.1. Taxonomy (GTDB): domain Bacteria; phylum Acidobacteriota; class UBA890; order UBA890; family WLXD01; genus WLXD01. The sequence goes on along the minus strand of JAJCXT010000015.1, from coordinate 22,492 downwards.
AGCAACGCGACGTTCGTGGCGTCGATTGCGGAAGGGCTCGCCGCCAAAGGCCATGAGTGCGATGTGCTGGTGCCCTGGCACCCGGATCTTCAGGTGGAGCGTGCCGGTGGAGCGCGGGTCATCGGTTTCCGCTATTCGCCCGTGCGGGGATGGCATCCGTGGGGCTACGCTCAGGCGCTCACCGCGGACCGGAAGCTACGTCCGGACGCGTACCTGGCGGCGCCACTCGCCGCGCTTTCGGCCCGGAGGTCGATCCAGCGACTGCACCGCGACCGACCCTACGACCTGATCCATGCGCACTGGTTCCTGCCTAACGGCGCTATCGCGGCGTCGGCACTGCGCGGCACAGGTATCCCGCTGGTGGTGTCCTGTCACGGCAGCGGTGTGTTTCTGGCGGAAAAGCACTCGTGGGCGGCGCGCATGGGGCGGTACGTGAAGCGCCATGCTAGCCGCATCACTGCCTGCTCGGCCGATCTGGCCGACAGGGTCGACGCGCTGGGCGTTGGGCCACCGGCGACGAGAGTGCCCTACGGTGTGGACACCGGGCGGTTCGCTCCGCTCGAAGAGAGAGCCCGCGCTGCGCACCGACCGGAACTCGCCGCCCGCCACGGACTAAGAACCGACGCGCTTTGGGTCTTCGCGATAGGCCGGCTGGTATTCAAGAAGGGCTTCGACGTACTGGTGAAGGCCGCGGCGGCGGCGACGCGGGAAGGCGCCGATCTCGAAGTGATCCTCGCCGGCGCTGGACCCTTGGAAGGAGACCTCCGCGAGTTGGCTTCCGCAAGCGGCCTGGCCGACCGACTGCATTTCCTGGGCGCCGTGCCCAATGTCGAGGTGCCCGTCTACTACGCGACCAGCGATGTGGCCGCGGTCCCGTCCGTCCACGGTCCTGATGGCAACGTCGACGGACTGCCCAACACGTTGCTCGAGTCCTTGTCGAGTGGTGTTGCGGTCGTCGCCAGCCGCGTTGCGGGGATCCCGGACGTGCTCCGCCATCGGGACAATGGCCTGCTGTTCCCGGAGGGCGACGTAGACGCGCTGGCCGGACATCTCGTCGCTCTGGCGAACGACCGTCAACTGGTCGAGGATCTCGGCATGCGGGCGCGACTCGACGCCGTGGAGAGTCTGGACTGGGAACACACTGTGGCGCGCTTCGAACGAGTCTATGAACGGGCCTGCGCGCATGCCGGGAGCGGCGCATGAGTCAGACGGCTCGCGGTCAGAGCCTGGCGATCGACCTGGTTTTCCCGCGATTCAAACTTCTCTCGGGGGCGGAGCGGCTCGTGCTAGAGATGGCGGCAAGCCTGGCCCGCGCCGGGCATCGACCACGCATCGTGTGTCATCAGTTCGACGATTCGTGCCGGCCGTTGCTCGCCGAGGGAGTCCGGCTGCATGCCACTGGCGTCCGAATCGACTGGTTCCGCAATCGCTACCTCAACGCCGCGCTCGACTACGCGCGCGTGCCCGCGCTTCGGCGGGCGCTGTACGCCGCCGCCGACATCACGGTCCTGTACGGACCCGCCGTGCGGCTGGGGCCGTGGCTTCGCCGACGAGGACGAACTACGGTCGTCTACCACTGCTTCGAGCCCCCACGGGTTCTCTATCAGGACCGGGCCGACGTCCTGGCCCGTGCTGGGGTTCTGCGATGGGTCCTGGCGCCGGCGCTGATGCTGTATCGACGAAACGACCGGCACCTGGTGGCGACCCCGCACGTGGTGACTACCGCGGGTCCCTTCGCAGTGCGTCGTTTCCACGAGGTATACGGGCGCGAGGCGGTATCGCTCGCTCATGGCATCGATCGGGACAGCCTCGACGCAACGGCGAAGAAGGGCGTCGAATCGACTACCTTAGTGACCGTCAACTACCTGCATCCGCGCAAACGAGTCGATCTGGCCATTCGTGCCCTGGCAGAGTTGAAGGACCCGCTTCCAGGTGATGTATCCGCGCCGACGTTAGGCATTGTTGGTGACGGGCCGGAACGCGAGGCTCTGGAGGGGCTCGCGTTGCGGCTTGGCGTTCGCGACCGCGTCCGCTTTGCTGGGTTCGTGCCGGAGCACGAACTCGGGGCGCACTACCGGGCCGCTCGCGTCTACGTTCACATGACGCGCGAAGAGACGTTCGGGCTGGCTGCCATTGAAGCTGCCCACTGCCGTCTGCCGGTCGTGGCGGTGGCGGAGGGCGGTGTATTGGACAACATAGTCGACGGATTGACGGGGAGGTTGGTCGAGGCCACGCCGGCCGCTTTGGCCGAGGGTGTCAGGGAGGTGCTCTCCGATCCGGAGCGCGCCCGCCGCATGGGCGCTGAGGCTAGAGCCAGCGTAGCCCGCCACACGTGGGACCAAGGCGCCGCGGACTTGCTAAGTGCCGCGCGTGTGGCGAGGTAAGCTCCCACGATGCTACGAGCGACCGAATGGCGAAAGGAGTGGGGCGTGTTGGTGCTCGCCGCCCTGCTGGCGTTGCCCCTGTTCACGCCACGACTTTACGGTTCGGACGAGGTCAAGTACGTCACTCATCTGCGCTCGGTCTACTTCGATGGAGATGTGGATTACGGCAATGACTACCGCCTGTTCGTCGAGGCGGATCCGGTAGCGTTCAAGTGGCTGCACGAGTTCACGGAACATCCGACATCAACAGGCCGGTATTTGAACGATGCTCCGATCGGCACGGCGGTGCTGTGGTCGCCGTTCTACGTAGCGGCCGACCTGGCGGTCGTGGTGGCCCGCAGCCTTGGCAGTGAGATTCGTCGTGACGGCATAAGCCGACCGTATGTGTGGGCGATCGCGCTGGGTTCGCTCACCTGGGGGTTGCTCGGGCTCGCTCTCATCTACCTCTCCTGTCGTCTCTACTTCGACCGGTGGCCAGCGCAGCTGGCCGTGATAGCGGTCTGGTTCGCGACAGCGTTGGTCTTCTATCTCTACATCACCCCACCAATGGCGCACGCGAACTCGGTGTTTGCCGTGGCGCTGTTCACCTGGCTGTGGCTGCGCGGCCGGGAGCAGGAGCGTTCGCCGCGCGCGTGGGCCCTCCTCGGTGCTGGCGCGGGCCTGATGGTGCTGGTCCGCGAGCTGAATTGGCTGATGATGATCCCGCTGCTCTTCGACGAGGGCATGCGCTTGCTCGCGGCGCTGCGCCGCGGCGAGTTGCGTCGGTGGAGCGAGCGGCTACCCGGCTACCTCGCGTGTGGAGTCGTTCTCGGGATTGTCGTCGCGCCGCAATTCTTCGTTTACCAGGCGCTGCACGGGACCCTCAGTCCGTCACCGTTCGTGACCGAGAAGTTCTCGTATCCGCAGTTCGTCCTACCCGTGCTCCTCTCAGGCTTTCATGGGCTGTACTCATGGACGCCGATCACCTTGCTCGGAACTATCGGCCTGTGGTTTCTCGGCCGACGCCAGCCCGTGGCGGCCGCGGGTCTCGCGATTGCTTTCATCGTGCAACTCGTGGTGATTGGCTCCTATGCGACATGGTGGGGAGGCGCGTCATTCGGTGCCCGGCGTTTCCTCAACTGCACGCCGCTCTTCGCCCTGGGTCTGGCGGCGCTGTTCGCCCGGGTGCCAGGCCAGCGCCGGCGACTCTCGGCGGCCGGCGTGGCGGTCCTGATCGCCTGGAACTTCGGACTGGCATTGCAGTACGGCACCGGGATCATCCCGCGTGACAAGCCGGTTGCGATGAGCACGATCGTCGCGAACCAGTTTACCGAGGTCCCACGACGAACTGCCGGTGTCGCCTGGCGCTTTTTCACCGACCGCTGGTCGCTTGTCGAGAAGGCACCGGGGAACAGGCCGTGAGCCACCGGGATGAGGAACGCGGCGTCCTCATCGTTACCGACGCGTACCCGCCAGACTGCGGCGGCAGCGGTTGGAGCACCCACGCCCTCGTCACTGCGCTGCGGGGAGCTGGGTGGCGGGTAGAGGTGCTCGAGGTCGATCCTCGCGGCGAGAGGGCATCGGTAGAGCGCGAGTTCGAAGACGTGCGGCTGCGCACGCTCGGCCTCGGCAGGTACCGTGGGTTGTCGCGCCACCTGGTGACGCGCGACTACTCCTGCGAGCCCGTTCGGCAGTACGTGGCGGCCTACCTCGAGAGCCGTCCCGACATCGATGTCGTGCACGGGCAGCATCTGCACAGCGCGCAGGGAGCAGCGCTGGCAGCACGTGCGGCGGGACGAGCTGCGCTCGTGACGTTGCGCGACTACTGGCCTGTCCGGCTCGACGGAATCGCGTGGCCTGATGAGGCAGAGCCCAACGGGTCGCCGCGCGAGTGGGCGCGACAGGCGTTGGTCCGTTCCTTTGGTCTGAGCGGTTCACTGGCCGCGGCTGCCGCCGGGCGGGCGCTGCGTCGCCTGAACACGCGCCAGCAGGCGCTGGGGGTGTGCCACCGGGTCATCTGTGTGAGCGACGCTGTGCGCCGCCGCGTTCGGGGGGCCATCGATGTGCCTATCGATGTGATTCCGAATCTGATCGACTCGCGACGCTCCGATGCGGCAGCTGCTCGCGCGGCAATGCCCGTAGCTCTCTCCACGCCGTACCTGTTCGCCGCCGGGAAGCTGAATGCGATGAAAGGGTTCGATCGCATCGTCGCCGAACTTGCCGAAGCTGGATGCGAGTGGCCGCTTGTCGTTGCGGGCGCGGGCCCACTGGAGGACGCAATGGCCCGCACGGCGGCGCGCGTGGGTCTCGACGTGGTTTGTCTGGGGTGGACGGATGGCGACACTCTGCTGCGGCTGGCGCGCGACGCGCGGGCGGTCATCGTGCCGAGTGCCTGGGAGGAGCCGCTGGCCCGTGTCATCCTCGAGGGAATGTCGCTGGGCACGCCGGTCGTCGCCAGAGCCACCGGCGGAAGCCCGGAGGCGATCGAGCATGGCCACAACGGATTCCTCTTCAGCACCCCTGAAGAGCTGGCCGCCGCACTGAGATCGCTGGCAGGTGAGACGGAGGTGCAAACGCTAGGCGCAGCGGCGCGGGCCACCTGTTCCGAGAAGTATGCGCCTGACGTCGTCCTCGACAAAGTGCAGAACAGCTACGCGCGGGCGCTGGCCGAGGTGGACGATGACTAGTCGGTCGTTGAGCGTGACGATGATCGGTCGCAGGGTGGCTCCGGCGCACGGCCCTGGAGGGCTCGAAACAGTGGTTCGGGAGCAGGCTCTCGAGATCGCCAGCACCGGCGCCGAGGTCGATCTTTGGACCGAGCTACCACGCGAGACGAACCGTAAGGCTCAGGCCGAGGCGACGTTCAGAGGTCGCGTGCGTTTGCACTGGGTAGCACCGGGGCCACTGCCGATCGGGCGCCTGCGCGGGACCGTCATCCTCGATCGCATCACCAACTACCCCCTATGGTCTCGACGGGTCGCAGCGACGATCGACGATCCGGGTGACATCGTTCATGTGCAGGGCCTCGCTGGCCTCGGCGCCGCCGAGCGCTGCGTCTCGGGCGACTGGCAGGTGCCGCTTGTTCTCACGACCCACGGGATGGAGGAATTCCTGGTTGGGGGCCTCAAGTACGCTATGTATGCGCCTTTCCGCACGGGGATGCGACGTATTTCCGCGGCCAGTGATCGCGTGGTCGTAACCGACCGTGCGCTCCTCCCCGTCGTCAGCGAACTGCTCGACCTGAAGACGGACCAAGCTGTGGTAATCCCGAACGCGATCTACCCAGACGCAGGGCCTAGAGCCGCCAATTGCGAAAAGGCGCGGCGGCTTCTCGCCGACGCGGGTCATGGCGCCAGGGACCGTAGGTTCGTCTCGATGGGTCGGTTCGAGGCGAACAAGGGCTTCGAGGTGCTCGCGCGCGCGCTAGGGGAAGCGGGCGATGCGCTCGGCGATGGGGTATGGGTGCTGATCGGCGACGGGCCGCGGCGCCAGGCGATCGAGTCGGCCATTGCGGCGGCGGGGATCCAGGACCGCTGTTGGCTCGCCGGGCGGGTTGACGAGCCCCTCAAGCACGGGCTGCTCGCGTGCGCCGACTGGTTCGTTCATCCGACCCTGTTCGAAGGCTCCAGTGTCGTGACGCTCGAGGCGATGGCGCACGGGTTGCCGGTGCTCGGAACCCGGGCCGGCGGCCTGCCAGACAAAGTCGAGGCGGGTGTTTCGGGCCTGCTCGTCGAGCCCGGCCACGTTGGCGAGCTCGCGGCGGCGCTGCGCGATGCGCGCGACGTTTCTGCGGTCGAGTTCGGTGCGCGCGGCCGCGCCATCGTCGAGGAACGTTTCAGCTGGGATGTCATCGGGCCCGCGTTCAGAACGATGTATGAGGAGCTCGCCCGACAGACGTGACCGCGGCGAGACCTGCGGTAGAATTCCCCGGCCGTGATACTCGCATCGCGACTTCGTCGTAGCCGGCGACACCGCCACCAAAAGGACTACACAACTCCGTGCGCACTCTACGATCGCTCATGACCCTTGCCCTCGTCGCCGCCGTGACGACAAGCTGCGTCTCCCGCAACGTCGAGACCATTAGCGAAGAGGAAGCGGCGGCGATGGGTTCGCCCTCCGCGCAGCCGTCGTCGTCGGATCCTGCAGCCCCGGCGGCTCCCGCGGTTGCTGCCCCCGCGGCGGCCGAACCCGGGTTCAACGTCACGGTCAGCGTGGGTGCCGAGGTCGCGACGATTCCCGCCGGAATCCTGTACGTGATCGTTCGTGTGGCAGGTCGTGCCGGCGGACCGCCCCTGGCGGTGAAGCGCCTGCCCGCCGAGTTTCCAGCGGAGTTCCGCGTGACCGCCGCTGACTCGATGGTACCGGGCACGCCGCTCGTTCCCGCGATGGATCTCACCGTGCGTCTCGATCAAGACGGCGATGCCATGAGCAAGCAGGAAGGCGATCTCACGGGCACCGTGGGGCCGGTCGCCGCTGGTGACACCATCGAAGTGGTTCTGTCACCTGCCGACGTGTCGCCTGCACGATGACCTCGGCGGCTACCGATCTGTCCGACTTCCTGTCCGACGTGGGCACCGATCGCGATGGCGGAGGGGTCGCCTCCTTTGGCGATCCGGCAGAGGAATCCCGGGCGCTACGTGAGGGCGCGGGTCTGGTCTGGCGCGCCGACCAGCGCGCCTATCGCGTCGGGGGGGCCGAGCGCGGCGACTTCCTGCACCGGCTGCTCACGGCCGATATCAAGGGTCTCACTGCAGGCTCCTGCCGCACGTCGTTGTTGCTCGACAACAAGGGTCGCACGCAAGTGGCGTTCGAGATCGGGGCCACGGACGACGAATTCGTCGCGGCAGGAACCACGCCGCAGGTCGACGTCGGGATGGAGACGCTAGCTCGCTACGTCTTGCGCTCCGACGTGGAGATAACCGTGCTCGACGCCGCGGTGCTCTCCGTGACGGGCCCCGCGGCCGATGCGGTTGTCGGAGCCGCAGAGCTCACCACGCTCGAGAACTCGCCCATGGCATTCCGTGGCGGTCGGGGCTGGCTGCTCGTGGCCGCAGCGCCGCGTCGTGTTTGGCAGCGGCTGACGACGGCCGGCGCGGTGCCGGTGGGTCTGGATGCCGCGGAAGGCCACCGCGTCGCGCTGGGGCAGGCTGGCGCGGGTAGCGAGATCACCGGCAGCGAGTTTCCGCAGGAGCTGCGGCTCGATGCGGCGATCGATTTCGACAAAGGCTGCTACCTGGGCCAGGAAACTGTGGCGCGAATTCACTATCGTGGACAGGTAAATCGGCTGCTATGCGTGCTCGCGTGTGACGTTGCGGTGCAGGTTGGAGAAGCCCTGCTGGTCGATGGCAAAGGAGTCGGTCGAATAACTAGTGTCACGACGAGTTCCGACGTGGTCGCGCTTGCCTTGGTGGCTCGTGATCACAGCGATGTGGGAACCGCGCTGACAACTGACTCGGGGGCCGTCGTAACGGTGGTGGAGGCTACCGGCGGGCAATGACCGAGAACGCTTCGTAGAATCGCTTCATCAGGCCCTGGTGCAAGAAACCGGAGAGGAACATGGAGTCGAATGACGGTGTTCGCATCACCTGGCTCGGCCACGCAACTTTTCTCCTGACGGCGCCTTCTGGCAGCACGCTGCTCATTGATCCCTTTGTGGACAACAACCCGAGCTGTCCGGACGAGCTGAAGACCTTCGAACGGCTCGACTATGTCGCGATCACGCACGGTCACGAGGATCATGTTGCTGACGCGGTGACCATCTGCGAACGGCACAAGCCGACCGTGGTTGCCATGGTCGAGGTCGCTGGCTGGCTGCAGGCGGGGGGCGTGCCGGAAGACCGTGTCGTGCCGATGAACAAAGGCGGCACGGTGCAACTCGACGGCGTTGCCGTGACGATGGTCAACGCACACCATTCGAGCTCCATATCCACTGCTGCCGGATCGATTTACGGGGGCGAACCGGCCGGGCTCGTATTGTCGTTCGACGACGGCACCCGCGTTTATCACGCTGGCGATACCTGCGTCTTTGGCGACATGAGCCTGATCGCCGACTTGTATGAACCCCAGATAGCCCTGCTCCCGATAGGCGATCATTTCACCATGGGCCCGCGCGAAGCTGCGTTAGCGTGCGAGTTGCTACGCGTGCGGCGGGTCGTGCCCATGCACTGGGGCACCTGGCCGGTGCTGACGGGCACGCCGGAGGCCCTCGCCGCCGAGTGCTCGGCGCGGGATCTGGACATCGAGGTCGTGGCCCTGCAACCAGGCGAAACACTGGCGTGAGGTCGTCACGGGCGCTCGTTGCGACGCTGGCCATGACGACGTGCGCCTTGAGCGCAGCGTCGGCGGCCTCGCAGACGCTCGACCCACCGGGGCCCCGGTTGCCCCGCGACCCGCAGTTGTATGCCGTCGCACTGGAAGACGGCACGTTGTATCGGGCGGCCGACGTGGCGTCGGAGGAGATTCTCGAGTTTCGCCGCGGTCACATCTTCGAATACCTCGGTGATGCTACGGATACCTTCGGCCGCGATTGGCAATCGGTAGGGAACGGCGACGGTTGGCAGCGCACCGAGAAGTGGTACGCGATTCCGGCGTCACAGGCGGAGGCACGGAACTCCACCGGGCCGGTGTCGGTGCTCACCAGCCTCCCGGCGCCGCGCCGCCTGCCTCGCGAGGGGTTCGCTACCTCCGAGGCCGCGGCGGCGTACAGCGCTTCGCTGAAGCAGGCGATCGAGGTCGGCGGCGACTGGTGGGACAAGGCGATCGAGGTCGATGCTGGAGCGCTGGGCCAATCCGGGCGCGTGGTCGGGGTCCCGGCGCGTCTGGTGCCAATGACCGTTGCCGAGGAGATAGTCGAACTCCTCGGCGGGGAAGCGGCGCTGGGCCCGTGGCCGCTGGAGCCCGGGTTCGGGCGGCTCTACGTAGCTCCCCGCACGGGCCTGGTCTACCGCTTCGACGGCGACGAGTGGCGTCAGACGACTCCTCCCTTGACCATGGACTCGATGATCGGACTACTCGCCAATCCGAAGCTGCTGTTTGCTCGGGATGTGCCGGCCGAGGCCACCGGGCGGCCGCTCTCTTGCTGGCGTTTGGTGGGAGGCTTGAATCCACGCGGAGCCGTGGCCGGGTCCGTCGCGCCGGCGCCGCCACCACCTTTGCGCCTGGAAGCGTCCGCCCGCCCGGACACGGCGCGCTATCTCGGCTACTACAACCTGACCGGCCGGGCGTGGCCAACAGCGCCACCGGCCACATTGGCACCGAGGCGCGTTTTACCCGACCGCCCGTCCGGTGGCGTTCTGCTGGCAGACACCAGTCGGCGGCAGGCCGCATATCTCGAGCAGATCATCCCGGCCGAGATCACGCACCAACTGCGCGGGCGCGAGGTGCGAGCCCGAGTGATGGCGAGGGCTCCCGTGGAGGGGAGCGGCGGAGGAACGGCGACGGTGGCTCTCGAGGTTGAGGCCGGCTCGGTGCGCCAGTCGTTGAGTGCGCAGGTAGGTGGCCTCCCGACTCCTGTCACGCTTAGTCTCGTGATTCCCGCCGATGCGGAGACCATCACGGTGAGGGTGTTGCCCACTGACGTCAGTATCGCGGTCCTGGAGGGAGGCAGCGCCATAATCGATAGCGTGACCGTAGTTCCGGCGGACTGGCCGGACACTCTCGAGGCGGCGCCGCTGCTGTTGCGTCGGGTGCGCGCAGTTACCTATAGTCCCTCGCCCAGGTACACGCGGGCGCGCCTAGTGATCAGCGCGCGACCGCCAGAGGAGTTGGTCGCGATCTGGAAAGAAGTGACCAGGTTGCCGGACGAGACGCTCGAGAAGATCCTGTCGGGCGAGATCGAAACCGGGATGACCGATCGGCAGGTGCGGCTGGCGTGGGGAGATCCCGAGAACGTGACCGAGTCCGAACTGAATCACTGGACCTGGCCGGACCGTGCGGCCTCCTTCGACGATGAAGGGCGGCTTCTGGCCTGGAGTCGCCAGCCGGAACGCGAACTGGAACCGCCGTCGATCTGTGGCCCGGCAAGCAGCGACCAGCATGAGTAAATTGCGGATTCGCTCGCACTGGTGGCCCCGCACACGCAAAGGCAAGATCGCTGCGCTTGGTTTCCTCGGCACGATGGCGCTGGCTCAGCCGCCGATCGTGTTCGTGCTCGCCAACCGCATCGAGCCCTGGGTCCTTGGCATGCCGTTCCTGTACGCATATCTCACCGTCGTGTACGCCGTGCTGTGCGGATTGCTACTGACGGTCTGGCGATCGCGCCTGTGAGGGGGGCCCGCTGATGGAACCCTGGGCCGTAGCCACCTCGCTGATCTTCGTGTATTTGCTGGTCACGGTGGTGATCGGTCTGATTGCTAACCGACGCCTCAGCACGGAGGCCGAGGATTTCCTGCTCTACGGCCGTCGCGCCGGGCCCGTGGTCCTGTACCTGACGATGGTCGCGACCTTTCACTCGGCCTTCGCGTTCCTCGGTTCCGGCGGGTTCTTCTATACCCATGGCATCGGCTTCTGGGTAGCCGGTTGTTGGACGATTCTTGTGGGAGCGATTACCTACACGCTCGGCGTCCGAATCTGGTTCGTCGGCAAGCAGTTCAGCTACGTGACTCCAGCGGACATGCTCGGAGATTTCTATCGTAGTGAGGCCGTACGGATTGTCGCTGCGGTGGTCTCCATCGTGTTCACGATCCTCTACATCCAGGTCCAGGCTCAAGGGCTCGGCTACATCCTGTCGGTGGCGTCCGGCGATCGGATTCCCTTCGCCCTTGGCACCGCGATCTTGCTGGTCGTCGCGGCCACGTACCTGATGCTCGGCGGCTTGCGCGCGGTCTACTGGACCGACGTCCTGCAGGGAATATGGATGTACATCGCCGTGTGGGTTGGTGCGTTGGTGTTGACCGTGCGTCTCTTCGGCAGCCCGTTGGAGCTCTGGCGCCGCGTGGCCGCCGAGCGACCGGATCTGCTCACGCTGCCTGGGCCGGAGGGGTTCTTCGGGCCGGGAATGTGGTTTGGCATGACCATGGTGCTGTCGTTTGGGGTCGTGCTGCAGCCGCACATGCTGATTCGCTTCTTTTCGGCGAACTCGGCTCGTACGGTGAAGCTCCTCGGTGCGACGACGCCGCTCTATCTCGCCTCCCTCTATATCCCAGCGGCTTTCGTGGGCCTCGCCGGAGCCCTGGTGATGCCCGGGCTCGAGGTGCCAGATCGAGTCTTCCCCTTGCTACTGTTCGAGTACGCGCCGGCGTGGCTCACCGGCCTGATTCTCGCCGGGGCCACAGCCGCTGCGATGTCGACGCTGGACTCGATCCTGCATTCCAACATGACGGTCCTGACCAGGGACGTATACCAGCGCTACATCAATCCGCAGGCCTCTGAGCGACGCGTGGTGGCGGTGGGTCGGCTCATCGTGGTGGCGCTGCTGGTGGTGGCGTTCTTCCTGTCGATCAGTTCGTCGGAACTGCTCGTCGTGGTGGTTACGATGTCGGCCGCTGGCGCGATGCAGCTGATGCCCGGCATCTGCGCCGTTTGCCTGCCCACGCCGCGGCCTTTGTCGAAGGCGGGTGTCCTGGGGGGTGTCGCGATCGGACTGGTGACGCTGTATGTCACGACAGTGGTGTCGCCGCACCCGTTTGGCATGCACGGCGGAATCTGGGCGCTTGGCATCAACTGGGTCGTGGCCTGGGTTGTGACGCGGTTCAGCACACCACCCGACGAGAGCACGGTGGAACGCATCCATGGTGCCCTCGAGGAATTCATGTACGGAGCAGACGAGGGCGCATGAGCCAAGGCAGGCGTTGGTGGCTCTTGGTCGTCGCCTACGTCGGACTGCTGTTCGCCATGCAGCCGCGGCTCGGGTTCGTCGTTGACGACCTCAAGGGGCGCTGGGGCGTGCCGGCGTTTGAACGTGTGATGCTCGCGGTGGCAGTTCTCGCGGGGCTCCTGTTCGTGGCGTTGACTCTGCGCATCTGGCGTGCGGCAGCCTCCACCGACCGCATGCTGCTGGTGGCCGCGATGGCGCTCTACGCCGTCGGCGCTTCTCTGCTCGAGGTACCGCAGGAGCGGCTGCACTACATCGAGTACGGCGCGTTGGCGGGGTTGGCCTACTTCGCGTGCCGGCGCGGTACCGCAGGCGGCATGACGGTCTGGCAGGCGGCGCTGGCCGCCATCGCCCTCACGGTGGGGCTTGGCTACCTCGATGAGGAGCTGCAGGGAGCGCTGTGGGAACGGCGGTACTTCGACTGGCGCGACGTCCTGCTCAACGGCCAGGCGGCGGTCCTGGGCACGATCGCGGCCGTCCCCATCGAGAGAGCCGCGAACCGTTCTTCTTGAACTCGTGAGCCAGATACCCGAGAATCAGCCAACCCAAAAGTCCGCTGCTCTCGGAGTTGGCTTGCCCGAATCTCCCCTCATACAGGCGTTGGCCTGTCGTTCACGGGTCAGCGCAATCTCCACACCGGGTCTGGTCCTGGTGTGCGCGATTGCGGTGCCGCAGTTCGCGACGGCCCAGTTCGGCGTTCAGCGCGTTGCCGACCGCGCCGTTAGTGCTGAGCAGCAGGCGCCGAGCGGCATCGTGGTCGTCATCAGCGAGGGAGTCCTCGCCCTCGAAGAGGGACAGTCGGCTTCGCCGCCGCTCGTCCGCCTGGCCGCGAGCGGGGTTCGTTTTAGCGATGTTGTTTCACCGTCCCCGTGCGCGACGGAGAGTCTCCGGTCGCTGGAAACATCCAGATGGACGCGGCAACGTCACGTGGCCGCAGAGGGTGATCGCCTGGCCGAGTTGTTCGCCGCCGCAGGCTGGTCGGTCGATGAACTGACGGGCGACGACCCGCCAGCGGTCGGTGCGGCCCTAAGCGATCGACTTGATGGGCAAGACAACGATCCGTTTCTTGTCCTCGTGAAGGTGCCCGCCAGCGGCCCTGCCGAGGCTCGGGCCGACAGTGCGGATCCGTACCTGGCGCAGGTGGAGCGTGTGCTGGCCGAGCGTCGGCTCACCGCAGATACGCTGGTGGTGTTCGTGGGCACGCATGGTATCGACTCGCCCGGTGGTCTCCGTGGTACGTGCAGCACGTTGTCCGCGGCGGCGCTTTCTGTGCCGCTGATCATGAGTTGGCCGGCCGGGTGGCCCGGAGGCAGCATCGTGGACTCGACGGTGTCGCTGATTGATCTCTTGCCGACGCTGATCGATGTGGCGCAGATGGGTGCGCTCTCCGGCGCGGAGGGCCAAAGCTTGGTTCCGCTCGTGCTGGCGCCGCGGGCGCCGTCATCGCTCGGGTACCAGCGACGTCCCGCCTTCGCCTACCTGGCCGGGGCGGTCGACAGTGCCGCCGTAGTTGACGGCGGCTGGAAGCTGATTCGCCGACTCGGCGCCGACGGCGAGATTACTCACGCGCTCTACGATCATGTGAGCGATCGCGCCGATGCGGATGACGTCGCAGCGCGGTATCCGGATCTGGCCCAACGCTTGATCGGGCGCCTCGACCAGTGGCTGGGGGGTACGTCATCCGAGCGTGGGTCGGATGTGCAAAAACTCACGAATAGGGCGCGGGTTTCCTAGAAACCGCGATGCCGGATCGGGCAAACTCTAGAAGTTGAATCGGCGATAGCATCCCCGCGCTGTCGACTCACCTATTGCGTTCTATCTTCCACAGGCTGCCACCCCTGTACGCAGCTCGCGGGTCATGCATGAGCTTTCTTCGTAGAGTGGCGCCGGTGGGGTGCGTGGTGTTGGCGGGCTTCCTGGCCGCGTGCGGCCAGGAAGAGCCGGAAATACCGCAGCACGACGCGGTGGCGGAATCCGGGCCGGTGGTGGTGATCTCGATCGACACACTGCGGGCTGATAGGTTGCCCGCATACGGGTACCAGGGTGTCGCCACTCCAGCTATCGACAGCCTGCGCCGTGACGGGATTCTCTACGCGCACGCCTATTCGCATGCGCCCACGACGCTGCCTTCGCACGCGTCGCTATTCACGGGGCAATACCCCACCCAGCACGGCGTTCGCGACAATATCGGGTACACGCTGGCCCCGGAGGCCGTCACCCTGGCGGAGCGGCTCCAAACCGCCGGCTATCGAACCGCCGGTTTCATTTCCGGTTATCCGCTACGCGAGGATGCCGGTATCAGCCAGGGATTCGCCACCTGGGACGATGAACTCGAGGAGGCCTCGAGCGAGGCTGGCATCGGGGAGATCCAACGCGCCGGCGCGCAGACCGTCGAGCGTGCGCGGCAGTGGCTGCGTGAGCAGCCGGACGGCGACTTCTTCCTGTTCGTGCACCTGTTCGAACCGCATCTGCCGTACTCGGCGCCCGAGCCCTTCGCGTCGAGCTACCCGTCGCCTTATGACGCGGAGGTCGCCTACGCGGACAGCCTTGTTGGCGAGCTGTTCGAGGAACTCGAGGCGAACAGCCTCTACCAGAATGCCACGGTGGTTCTACTGGCGGATCACGGTGAGGGCCTTGGTGACCATGACGAGGACGATCATGGGATCTTCGTCTACACGAGCACGCTGCGGGTGCCACTGATCGTCAAGCTTCCTGCCGGCGCGCGGGCTGGCGAGCGCATCGAGGCTCCGGCTCAGCTCGCGGACGTGGCGCCGACCCTGATCGCGTTGGCGGGCGGCAAGGCGCTGCCCGGCGCGGTGGGGCGTGACCTGCTCGCCCCGGAAGTGGTCGCGACTTCCATCTACGCCGAGACCTACCAGCCGCGGATTCACTTCGGTTGGAGCGAACTGGTGACGGTTATCGACTATCCATATCAGTACATCGAGGCGCCCGAAGCCGAGCTGTACGATCTGGAAGCCGACCCGCACGCGACGGTGAATCTGATCGCCGGCCACCCGGCGGTGGTTGCCAAGCTGCGCGACGAAGCGCAGCGGCAGAAAGCTCTTCTGGAAGCGCCTGCCGAGGTTCCGCAGGCGACCCGGGACCGCCTCGCCGCGCTGGGCTACGTTACTTCCGGAAGGGACACTGCGGCGGCTACGTTCGCAGATCCGAAGAATCGTATCCACCTCCTGCGCCATCTCAAGCTTGCCGCGGCAACCTACTTTGCCGGCGATTATGAGACGGCCATAGAGGAGTACGACACCGTGTTGCGCGAAGACCCCATGATGCCGGCGGCCTGGGAGTGGATGGCGCGGTCTCAGCAGAAAGCAGGCCACCTGGCTGAAGCACTCGCGGCCTATGAGATGTTGCTGCAAATCGGCGGTGGAAACGTGGGCACGGAACAGATCGTCGCCGGGCTCAACCTGCAACTCGGTCGCTACGCGGCCGCCGCCGCCGCAGCCAATCGGTTGCTGACCACGCATCCAGCCGCCGCTCGGCTCGTGTTGGCTCAGGTGGCGGTCGCTGAGGGTCGCTATGTAGAGGCGCTGCGACTCGGCAGGCGTGTGTTGAGCGACGATGGCAAGCAGGTGAGGGCACACCTAGTCGTGGCGGAGGCTCTCCTGCAGGTGGGTGAATTACGGCTCGCCACACAGCACGTCGACCAGGCGACGCGGAGCCCCGCGCTGGCCGCTGCAGCTGGATTGTTGCGGGGCCGGATTCTCATGATGGGCGGCGAAACCGATACTGCACGCCTGGAGTTCAGTCGTGCGGTGGCTGCCGAGCCTGAGTTGCTGGAGGGACACGCGTACCTCGCCGCGACCTATTTTCTGGTGGGCGATACCGCGCCGGGCCTGGCCGTGCTCCACGAGATGGTGCGATCCAATCCGACGGTCTCGGCCGAGTTGCGCGCGATCGACACGCTACAGAGGTTCGGAATGGACCCGCAGGCGCAGCAGTGGCGAGAGCAGGCGTATCGACGCCACCCCGGGGCGGGAGCCACTGGAGCGTTTGCAGGCCGCTAGCGGCTGCGTAGCGCGTCTGCTGCTGCGTTGCCTTCCATGACCCGGCGGGTATCGCCTTCCACCTCGATGTCGACATACTCGAGCGGCGGACCCTCGGCGATCCCCGGCAACTCGATTCCCTCTGGCGACACGTTGGCGGGCCTCGGCGCGGCCGTATCGGATTCCGACAGCGTTTCTTCGCCGGTCGTCTCGTTCGCCACAGGCGAGTCGGGTGCTGGTTCCGATGGCCGATCGGCAGTCGGTTCGGGTGTGGCGGCTGCGGTCACGGGCAGTGGCCGAAAACGAACCATCAACGTGCCACCTGCGGCCGAGCAGGCCACCGGCGAGGCCACACGATCCGCCGCGGCGGCCGCGCGCGCCGCCGCGACGCTCCCAGTACCAGAGCTCAACGTTTCGTCTTCGACGCCGCGCTCGTAGACGCGGAAGTAGAGTGCTTGCTCCTCGTCTACGCGGACGAAATCCACATTGGCGCCAGCCGGCTGGAGATCCTTGTGATTGCGGATCGCCCTTCCCAGGTAGCGCACCGGTAGGTCGTCGGGATCCTCGTGCAGAACCACGAAGAAGGGGATGCCGACGATCACATAGGTGCCGACCAGGTCACGGCCTTCCACGCGGATGCGACGCTGCGGCCAGACCTTGCCGCTCCCCGGTACCGTCACACGGACGTTGCGGCCGTCGACGAGCCCGTTGACGACCCCGACACCAGTCTGGAGTCGCACGTCGGCCGGGGCCAGGCCTTCGTCGCTGAGAAAGCGCACGGCACAGCGAGAAGCGTTGCCCGAGAACTCGGCCTCGGAACCATCGGCGTTCCACAGCTGCATGCGGCCGTGGACGCCTTCCTCGAGGTCCTCGGTGGTGATCAGTACCAGCCCGTCGGCGCCTACTGCCGTTCCGCGCCGGCATAACGCGCGGGCGACGGCGGAGCCATCGGCGAAACCGGGCTCCTGGCGGGAATCGACGATGATGAAATCGTTGCCAGCACCCGAATACTTGGTGAAGGCGAGGCTCTTGCGAGCTGCACTCAAGGTCTCTCCTCGGCTATCAGGGTCGCGGCGGCAGGCAAACTCAGGTTGCTGCTCTCGTCCACGGCTTCCACTACGTAGATCCAGGTCACGCTGCTGTCCGACAGTGAGTCGATGAAGCGGTTTTCAGAGATGATCACCGGCGTGAGCATCTCCCAGCCGTCCGCAGTGAGCTGGTTGCGCAACTGCCGGCGGGCCGGCCCCGGGTCCTGCCCTTCTTCGGTCTCTTCTGTGGCATCCGCGTCGTCTACCGGGCCGGCGGTGTCTTCCTGAGCATCCGCCGAAGACGTAACGGGATATACAAGGCCGGGGAGCGGGCCGGGAAGATCAGGTGCCGGCGCTGCGTGTCGATACACGCGATAGCCGCGCAGGTCGCTGGCGCGCGACTCGTCCCAGCGCAGTGTCACCCGGCTGGCGGCGCGCGCGACGGTGAGGCCCTGCACGGCGGGCGGCGCGAAGATGTCCTCAACACGGACGGTTTCGGTTGCCGCGCCCACGCTCTCCTTGCGCGGGCCGTTCATGGCCGTAGCAGCCGGTGCCGCGGCGTCGGGTGCCGCCACGATCTTGTCTTCCGCGTCTTCCAGCGACGGCGGACGCACAATCGCGCGCACTTCGTAGACGTAGCGGTCGTTCCAGTCCATCGTCGTATCCAGGAACATCGGTTCCCTCTGCGGCGACGGCGTGACGAGCGTCGCGTCGGTCGGGCCCTCGGCAGCCGGTCGGCGGTAGACGTTGTATTCGAGCTCGTCGGCGTCGAGGTCCGCGCCAAGCAAGTCCGCCGTGGGCGCTTCCCAGAGCAGGAGAACACCCGACGACAGGACAGTTGGTTGCAGCTCGGTGGGAGCCAGCGGCACTGCGCTCGGGGCGAGGGCGACGACCCGCTCGATCGTGCTCTCGCGACCGCGTGTCGACACGGCTCGTAGCGCGAAGAAATAGCGTGTGCGAATCGTGCTGCCCGCAGGAACACCGAGGGGATAGGAGAACTCGACCAGCCCGCCGCGCACGTAGTTGCCAATCTGCTCCGCGGGTATCGAGGCAACGACCTCGGCGCTCTCCTCGAACAACGCGACATCGATCGCGGTCTCGTAGTTACGTGTGCGCGTCACGCGTTCTGCGGCTTCCACGACGAGAAGCGGATCCGGAAGCCGCGGCGGACGGTTCACATCCACGATAGCCGTTGGCATGCCCAGGTAGTCCCAGAGGGCGTTGACTGCCAGATCGAGACGTTCGGCCGCCTCGAGGATCGTTCCCGGAGACACGTCCCCTTCGCGCCAGGCCTGTCGCACCGTACTGGGCAGCCGGCGAATGGCGATCTCGTCTTCTGTCAGCGGTTCTTCACCGTCTACCGGTTCCTCTGGGGCGGGCACGACGACGGGCTCTTCGAAGACGGGAGGGTCCTCGCCGGCAGCCTCAGCGGCTGCGATGGCAGCGCTCATCTCGGCGTCGCGTTGGCGCTGAGCGGCGGCGGCTTCGGCCTCGGACACGGCAGACTGCGCGTCCTCCAGCCGTTCGCGACGCTCACGGTCCAGCACCAGAGCCAGCACGTCGGCCGTTATGGCCGGGTAACTCTGGGGCAACACGAGGATGTCGATGCGCTCCAGGTCGGCGAGAACACCGTCGGAGGTCATCACCGTGGCGGGCAGAGGGTCGAAACGGAGCAACGCCTCCGTGCCACTCTGCGCCACGGTGAGTTGCGGCGGCTCGGGAGGCAACAGCTGCAGGGGTGGCAACGGCGGACCATACGCTCCGCAGGCCACGGTGCTCAGTGCCAGCGCCAAAGTCGTGATGCGGGGCCGGGTCACAGGATGTACTTGGAGAGGTCTTGGTCGGCGACAAGTTCGGAGAGCGTCTCGCGAACGTATTCTTCGTCAATCACGATGCTGTCGCCAGCGCGTTCGGGTGCTTCAAACGAGAGCGACTCCAATACCTTCTCCATCATCGTGTGCAGCCGGCGCGCACCGATGTTCTCGGTGCGCTCATTAACGGTAGCGGCCAACTCGGCGAGCGCCTGGAGCGCGTCGTCGGAGAAAGTCAGCGTAACTTCTTCGGTGGCCATGAGCGCCGTGTATTGCCGAACCAGGGAATTTTCCGGCTCGGTCAGGATACGGAAGAGATCTTCGCGGGTCAGCGGGGCCAGTTCGACTCGCAGCGGGAAACGGCCTTGCAGCTCGGGGATCAGGTCGCTCGGCTTGGACACATGGAAGGCGCCGGCGGCGAGAAAAAGAATGTGGTCAGTGCGCACCATGCCAGTGCGCGTCTTGACCACCGTTCCCTCCACGATCGGGAGGATGTCGCGCTGCACGCCTTCGCGTGAAACATCCGGCCCGTGAGCACCCTGGCGGCCGGCGATCTTGTCGATCTCGTCGAGGAAGATGATCCCGGATGCCTCGGTGCGGTGGATCCCCTCACGGCGAACTTCGTCTTCATCGATGAGCGTGTCTGCTGCCTCTCGCGACAGGTGATCGAGCGCTTCGGGTACGGTCATCCGGCGGCGCTTCTTGCGCCCGCCGCCGAACATGCCGGGCAGCATGTCCTTCATGTTGACGTCCATGGTGTCGGCGCCTTGCCCGGTGAACACTTGGAAGGATGGTGAACTGTTGTCGTCCACGTCGACCTCTACAGACCGGTCGTTGAGCTTGCCCGCGAGCAATTGGCTGCGCAGTTTTTCTCTCGTCGCTCGGCGTGAGCGCGCCTCGTCCTCGCGGTCTTGGGCGCTTTCGTTGCTCGGCGGGGCAGGTGGGGCTGGCGGGACTGGCGGCAGCAGCAGATCCAGCAACCGCTCTTCGGCGTGGGTTCGGGCTTTCACGGCCACTCGGGCGGTGTGCTCCTGCCGCACCAGATCCATCGCGATGTCTGCCAGGTCTCGGACCATCGACTCGACGTCCCGGCCCACATAGCCGACCTCGGTGAACTTGGTGGCTTCGACCTTCAGGAAGGGCGACCCAGTGAGCTTCGAGAGACGGCGTGAGATCTCAGTCTTGCCCACGCCGGTGGGACCGATCATGAGGATGTTCTTAGGAGCTACCTCGTCCACGAGATCCGCGGGTAGTCGCAGTCGGCGCTGTCGATTGCGGATGGCGATCGCCACGGCGCGCTTGGCGTCGGCCTGGCCGACGATGAACTTGTCGAGGAGCTCGACGATCTGTCGCGGCGTCATGTTGTCGCGATCGTACCCGCCGTCAGAATCGTCGAGTCGTTCAGGCAGCGTGATGGCCATGATTCGGTGTTGGTGAGCCGAGCGCGGCGGTTAGGCGGGGGAGAGCGTCTCGACCAGGATTTGATCGTTGGTGTAGATATCGATTTCGGCGGCCATTTGCAGTGCTTCGCGGGCGATGTGCTCGGCGTCCATCTCGGTATGGCGGAGGAGCACCCGCGCCGCAGCGAGCGCCACGGGGCCGCCTGAGCCGATTACGAGGACGCCGTCGTCGGGCTCGATGACATCGCCGTTGCCGGACACGAGGATAGAGGCTTTTTCGTTGGCGACGATGAGAAAAGCCTCCAGGTGCCGCAACGCTTTGTCGGTGCGCCATTCGGAAGCGAGCTCCACGGCGGCACGCTGGAGATTGCCGTTGAAGGCCTCGAGTTTGGCCTCGAAGCGCGTGAACAGCGCCAGGCCATCCGCGGAAGAGCCTGCGAATCCAGCGAGGACACGATCGCCGTACATACGACGCACTTTCCTCGCGCCGGCCTTCATGACCGTGTTACCGAGGGTGACCTGTCCGTCGCCGGCGAGGGCTACTTGATCGTCGCGCCGCACGCAGCAGACGGTGGTGCCGTGGAATCCGCTTGGCATTGGGCGATTGTAACAAGGCGGCCGCCTGCCCATGCGACCTGGCGTCGGGTCCCGCACAGCGCTCGGTCTGTGGCGAGACGTTATTCCTGTTCGCGGCGTGCGCGCGGGTGGGAGGCGCGGTAGACGTCCTGGAGCCGACGCGTGGACAGGTGCGTGTAGCGCTGGGTAGTGGCGAGCGACTCGTGGCCGAGCAGTTCCTGGATAGCTCGCAGGTCAGCGCCGGAGTTCAGCAGATGCGTCGCGAAGGAATGCCGCAGCGCATGCGGGGTGACCCGTTTGGCGATGGGACTCTCGCGTAACCGACGATCGAGGATTCGGCGCAGCGCGTCCGTCGTGAGGCGGCCGCCGTGATCGCCGAAGAAAAGGGCCTCGATTGCGTCCTCGCGGGCCGTCCCATCAAGCTTCCGTGGCCGCGGCGAGCCACCGGCGAGCCAGGCGTCGCGCACCGCGAGCCAGGTGTCGAGCGCGGCGCATGCGCGCGCACCGAACGGCACGATCCGTTCCTTGGAGCCCTTGCCGAGTACACGGATCGTGTTGTCTGCGCGCAGAGAATTGCGGTTCAACCCGACGAGCTCACTGGCGCGCAGCCCGGTGGCGTAGAGAAGTTCCAGCAGGGCGCGATCACGATGCCCGGTGGGGGATTCGTCGACAAACCCGAGCAGCGCGGCAACGTCCGATTCGGTCAGGAATCGCGGCAAACGCTGCTCGGTCTTGGGGTTGCGGACCTGGCGCGCCGGGTTGCTCTCGAGAATGCCTTCGCGGCACAGGAAGTTGCAGAAGGAACGCACAGCGGCGAGTTTGCGCCCGATCGTGACGGCCGACAGGCGAGCCTCGTGCATCCGCGCGCTCCAGGCGCGTACCGTCTCTGAAGTGACGGCTTCGGTAGGGATCGCGGGCGCCTGGCCGGTGGGCTTGGCGCGGTTGCCGCGGTAGTCGGACTCCTCGCCGCGCAGGTAGGCAGCCAGGAAGCTGGCGAACTGATCGAGGTCGCTTCGGTAGGCACGCAGCGTGTGCGCCGACGCATCTTCTTCGAGTCGCTTCGCTTCGAGGAAGTCGTCGCGACAGAGTAGTTGAGTGGCGGTCACCTGCGGGCCAACACAGCGCTAGTTGGTGGTCTGTACCTGCCGCTCTTCGAGGAGCTGGTCGATGAGAAGACGCAACTGGTCAGTCTTGTTGGGCACTGCACCCATCCACTTCTTGCGGATCTTCCAGTTCGAGTCCACAAGGTAGGTCATCGGGAACCCGTAGATCGGACCCCAGGAGGTCTCGATGTCGGAGTTTCCCATCACAATGGGGTACTCGAGGTTGAACTCCATCGTCCCAATTCGGATCGGCCGCGCGACCCATTCCTCCACCTGCTCTGCGCTTCCGGACTGGAGAGTGATGCCGAGCATCTCCACGTCCGGGCCGGCATAGTCGGCATGTAGCGAGTTGTAGTGCGGAATCTCCGTGAGACACGGACCGCACCAGGTCGCCCAGAA
>JAJCXT010000014.1 GCA_029263295.1 Acidobacteriota bacterium | reverse complement strand
GCGGCTTTCTTGGCGGCTTTCTCCGCCTGGAGCTCCCGGTCCATGGAGCGGTTCACGTACAGTTGCTGGCCAATGCCGAGCAGGTTGTTGGTCAGCCAGTAGAGGACCAGGCCACTCGGCACATAAAGGAACATCACGGTGAAGAAGATCGGCATCAGGCGCATCATCTTCATCATGCTGGCCTGCTGGGGGTCGGCCGACGCCTGCGGGGTCAGGCGCTGCTGCGCCAGCATCGAGCCGCCCATCAACAGTGGCAGGACCAGGTAAGGGTCGTGCCGTGAGAGGTCCGTCACCCAGAACAAGAACGGTGCCTGACGCAACTCCAGCGCGACCGAGAGCAAAGCGTAGAAAGAGAACAGGATCGGGATCTGCGCCAGCATGGGCAGGCAGCCACCCAGGGGCGAAACCCCCTCGCGCTTGTAGAGCGCCATGACCTCCTCGTTCATCTTCTGGCGCGACTCCACGTCCTTGGCGCCCT
Organism: Acidobacteriota bacterium; assembly: GCA_029263295.1. Taxonomy (GTDB): domain Bacteria; phylum Acidobacteriota; class UBA890; order UBA890; family WLXD01; genus WLXD01. Next base: position 32,446 of record JAJCXT010000014.1, on the reverse strand, counting down.
TGTACTTACCCCTGATAGCGGCCATCTGCGGCTGCAGTTTCTGGGTCTTCCGCATCGAGGTCATCGATTTCTGGTTCAGTGGCCAGAAGACCAGGCGGAGCAGAGCCGTCAGCAAAATAATCGCCAGGCCGTAGTTGCGGACCATCGAGTCGATCGTGTTCAACACGTACAGCATCGGGCGCGAAACGAAGCCCCACATACCGAAGTCGACCGCCTCCTGGAGCGAGTGCCCCTGGCTAACCAGGTAGTCATACTTCTTGGGCCCGAAGTACACGGACACGGGCTCTTCGAACGCCGCCAGGGCCACCGCGGCGGCCGGCACTATGTGGTCCACGGGGACCGCGTCCTCCTCGTCCGCATCGGGCGGCAAGACCACGGGGACGCTCGACAGCGCCACTCTCGGTAGCGCCGCGACACTCTCGTCGAGCAGGAAGGCGCCCATGAAGTAGTGGCTCTCAACGCCCGCCCAGAGCGGCCCGTCGACCGCTACGCCCGGGTCAAGGTCACCGGCGCCCCACTTCTCGAGCCCCGCGGCGCCAAGAACCATGGCGTTCTCGGCCAGGTAGGCGTTGCGCAGGCCGATCGGAACCTCGTCGAGCCCGGCGCCGAGGCCAATGTACAGGCCTGCCAGGCCCTCCACCGCGGCGCTGATTTCCACCATGTTCCCGCTGGCCGGGAACCTGATCTCTTTAGTTGCCCGTCGCCCCGCGCCGTCCGCCCACTCGTACCTGACGACCACCGGGCTATCGGGCGTCGCGGTTCGCTCGTTGCCGAAACCACTTCCGCCGCTGACCTCGACGGTGAACAGGGCGCCGTTCAGCGCCGCTGCGGCCGCCGGGTCCGTCGGTGATACCCATTCAAACGGCAAGCGGCCGGCTGTCGTCGCCGGCGCGCTCACGAGGTCAAGTTCGGCGCCCACGTCGTCACGATAGTCCGGCAACACGAGGCTTGTGATGCGACCGCCGCGGTTCGTCAATGTGGCGCGGTAATTCCCTGCGTTGATGGTAGCTTGCGTCTCTTCGAGGGCCGCCGTCGCGGCCTGGGGCGGAGGCTCTTCACCTTGCGGCGTGGGCGACGCGTCCGGGCTCTCCTGTGGTGGCGGGCCGTCCTGTGTCGCAGGGGTTGGCGCCTCGCTCGGGAGGGCCACTTCGGGTAGCGCCACCTCCGGGCCGGCGGGCGGCACGAAGAAATACTGATAGGTCGCAAGCACGGCCATCGACAAGATGACGGCGATGAGCGCTCGCAGCTCCATCCGGGGTTCGTCGTTATGCATGTGGTGGTGGTACCGGGTCGTATCCGCCAGGCCGCAAGGGATGACAACGCAGCAGGCGGCGTGCCGCCAGCCAAGAGCCTCGGGCTGCCCCGTGTGCCTCTATCGCGTCCCGTGCGTACGCCGAGCAGGTTGGTTGGTATCTACAGTGAGCTCCCAGGTAAGGGGAGAGACACACCTGGTAGCAGCGAATCAGGAAGTCGAGAGCCCGCGCCATCATGCCGTGGCCTTCTGCGCGAGCCGGAGCAACTCCGGCTGCAACTCGGCCGCCGAACTGCCGAAGATCGTGTGTCGCGCCACAACCACGTAGTCGTATCCGACTGGCATTTGTGTTCGGACCCTGCGGAACGCCTCTCGCACCAGCCGCTTGGCCCGGTTGCGCTGAACAGCGTTGCCGAGCTTCTTTGTAGCGGTCACGCCGAGCCGGCATGGTCCCGCTTCCGTGGCGGCCGCGAAGAGGACGCAGTGCCCCCCAACTCGTTTATTTCCAGACACATACGCGTTCTGGAACGTGGCGCGTTTCCGCACCCGGAAACGGGCGGGGTGCCCTTCCCGCTTCACGGCGACCAGTGGTGCTGGTGACTTAAGCGGGCGCCAGGCGCTTACGGCCCTTGGCGCGCCGACGGCGGATAATCGCGCGACCGGAGCGGGTCCGCATGCGGGACCGAAACCCGTGGACCTTCCTGCGACGACGTCGGTTGGGCTGGAATGTTCGTTTCATCGGCTCTGGGGTTTGGCGCGCGCGTTCCGCGAACTGGGCGGAGAGACTGCGTGCCTTGGCGGGAGGGGGTGGCTTTCAGATTACCCCCAAGCGAGGTACCAACGGAAGAATGTATGTGGGGCAAGCGGGTGCGTCAACTCGGTTTCTGTCTCTCCCGACAAGACGTAGCGCGCTGGGACCCGCGGTGCCGTCGGGCAGCACGGGCCTGTGAGGGCGTTTTGTGGTTCTTTCGCCCGGGTTTTGCTTCGTTTTGTTCTGTTGGACGAGATTCGGCCGCCCGTGCTATATTCCGGCACCTCGCAGCGCGGGTCACGCCTCCCTCTCCGCGCGCCGGCGTTTTCCGTAGCGTAAACCGCCTTGAACGCTGCGGTTATCTGCTTTTTAACAGGTGTGGATAAGTCTGTGAAAATCTGGGCAGAGGCCTCGTAGGGGCGCTTGCCCGACGACGCACCCCGTGTGGCCATGGATACCTGGGATCGCCTTCTCGAGCAGCTAGAGCGCACGCTCGACCCGCAGACCTTCGACACCTGGTTCAGGCCCACCTCGATGCTGGCCGACCGGAATGGCGTTCTGTCCGTCTCCGTGCCCAATGAGGTGTTTCGCGACTGGCTTACGCAGAAATACGCGGGCCTTGTTCGTGAAGCCCTCGAGCGCCTCCCTGGCGGCCCGGCCGACGTTCGGTTCGTCGTCGGCGCCGACGAGGTAGAGGCTCCGGTCCTGCCGCCGGAGCCGGCGCTGGCTACCGAGGCTCTCGTGACTTCCGGCGCCACGTTGAACCCCAAGTACACGTTCGGGTCTTTCGTTGTGGGCGCCTCTAACCAGTTTGCCCACGCTGCGGCTCGCGCTGTCGCAGAAGGGCCTTCGCGTTCCTATAACCCGCTCTTCCTCTATGGCGGTGTCGGGTTGGGCAAGACGCACCTGATGTTGGCTATCGGCCACCATATCCGGCACGCCTTCCCTTCACTGCGGATCGTTTATCTGTCCTCTGAGCGGTTTATGAACGAGCTCATCAACTCGATCCGGTACGACCGGACGCACGAGTTCCGCGAGCGCTACCGGAACATCGATATCTTGCTCATGGACGACATCCAGTTCCTGGCCGGGAAGGAGCGCACGCAGGAGGAGTTCTTCCACACCTTCAATGCGTTGCACGAGGAACAGAAACAGATCGTCGTAACGAGCGACGCTCCACCGAAGGACATCCCCACCCTGGAAGAGCGCCTGCAGTCGCGGTTCGAGTGGGGCCTCCTCGCCGACATTCAGGCCCCGGACCTCGAAACCAAGGTGGCGATTCTGAAGAAGAAGGCCGCGGCAGAGGTCCCGGCCAGGTACCTGCCGGATGACGTCCTTTTCTATATCGCCACGGCAAGCAAGAGCAATATCCGTGAACTTGAGGGTGCCCTGATTCGACTGCTGGCCTACTCTTCCCTCACGGGCGACGAGATAACGCTGGATCTTGCCAAGACGGTGCTCCGAGACACTCTTCGTACGGGCGACCGCATGATCACTATCGACAGCATCCAGGGTCGGGTTGCCGACTTCTATGGGTTGCGCCCCGGCGAACTAAACTCCCGCAGCAACGCGCGGCGCATCACGCGGCCTCGCCAGGTCGCCATGTTCCTCTGCAAGGAACTCACTCCGCACTCGCTGCCGGAAATCGGCCGCGCGTTTGGCGGAAAACACCACAGCACGGTCATCCACTCGGTACGTAAGGTCCGGAAGGAAATGGAGTTGGACAAGGACCTCCAACGTGGAGTCAATAACCTCTTGGGGTCGTTCCGATAGTTTTTGCACCGGTCACTCCCGGGAACCTGTTAGCGTTCAGTGCACTCCGCGTTCACTCCGCGTGTTGCAGTTCGATTCACAGCCTTGGTTCACTAATCGCCAACATCACAAGTCTTTGGGGCGCTGATAGTTACGCGGTTTTCCGCGTTTTCAACAGCACCTACTACTAGTGCGATACATAAAGAAACCAACTGAAAGGCGGGTAAGCAGCAGATGAAGTTCAGTGTCCAGCGGGATCACCTCGAAAATGAACTGCAGTTCCTGCAAGGAATCGCCGAGAAGAAAAAGACGATTCCGATTCTCTCGAACATCCTCATATCCGCCGACGGCGAAAAACTCGCGCTGGTCGCCACCGACCTTGAAGTGAGCCTGTCCACCGGCTGTCCGGCGACGGTTTCCGCGCCCGGTGGAGTAACGGTCAGTTCGAAGAAACTCTTCGAAGTGGTCCGGTCTCTACCAGACGGCGACATTCACATGTCCTCGGATAGCGGAGAGTGGCTCGAAGTCAGGGCGGGAGATTCGTATTTCAGGCTAGTAGCCTTGCCGGTGAATGACTTTCCCGAGGTTCCAAATAGCGACTTCACCGGCGCGGTAGAGCTGCCGCACGCTGTTTTCCGCGAGATGATCCGCCGCACGCTATTCGCTGTGACGAAAGAGGACGTTCGTTATTCGCTTAACGGCGCGCTTCTCGAGATTGGTGACGGAGTTATCCGCATGGTCGCCACGGACGCGCACCGCCTGGCAATGGTAGAGAAAGCCGACGCTGAGACCGGCACGCAGGCCCAGGTTCGCGCGATCATCCCGAAGAAGGCCCTGGCGGAGATAAGGGACCTCGGAGAACCCGAGACGATGTCGTTTGCCCAGGACGAGCACCATCTCTACTTCAAGATCGAGCACAGGGTTCTCGCCACACGGGTTATCGAAGGTCAGTTTCCGGCCTACGAGAAAGTCATCCCAGAGGGCAATCCAGCCACGGTGAGGTTCTCCGCGGAGGCCATGGCAGCCGCTCTTCGTCGCGTTAGCCTCCTGGCATCGGAAAGGTCCCGGGCAGTGAAGTTCTCGTTCACAGCGGGAGGGGCGACCATAACCTCGAGCAACCCGGAGATGGGAGAGGCGCGCGAGTCCTTGCCAGTCGGGTATGAGGGCGACGAGATCACGGTGAGCTTTAACGCCCAGTACATGCTCGATTTTCTCTCGGTTTCGACCACCGACGAGGTAGATATAGACCTCAAGGACGACTCCAGCCAGGGGCTGATGAAACCCGTGTCCGGCGATGATGACCTCAAGTACAACTACGTCATCATGCCGATGCGGCTATAGGCAACGTAAACCCAATAAAATAAGCGGGTTACGACAACACCCCGAACAGACAGAAGGTGGTCACGGCGGGCCATTCGCGGTATACTTGTCGAAGACCGATCCGGGGTGAACATAGGGTGCCGAAAGGCGCTTTTCGGGCGGGGTTTCCAAGCGTTTCAGGAGCCACGCGTGTGCGCCGAGTAACGGACACAGGTCAGGGTCCACGGCGGCACAAACGGGTGAACGAACACCCAACCAAGAACGCCAGTCGGGACCCGGATTGAGTACGGCTTCTTCACGAAACCGACCCACCCTGCCCGTCTGATTAAGTCGAGAAGTATGAGTTCGAAGAAACCCGCGAAGAAGGAATACGACGCCAGTTCGATTCAGGTCATCGAAGGCCTGGAGGCCGTGCGAAAGCGTCCTGCGATGTACATCGGCAGTACGGGCAGTGCGGGACTGCACCATCTCGTGTACGAGGTTGTGGACAACAGCGTCGACGAAGCGCTGGCCGGACACTGTGACCAAATCACGGTGACGATCCTCCCCGACAACTCCGTAGGGGTCGAGGACAACGGCCGAGGAATCCCGGTCGACGAGCACAAGACCGAGAAACGCCCGGCGGCCGAAGTGGTGATGACGACGCTTCACGCTGGCGGCAAGTTCGACAAAGACAGCTACAAGGTTTCCGGCGGTCTACACGGCGTCGGTGTTTCCGTCGTCAGCGCGCTATCGAAAGAGCTCGAACTCGAGATCTGGCGAGATGGTGGCACGTACGTCCAGAGCTACGCGAAAGGCGCGCCGGCATCCACGCTCGAGAAGGTCGGCACGACAGACAAGACCGGCACCAAGGTGACGTTTCTGCCCGACGACGAGATCTTCACCGAGACCGTCTTTCATTACGACACGTTGGCCTCACGGCTCCGCGAACTGGCCTTCCTGAATCGCGGCCTGAAGATCAAGCTGGTCGATCAGCGCGATGAAGAGACACGCAAGAAAGAGTTCTTCTACGAGGGCGGCATAGCGTCGTTCATCGAGAGCCTGAACAAGAACAAGACACCACTGCATAGCAAGCCCATCGCGTTCCGCGAGGAGCGTGACGATGTCGTCGTCGACATCGCGATGCAGTACAACGAGTCGTACTCCGAGACCATCTTCTCGTACGTCAACAACATCAACACGCGCGAAGGCGGCACCCACCTGACCGGATTCCGCGCCGCGTTGACCCGCACGCTCAACGCCTACGCCCAGGCTAACGGGCGAGGCAAAGAGGTCAAGGCCCTACAGGGCGAAGACGCACGCGAGGGCCTCGTCGCCGTCGTGTCGTGTCTCGTGCCGGAACCGCAGTTCGAGGGACAGACAAAGACCAAGCTCGGCAACGGCGAGATCAAGGGCATCGTCGCCTCCGTCGTGAACGAGAAGCTGGCAGAGTTCTTCGAGGAGAACCCGACCTCGGCCAACAAGATCATTTCGAAAGCGGTCGATGCAGCGCGCGCGCGAGACGCGGCCCGCAAGGCTCGTGACCTGACGCGAAGGAAAGGCGCACTCGATGCCGCCTCGTTGCCCGGCAAGCTGGCCGACTGCCAGGAGCGCGACCCGGCCCGGTCAGAGCTCTTTCTCGTTGAGGGCGACTCTGCCGGCGGCACGGCCAAACAGGGACGTGACCGGCGCACGCAGGCCGTCCTGCCGTTGCGGGGCAAGGTGCTCAACGTCGAACGCGCAAGGCTCGACAAGATGCTCAACAACCGTGAGATCCGCACGATCATCACAGCGCTGGGTACAGGCATCGACCAGGACTTCGATATCGAGAAGCTGCGGTACCACAAGATCATCTTGATGGCGGATGCCGACGTTGATGGATCGCACATCCGCACCCTCCTCCTGACGTTCTTCTACCGACAGATGAAACCGTTGATCGACGGCGCGAACCTGTACATAGCCCAACCGCCGCTGTACGGCGTGCGTAAGGGAAAGAAGATCCAGTACCTGAGCGACGAGCGCGCCATGACCCAGTTCCTGGTCGAGCGCGCCTCTACGGGCCGCTCCGTTCACAGCAAGTCGAGCCCCAAGAAGCTCTCCGGCGAGCGGCTGGGGAAGAGGCTCCAGAACCTGCATCGCAACCGGTATTTTCTCGACAGGCTTCGCCGACGCGGGTACGAACAACGCCTGCTCGAGGTTCTGCTGGCAGCGGGCGTTCGATATCGCAAGCAGTTCGAGAACGAGGCTGAATTACAGGCTGTTGCGGCAGCCGTGGAGGAGGCCGGGTACGGCACGGGTGTGGTTCGAGACGAAGAGCACGGCCTGTTCGAGCTTCACGTCAACTCCACCGCGGACGCATTGACCACACACGTCGTGGTGCACCACGAGTTCATTGACGGTCCCGACTACAGGGAACTGGTCAACCTCAACAAAGACCTGGCCGACCTCGGTGAGGCGCCCTACATCGTGGACGATGGCAAGGGCGACGAGGCGGAAATCAAGTCACGAGAAGAACTGCTGAACCACCTCATGACAGCGGCACGTAAGGGCATCCACATCCAGCGCTACAAGGGCCTGGGCGAGATGAACGCCGAGCAACTCTGGGAGACCACGATGAACCCGGAGACACGCCGAATGGTCCGGGTGACTATCGAGGACGAGGTTGCCGCCGACGAAATTTTCACAGTCTTGATGGGGAACCAGGTCGAGCCGCGCCGGGACTTCATCCAGACCCACGCACACGAAGTAGAGAACCTCGACGTCTAGGGTTCTCGCCCAACAAGTTCACTGAAACCGCTTAGCAGAAACACCGACTTCCGCCCGAGAGTTCCGCGATGGACGTAATTGAACAGAACATTCCGGTTCCGCTAGAAGACGAGGTGCGACGCTCGTATCTCGACTACGCGATGAGCGTTATTGTCGGCCGCGCGCTCCCCGACGTGCGCGACGGATTGAAGCCCGTTCACCGCCGCGTGCTCTACGCCCAGCAGCAACTCAACAACGGCTGGAACACCCCGTACAAGAAGTGTGCGCGCATCGTCGGTGACGTCATCGGCAAGTACCATCCACACGGTGACCAGGCCGCATACGACACCCTGGTCCGCATGGCGCAGGATTTCTCGATGCGCCATCCGCTCGTCGACGGGCAGGGGAACTTCGGCTCGATTGATGGCGACCCGCCGGCGGCAATGCGGTACACCGAAGCGCGCATGACACGCCTGGCGTCGGAGTTGCTCGCGGACATCGACAAGGAAACGGTCGACTTCAAGGCTAACTACGACGACTCGCTCGAAGAGCCCACAGTCTTGCCCGCCAAGTTCCCGAACCTTCTGGTCAACGGCACCACCGGTATCGCGGTCGGCATGGCGACGAACATCCCACCCCACAACCTGGGGGAGATCGTCGACGCGACCATCGCACTCATCAACGAGCCCGAGATCACCATCGATGGCCTTCTGAAGCATGTGCGCGGCCCGGACTTCCCGACCTCCGGGATCATTTATGGCGCCGCGGGCATTGTTTCCGCCTACAAGACAGGTAGGGGGATCATCAGGATGCGCGCCCGCGCGGCGACGGAGCGCGCCGCGAGTAGTCGCGAGAAAGACCGCGTCGTCCTCACCGAAGTGCCGTTCCAGACCAACAAGTCGAAGCTCATCGAGCAGATCGCGAATCTGGTGAGGAACAAGAAGATCGAGGGCATTTCGGACATTCGTGACGAGTCCAGTCGCGAGGGCATCCGCGTGGTCATCGAACTCAAGCGCGGCGAAGAGCCCGACGTCATTCTCAACAACCTCTACAAGCAGACCGCGATGACGTCGTCGTTCGGCATCAACATGCTCGCCATCAAAGACGGCGCCCCGGTCGTCCTGACGCTCAAGGAGATGCTGCTGGCGTTCATCGATCATCGCCGCGAGGTGATCACGCGCCGGACCCTCTTTGATTTGAAGAAGGCCGAGGCGCGCGCGCACATCCTTGAGGGCCTCAAGATTGCGCTCGACCATCTCGATGAGCTCATCAAGCTGATTCGTGGCTCCGAGAGCGGCGATGTCGCGCGCGCCGGCATGATCGACAGATTCGGCATGACCGAGACCCAGGCGCAGGCCGTTCTCGACATGCGACTCCAGCGCCTGACCGGCCTGGAGCGGCAGAAAATCCTCGACGACCTCAAGGCCACCCTCGAGATCATCGAAGAACTCGAGGACATCCTCGCCTCCGAGCGCCGCGTACTCGACATCATCGTGGAGGAACTCGAGGACGTACGCGACCGGTACGCGGACCCACGGCGTACGGAGATCATCCACGACGCGCAGGACTTCACGGTCGAGGACCTGATCGCCGAGGAAGACATGGTGGTCACGTGCAGCCACGCTGGCTACATCAAGCGCACGTCACTGAGCCTCTACCGTCAGCAGCGTCGCGGCGGCAAGGGCCGCGTCGGCGCCGCGACCAAGGAGGGCGACTTCGTCGAACACCTGTTCGTGGCTTCGACGCACTCCTACGTGATGGTCTTCACGGAATTCGGCATAGCGTACTGGCTCAAGACCTACGAATTGCCTCAAGGTGGACCGGCGACGCGCGGCAAGGCGATCATCAACTTGTTGCCGCGACTGGAGAAGGGCGACAGCGTTGCCACGATTCTCCCCGTGGAAGAGTTCACCGAGGGCAGGAACATCCTCTTCGCCACCGAGCAGGGGATCGTCAAGAAGACTGACCTGACGGCGTTCTCGCACCCGAAGGTCACCGGGATCATCGCGATCAAGATCCAGAAGGGCGACCGCCTTCTCGATGCCAAGCTGACCGATGGTGACCAGGACGTCATCATCAGCACCTATCAGGGCAAGTCGATTCGCTTCGCCGAGACAGACGCACGCACCCTGGGCCGGGCCACAATGGGTGTCCGCGGGATCAAGCTGGCCGAGGGCGACATCGTTGTCGGATTCGATACGATCCGCGGCGACTTTGGCACCGTGCTCACGGTCACGGAGAACGGGTTCGGCAAACGAACCGAGGTGGCCGACTATCGCCGCCAGAACCGCGGCGGCCAGGGCCTGATCGACATCAAGACTTCGCCGCGCAACGGTCCGGTCGCTGGGTCGTGCGTGGTTACCGGCGAAGACGATGCGATGCTAATCAGCCAGTCCGGAAAGTTGATTCGGATCCCGACCAGCGGCGTGAAGGTTCAGGGCCGGAACACTCAGGGCGTGAAGATCATCAACCTGGGCGAAGACGACCGGGTCGTCGCGTTATCGCGCCTCGCGGAGAGCGACGGGAGCGACGGGAGCGACGACAGCGCCGAGAGCGACGCCACCGACGGGAGTGACGACGGCGCCGCGGATTCCGAAGAGTAGCGGCGGCACGAAACGAACCGTTCAGAGCGGTCGAGAAACGGTCTCCCAGATTGCGCCGTACGGCGCACGGAGACCTCGGTCTGATGCCTGGGCTACGGGAACGACGACGGCGCTTCAGTTGCCGTGACGAGCCCGCTACAGGGCAACCGTTTCGAGCCGACTACGACTGCAGCAACTGGAGCTTCGCGAACTTCGCGATGAGGTGTTTCGTTCCCGCCCGCGCGAAGGCGACGACGACCTTCAATCGATCGCCGGACCCCTGCGTGTCGACGATGCGTCCAGCACCGAACATCGGATGAAAGACCGCGTTGCCCGCTCGTAACGCGGACGGCGGGGCGGGGGAGCCGGTCCCGCGCGCGTTCGGGTCGACCGGCTGCGCGACTTTCCGCGGCGCCGATCGCCGCGCGGCCCCTCGCCGGGGTCGACGAGACATTGTTGCTCCGCCGCGCCGCGGCTCGCTGGCGGCGGCGGTCACCGCTCCAGGTTCCTCTTCGACCACGAGGTGCCGAGGGTCGATCTCACGCAGGAATCGCGAGGCTAACTGAATCCGTTCGCGTCCACGGATTCTCCGAGTGCGGGCAGCGGAGAGGAACAGACGCTTCCGCGCTCGCGTCATCGCCACGTACGCGAGCCGACGCTCCTCCTCGAGTTGGCCGTCATCGAGGGCGGAGGCGTGGGGGAACAGTCCCTCTTCGAGACCGCTAACGAACACGACGTCGAACTCGAGGCCCTTGGCAGCATGGATCGTCGTGAGATGGACACCGTTACGTGAACCGGACGCAGTGTCAGCGTCGGCAACAAGCGCTGCGCGATCGAGGTAGTCGTCGAGTTTGTCCGCGGCACTCGCCTCGCCTCCGAACTCGTGCGCCGACGCGATCAACTCGTCGAGGTTCGCCAGACGATCCGACCCGTCCTGTTGTGTGTTCAGCCACGCGCGGTAGCCACTGTCACGAAGAATTGCTTCGAGCGCATCGCCAAGTGAGATGCGGTTCAGCCGCGACGAGATCTCGCGCAGCAATACAGCCAGCGTGACGGCCCCGGCGGCAGCACGCGGGGGGGCGCCGGCGGCGATCAGGAACGCCGCCGGGTCGTCCTCCTCGGCGGCGGCTCGCAGAACACCAACAGCGCTTGTTCCTCCGGCGGCGATCTTGGCAACGGTCGCCGGCCCGATGCCCCGCGGTGGTCGCGCGGTCGCGCGCTCGAGCGCAACATCATCATCAACGCGCAGCAATCGTAGGTACGCGAGGAGGTCCTTTACCTCGGAACGACGGAAGAAAGTCGGCCCACCCACTACGCGAAACGGAATGCTGCGGCCGGCCAGTTCCTCCTCGAACGGACGCGACTGGGCGTTGGTGCGGTAGAGAATCGAGATCTCGTTGCCTTTCGTGCCGGCAAGGAGTTGTCGTCCGATTTGTTTGGCGACCCAGACCGCCTCGCTGCGCTCGGTACCGCAGTGGGTCAGGATCGGCAGATCCGTACCTTCGTTGTCGGTCCACAGCTGTTTGCCGAGGCGTTCACGATTGTGTCCCACGAGCGAATTGGCCGCCGCGAGAATCGGCTGTGTCGAGCGGTAGTTCTGTTCGAGTCGAACCGTCACGGAGCCGGGAAAGTCCTGCTCGAAGTCGAGAACATTGGCGATGTCGGCGCCGCGCCAGCGATAAATCGATTGATCTTCGTCGCCCACCACCATGATGGAACTGCTGTCGCCGAGCAGCGCCCGCACCAGGCGGTACTGCAGGCGATTGGTGTCCTGATACTCGTCCACCAGGAAGTGCTGGAACCGTCGCGGGTCGGCGCCGATCGTACCGGCGGAGAGCAGGCGCAGGGGCCAGGCCAGCAGGTCGTCAAAGTCGACAGCGTTGCGGCGACGCATTGCCTTGCGGTAGGCGGCATAGATGCGGCCCGCCAGGCGCTGTTCGCTCGGACGCCCGGCCTCGTCCCACGCCTGTGGGTCCTCGAGACGGTTGATACCGCGACTACAGTTCTCGAATAGCGCCCGAGGCCGGAACTCCCGAGAATCGATACGCAGGTCCTTCTGACAGGCTCGCCACACGCCCATCGAATCGCCACGGTCGAACACGGCGAAACCGATCCGAGGCGCGTCGGCGCCACCGGAGGCATCACGCAGCAGGCGGAGCCCGAGGGCATGGAACGTCAGGAGCCACAGCCCATCCGGCTCGCCACCATGCAGGGACGCGACCCGCCCGCGCATCTCGCCGGCCGCGCGGTTGGTAAAGGTGAGGCCACAGATGCCGCTAGCCGGAACACCCTGGGCGATCAACCAGGCGATTCGGTACGTGATGACCCGGGTCTTGCCGGAGCCTGCCCCAGCGAGCACGAGGCAGGGTCCACCGGCATGGGTCACAGCTTGAAGCTGCTGTGGGTTCAGGTCTGCTTCGAGAGACTGGACGTTCACGGGACTAGCAGCCTGTGGTTAAAGTCAGATGGGCCTCGGCGCGATGCGTTCGACGGAGGGGCGCTACTCGACCGTCACCGACTTGGCCAGATTGCGCGGCTGGTCGACGTCACACCCGAGCTCCACCGCCACGTAGTAGGCGAGCAATTGCAGCGGGACAATCGCTAGCAACGGACTGAACTCGGGGAGACAGTCCGGGATCGTCAGCAGCTCATCACTGAACGCGGCGAGAGCGGCGTCACCCTCGGTAGCGACACCGACGATAAAACCGTCGCGCGCCTTGGCCTCCTGCATGTTGCTCGCAGTCTTCTCGTAGAGGTTCGACTGCGGCGCCAGTGCCACCACGGGAACGCCCTCGTCGATGAGCGCAATCGGGCCGTGCTTCATCTCGCCCGCCGGGTAGCCGTGGGCGTGGAGGTACGAGATCTCCTTGAGCTTCAGGGCACCCTCGAGCGCGATCGGATACATAACGCCGCGGCCGATGAAGAGGAACTGCTTGAAATGCGCAACGCGTTTGGCGACGGCGGCGATGTCGTCGGCACGGTGGAGGATCTCTTCGATCTGACCAGGGATACGCGACAGAGAATGAAGGCGAAGCTCGACGGCTTCCCGCGACAGTCGACCGCGCAGTTCACCGAGCTTCAGCGCCATGAGGTAGAGGCACGCGAGCTGGGTAGTGAAGGCTTTCGTCGAAGCCACGCTGATCTCCGGCCCGGCCTGTGTCAACAAGACACCGTCGGAAATCCGCGTCGCCATCGAGCCAATGACATTGCAGATCGACCACAACTTGGCACCGCGCCCTTTCGCCTCGCGCATCGCGGCGAGCGTGTCGGCGGTTTCGCCCGATTGCGTGAGCGCACAGGCGACGCTGTTCTCCGCCACGAGAGGGTCCCGATAGCGAAACTCACTGGCCTGGTCGACCCGCACCGGGAGACCCGCGAGCTTCTCGATCCAGTATCTGCCGACGAGCGCCGCATGCCACGAAGTGCCACAGCCGAGGAGCAACAGCTCGGACATCGAGTTGGCTAGCTCTGCGTCGAGGTTGAGCTCTCCGAGGTCGATCTCCACCGCGCGCCTGTACATGCGGCCAACCAGGCTGTCGCGTACAGCCGTGGGCTGCTCGAAAATCTCCTTCAGCATGAAGTGCTCGTAGCCGCCCTTCTCGGCCGTAACCGGATCCCAGTCGACGCGTTGCGGCGGGGCATCGACAACGGTGCCCTGTCGGTCGGTGACCACCACGCTCTCTGGCGTCACGATGGCAACCAGGCCGTCATCGAGGAAGATGACATCGCGCGTGTACCCCAAGACCGGCGGCACGTCGGAGGCGATGAAGTTCTCGTTGTCGCCTACACCGATCACAAGGGGAGGGCCCTGCCTGGCGGTGACGAGCTTGTCGGGTTCATCGGCGGAAGCGACGACAATGGCGTAGATGCCTTCGAGATCGTCGAGCGTGCGGCGGACAGCCTCCTCGAGACAGCCTTCGTAGTAGCTCGCCACGAGGTGCACGATGACCTCGGTGTCGGTCTCGGAAACAAATTCGACCCCGTCGCTTTCCAGGCCCGCGCGGAGGTCGAGGAAGTTCTCGATGATGCCGTTGTGCACGAGCACGATCCGGCCAGCAGAATCCTGGTGCGGGTGCGCGTTCTCGGTCGTCGGTTTGCCGTGGGTGGCCCAGCGCGTGTGACCGATGCCGTAGTGCCCCGTGAGTGGATCGGCCTCGAGTTCGGTCTTCAGGTTGACGAGCTTGCCGGCTTCCCGGCGAATACTCAGGGAACCCTCACGGCAGAGCACGGCGACGCCGGCAGAGTCGTAGCCGCGATATTCCAGCCGCGTGAGCCCGTCGAGCAGCACGGGCACGACGTCGCGGTGTCCCACATATCCGACAATTCCACACATCAGCTGTTCACCATCAGATCCTAGCCACGGGCCACTAGTCCTCGTCGCCGGTCTTGCGCGCGGCCCAGCCTTCTTTGACGATTTGTCGCCCGCGCGCCACGCCGAGCGACTTGTCCGGAACGTCCTTGGTGATGGTCGACCCAGCACCGATATAAGCGCCGCTTCCAACGCGCACCGGCGCTACAAGCGCGGTGTTAGACCCGATGAAGGCGTCGTCGCCGATCTCTGTGCGGTGTTTGTTCTTGCCGTCGTAGTTGCAGGTGATGGTGCCGGCGCCGATGTTCGCACCCGCGCCTATGTCAGCGTCGCCGAGGTACGTGAGATGACCCGCCTTGCTGCCTGGTCCCAGCGTCGTCTTCTTCATTTCCACGAAGTTGCCGACCTTCGCGCCCACACAGACGTGGGCGCCAGGACGCAGGCGCGCATAGGGTCCCAGGCTGGCGTTGTCGTCGACCATTGCATCCTCGATCACCGAGCCGTCGAGTACCACCACTCCGTCACCCAACTTACTGCGGGCGATTCGCACGTTCGGATAGAGCGTGCACCCACCACCGATCTCCGCGCCGGCCTCGAGTGTTACCCCGGGGTAAATCGTCGTGTCGGGTCCCACGGAGACATCCGTGTCGACGAAGACGGTGTCGGGATTGCGAATCGTCACACCGGCTGACATCAGCGCCGTGACATTGCGCTGCCGTAGCGTTTCCTCGGCCCGGGCAAGTTCGGCTCGGGTGTTCACTCCCTGAACCTCGTCGATGTCGTCGTGTTGATACAGGGCGACGCGGCTTCCCTGCTGTCGAATTACCTCCAGGGCGTCGGTCAGATAGAGCTCACCCTGGGCGTTGTCTGGTGACAGCGCAGCTAGCGCCGTCGCGAGGACCTTCGCGTCGAACAGGTAGACGCCGGCATTGACCTCACGCAACTGGCGCTGCTCGTCGTCGCAATCGGATTCCTCGACGATCTTCTGCAACGAACCGTCGGAATCACGAACGACACGACCGTACCCGGTGGGGTCGTCGCGCTGGACGGTGAGGAAGACGCCATCGGCGTCGCCGCGCGCCGCGAGCATCGCGCGTAGGGTCTCTGCCTGGATGCAGGGGCCGTCGCCGTTCACTATCAGGACGAGGCCCACGTCCTCGCCCAGTGCGCGCAGGCCGCAACGTGCGGCGTCACCCGTGCCGCGAGGCGGATCCTGTACCTCGTAGGCGACGTCTTCGCCAATTGCGGCGCGAATCGATTCGTACGCGGGCGGCACTACCAGCACGACCTTCGCGGCGTCCGCGCCGCGCGCGGCGTCGACCACATGCGCCACGATCGGCTTGCCCGCGGCAAAGTGCAGCACCTTGGAAAGCGCACTCTTCATGCGCGAGCCGTCCCCGGCAGCGAGAATCACGACCGCGACGGTCGGCATGCGGCTACTCTGCTTCGGGCGCGGTCACCAGGTCGCGGAAGTCCTCGTGTACTCGCAGGGGTACGAAATCAGGATCGTTGGTTGCGTAGACGCGATTGGAGTCGTTGGTGTCGATGGCATCACGGAGCGCGCCGATGGCATTCTCGATGTCGCCGCTCTGGGCCCAAGCCGCCGCCTGGCAGTAGAGAATTCGGTCATCGCCCGGCGCCATGTCGATTGCGCGCCCGAACGCTTCGAGCGCACTCGTCGGATCGCCGTCATTCAGCAGAACGACGCCCAGTAGATAGAAGTCGTCAGCGCTCTCAGGATTGAACTCCGCGCTGCGACCCCGGCGCTCGATGGCCGAGACGTACTGACGACTTCGGCCGACGAGAGTCGCGTCTCTCGAGTTGCCGTCGATCACAGTCTGGAAGTACTCCAGCGCCTTGCCGAGAGCTCCATCGTGGTACCGCTTCACGCCGAGCTCGAACTTCTTCAGTGCCTTGGCGAGCTCGGTACCTTCGCGGTCGGTCTCGCGACGCTCCCGCTCGACCGTGGCAGCCTCGAGTTCCGACTCGAGTCGTGCTTCGCGCGCTTCGGGCGTCTCCGTCGGCGCTGCCTCTTTGCGCGGTAGCAGCGACGCGCTCTTGATCGGGGTCGGTCCGGATTCGACGGGCGCTTCCTCGACGGCCTCCATCATCGGGGGTAGAACCGCCGGCATGGGATCGCTCTCCTTGTAGTCCTGCTTCTTCAGGCCCATGCGCCGGATCTTCGACTCCATGGCTTTCTGTGTGACACCGAAGTGGTCCGCGAGTTCGGCGTAGGTCTTGTGCCGGAAGTGTTCGCGGATGTACAGCTCGTTCTCTTCAGTCCAGATCTTCGCCATGTATTCGCTTCATGTTGCCGACGGCGCGGCCGAGGGAGGGCAGACGGAGGGCGCAGAGGGAGCGATTATAGGTCCGTCCACGGGCACTCACAAGAAAGCCTACTGTTGACATCGATACAGGGCGTGGCTACTGTCCGCTGGCGGGCCCCTCCGGGCACTGCGAGGGCGGTCTGCGACCGACGGTCACGCGCCAGTCGTTAAGGGGTACGACGATGCTCGAAAAGCTCACATGGCTCGGACACGCAGGATTCTTCTACGCAGGCCCACCGCGCATCTACATCGATCCGTTCCGCATCGGCGCTGGTCCGGTGGCGGACTTGGTGTTGCTGACCCATCCGCACTATGACCACTGCTCGCCCGAAGCGCTGCGGCACGTCGTGGGTGAAGACACTCAGATTCTCTGTACCGCCGACTGCCTCACGGCTCTACGCAGCCTGCCCGGCTCGCGACGTATCGTGGAGCCCGGCACGCGGGTGGAACTCCAAGGCGCGCGGATTGAGGCGATCCCTGCGTACACTCGCAAGAGCCGCATGCACGGGCGGGACAATGCCTGGGTAGGCTACGTAGTCCAGATCGACGGCACGCGTTTCTATCACGCTGGTGACACCGACTACATTCCAGAGATGCGTGGTCTGCAGGTAGACGTTGCGTGCTTGCCCATTTCAGGCGGCGAGACGATGAACGTGGTGGAGGCCGCCGCCGCCGCCAACAGCATCGCACCGCAGGTCGTCGTGCCGATGCACTACGGTACGCTCGGCGACGACATCGACCCTGAACTCTTCGGCAACCTGACACGTGTAACCGTGCACGCGCTGCAGCGCGACCCCGCGTTCGCGGGAGAGTAGCTAGCCCCGTGCGCGCCCGCTGGGTCGCCATACCGCTATTGGCCGTACTGGTGACGGTCGCACTGTGGGGCGGCTGGGTCTGGGGCGCGGGCGTGCTCGGCTACGTGCCACCGGTTCGTGGGGCGGCACCGGCTGGCGAGATGTCGTTGGGCTGGCCATGGCGCGGCGCGGTTCACGTGCACACGGTGGCGTCAGGTGATGCCACTGGGACCGTTGGCGAGATCGCCGCTGCGGCCAAGGCCATCGGTCTCGACTTCGTCGTACTCAGCGACCACATTCGTGCAGGGCGCGCAGAAGAACCACGACGTCCGCGTTGGGTAGACGGAGTACTGATTCTCTTCGCCGAGGAAACCAGTCTCGACGAGGGCCACCTGCTGTCGATCGGAACACAGTCGCATCGTTACGCCATGGGGCCGACCGCGCGACAGGCAATCACCGACGTTCGGCGACTCGGGGGAGCGGCGATCGTCGCGCACCCCGAGGCGATACGGAATGCGTGGCGGGGCGGCTACAACACCGTCGATGGACTCGAGATCCCCAACCTGGCCGGCGCGCTCGAGAGGCTCGTAGACGGCGCCTGGGCGCCGCTGGCGAGAGCCGCCCTCGCTTATCCCGCTAGCCCGGCAGCCACCTTATTGCTCGCGCTGACCGAGGTTCCCGCGAGCCTGGCCGCGTGGGACCAACACACAGCCTCCGACGCAGCACCCTGGCCACGGCGGCTGAGTATCGTCGGTGGCGTCGACGCCCACGGACCACAGTTTCTCGGGATGCCTACGTACGAACACGCGATGGGCGCTCTCACGACGACGGTCTGGCTGGAGCGAAGTCGCGAGGAATCGTCTGGCGGTGATGCGCGTGTCGCGGCGCTGCGAGTGGAGGAGGCTCTGGGCCGCGGCGAATCGGTGGTGATCGTCGAGGCGGCCGGCAAGGCGCCCGGGTTCGAGTTCACAGTGCGACGGGCGGACGCAGGTCGGGGTGGGCGCCCGATTGGGCCGGGCGCGGCGGTGGCCATGGCCGATAGCGAGTGGACGTTCACGGCTGGGCTAGGCGGGGCCGGCAGCTATCGGATCGAACTGGTCCGCGACGGGGAGCCGATCGCCTCGCGGGAGGGTGATGACCTTCAGTACTCGACGAGACAGGCGGGCACGTATCGAGTGCAGGTGTTCCGCACCGACGGACCGGCGGGCGCGGGGCGCGATGGCTCGATGCCCTGGATCCTGAGCAATCCTGTTTACCTGTGGCCGCGGCAGGTGATCGCGGAAGGCAGGCGCTTCATGGTGCCGCCTCCGCCAGGACCTCCGATCACCCGGTCCCTATTGGCCCAGCCGGGGTGGGCGGCCGAATCCGACGAGCGGTCGATGAGCGCCCTGGGGCCACTATCGGAAGGGCTACGTTGGCAGTTTCGTATCCCGCGACAGGAACAACAGAATATCCATTCGGCCGTTGCCTGGCGGCCCGACGGGAGTGCCGATTGGTCTTCGTTCAATGGATTGAGCCTGCGTCTGGGCAGCGAGCGCGAGTGGCGAGTGGCGTTACAACTCTGGTCGCGAGACGTCACCGGACAGCAGACCACATGGGAACGTGTTGTAGCTGTGTTGCCATCGATCTCGTCGACCGGGGTGGTGTGGTCCTCCTTCCGGCGCCTTGGTCCTGGCGACGAAGGTGTGATCGAAGGAACGCTGGGCGACAACGAACTGTCCTCAGTGGTGGGTATGGCGCTGATTGTCACGCCCTATCTCATCCGCCCGGGGGCGGAGACCAGCATCGACGTGCTGGAGTTCGGGCTTTTCGGCGCCGCGACGGAGTCGGCGCTGGCGGAGTAGGTTGGAGCGGCCGCCAGAACTCGCGCCGCTAGAGGTCCGCCTCGATTGACTCCCAGAGGCGCGCGAAGACCTCCACCTGTAACAAACGTTCGATGAGTGCCTTGTCGACCATGCCGCGCAGAGCCGCGCTCTTGAGCCAGGGATCCCGGAGCAGAGACTGACGGCCGGCTTCTCCGGCTTCTGCTAGCTCGCCACGCGCGACGTGAACGCGCGCGAGTGTCAGCCATGCGGCGCCGTCCTCGCGGTGGTATTCGAGGGCACGCCGGGCGGCGCTCAGCGCGAGGTCATGGTCGCCGTCGCCCAGCGCTCGCCCTGCGGCGTCCATCGCGACGCGTGCCAGTCGGATGTGGAACAGCCGGCGCAACTCGCGGATCGGCGCGGTGTGATCGTCGACGCGGAGATCAACATAACGATCGTTATAGCCGCCGTAGCCGCCGTCTTCCCGGACGACAACGAGGGCAGCCGATTGCCGGCCGCGGGCGTCGCCACCAGCCGCTTGTCCGGCCGCGAGCGCCGCCAGGAGGCGACCGCCGAGATCGCCAGAGCTACTCTCGAACGTATCAGCCATCGCGTCGACAACTCCGGGCCCGGCCAGGATGTTGCCCTGCGCGGCGTAGTGTTCGCCCGTTCGTCCGCCGGCCCACGGCAGGCATGACTCGCCGGTGAACGTCGCCGCCCGGCCCTGAGCGTCGACGACTCCGAGTTGCCGCTGCGCCTTGCCGGGATCTCCCTCAAGCAACTGGTTCAGGGCATCCTCGGCGGCCTCGCCAGAGGCCAGCAGGTCCAGTCCGTCGGGTCCAAAGGCGGTGTTGGCGTACGACTGTGTTGCGATGGCCCCCACGCCGGCGCGGGCCCAGGGAACCACGGCTCCGACGGCGAAGAACTTGGATTGCACCGCGATCCCGAGGTCACCCGTGTCCGGGTCGAATCCGACGATGGAGAAAGTGGCCACCAATTCGGGGACGCGCGGTGTCGCCGGAGCGTGACCCGTGGCACCCGGTTGTCGCTCGGTGTCGCTTGGCGACGCGGTGAACAGGGCGCCGCTCACGAAGGCTACTGGGATGATCGCGCAGAGGACGAGTCCGCGGCGGGTGGTTGGCGTCATCCGTATTCCTCACAGTGTGTGAAAATGCCGAGTCCGATTCGCGAGTATAGACCTGGAAACAGAACATGACGCCGAAACACGGGCTGCTAGTCGCTCTCGAGGGGATCGACGGCTGCGGCAAGTCCACCCAGGCTCACAGGCTCGTCGCAGCGCTGGTCGAGCATGGGGAGCGCGCGGTGACATTCCGTGAGCCCGGGGACAGCGAGTTCGGCCGTGAGCTACGCCGCGTCTTTGTGGAGGGCCGAGACATCACCCCGGAGGAAGAGATGCATCTCTTCCTCGAAGATCGGCGCATCGATGTTCGCGACAACATCGAGCCGGCGATCGCGGCCGGGCGCCACGTTGTGATGGACCGCTACTACCTTTCTTCTGTTGTGTATCAGGGCGCGCTCGGCCTCGACCCACTGATGATCCGAGCGAAGAACGAGGCGATCGCGCCGCGCCCCGACCTTACGCTGATTCTCGACCTACCCGTCGATATCGCGCTGCGGCGAATCGCCGAGTCGCGTGGTCAGGCCAACAGTTTCGAGGGGCGCGAGTATCTCGAGAAGGTACGTGAGCTGTACCTTGGCTTCGTCGACGAGACCGCTATCGAGACCGTCGACGCGAGCGAAGAGCCCGACGCGGTTCACGACGCTCTGCTCGGCCGGATCCTGCAGCTGGTCGACGCGGCGCGGTAACAGAACGCGGCGGAAACCTGCTGTGGACGCCCGGGTCAGACGTTGAAGCGGAAGTGGCACACGTCGCCGTCCTGGACGACGTAGTCGCGCCCTTCGACGCGTAGCTTGCCCGCTTCGCGGCACTTGGCTTCGGAGCCCAACTCGACGAGGTCGTCCCAGCGGGTTACCTCAGCACGGATGAAGCCGCGTTCGATGTCAGAGTGGATCTTGCCGGCGGCCACTGGCGCCGTGCTGCCCATGCGCACCGGCCAGGCTCTGCATTCGTCAGGACCCGCGGTGAGCATGGTTGCCAACCGCAAGAGCCCGAAGGCCGCGCGCACGAACCGGTGACTGGCAGGTTCGCCAAGGCCGAGCTCCTCGTAGAACTCCGATCGGTCTGCCGCGGGCATCTGGGCGATGTCCATTTCCACCTGGGCCGACAGGGGCACGAGGCCACTACCGGCGGCTGCCGCCGCTGCGACCAACTCCGGCGCGGGCTCTTCCGCCACCGCATCCTCGGCGACGTTGAGCACCAGCAGTAGCGGTTTGAGCGACAGAAACTGGTAACCGGAAACAGCCTTGCGTTCGTTGGCGTCAAGCCCCAGCGAGCGCACGGGCTGCTCGTTCTCGAGGTGTTCAAGGATGCGCTCGAGGAGCTTGAGTAACTGCGGGTCCGAGCGGTCCTTGCGCAAACGGTGCGCCAGACGCTCGACGATCTCGAGATCCGCCAGAACGGTCTCGATCTGTAGATCGCTCAGCTCACGGCCTGGATCGGCCGGCTCGGTGGCTGTCGGACTATCAAAGGCGCATAGCACCTGGCAGATGGCGTCCATCTCGCGCATCGAGTTGAGCACGGAACGATCCAGTTCCCGACTGCCGGTGCCACCGGCGATGTCGCAGAACGTGATCTCCGCGTAGGTAGTCTTCTTCGGGGAGTACAACCCCGCCAACGCGTCCACGCGCGGGTCGGGAACCCGCACGACACCGAGGTTCTTGGTGCCGGGTTTGGCGCCGCCGTAGCCGGTGTCCGCGTCGAGCCCTGTGAGGGCATTGAACACCGTTGTCTTGCCGCTGCCTGGAAATCCTACGAGGCCGATCTTCATGGTCCGGGCAACGTACTACGCGCTGCCAGGCTCCGCACGCGGAGTCGGTTGGCTAGCGATCGGTGTCTAGCCGTTCGGGCCGGGTGCGGTGCAGCACGATGTCCGCGTAGGTCGCGGTGGCTATCGTGCCGGTGTTGTCGCCGTCGGTCATCAGGAAGACCCGCATCAACTCTCCGGGTTCTTCGTCAGGCCAGATGCGACGGTATTCCTCGAGGAGATTGCGGGTCTCGGTACGCCATTCGCCGACATGCTCATCACCGCTCTCGGCCACGATCCGGTAGAAGCTGAAATGCCAGAACAGCGCCCCAGCTTCCTGCACGAGCGTCGTCCCTTCGGGAATACTCCGCGTCCAGACGTACGCGATCTCGCGTAGATCGTCGCCGTCTCTAGGAAGCATCTGAAACCCAATCTTGGCCGCGAAGTCATCGCCGGCGCTGAGGATCTTCCCCGCGGAGTTTGCCGTGCGCGAGTCGTCCACCGTGCCTTCGATCCGCCACCGCCAGGTGATGTAGGGGTAGTCGGCTATTCGGATCAACGTCTGCGCGTCCTGTTTGCGAACCTCGGCCGCGAATGCGCCCGGCGGACGGTCGCAACGACGAATCCAACCCCAGCGCTCGTTGATCGGTAGCGGTCCAATGAGCGTAGGCGCCTGCCAGTACTTGAGGGCAGAGTGGTCGGCCTGGATCGTGATGCTGTCGCCGCCCTTGGTTACTCGCCCGGCGCCGTTGCAGCGAGCGTAGTCGCGCCGATACCAGACGCTCATGTCGAGCGGCACCCTATCGGGCAGTTCTGGTGCCTGCGCGCCCGCCAACGCGGTGCCGGCGGCGATCGCACCCAGCAACAAGAGCGCGATCGGTGGGCGAAGGTGGATGGTCAAGCTCGACTCGTGGGATGAGGCGTGAAGGGCGGGGGGTGCCCAACTATTCTGCCTGCTTCGGTTGCACGCGGTCGATGACTTTTGCGAGTTTGGTGTTAGCGACCCGGTAACAGGCGATGACGCCCAATTCTACGCTGGCTACTGACCGCTAGCTCGCGCGCCATTCCAGCCGGGGCCTCGTACGACCTGGCCGGGCAGCGCCCCGGTATGCTCGCCATCCCTGAGCACGTGCCCACCGTTGACGAAGACATGCACCATGCCCGTGGAGTACTGGTGGGGCGTCTCATACGTGGCGTGGTCGCTGATGGTCGCCGGGTCGAATACGGCGATATCGGCGTAGTGTCCCGGAACCAGGCGGCCGCGATCGGTAATTCCGAGGTTGTCGGCGGGCAATGCGGCCAGCTTGCGGATCGCCTCCTGCAGCGTGATTACCTCACGGTCGCGCACGTAGCGGCCCAGCAACCGGGCGAAATTGCCGTAGGCGCGTGGGTGGGTGCTGGTTAGCGTGAACGGCACGGTGGTGGCCAATGAGCCGGCATCGGAGCCAAACGACAGCCACGGTAGGGCGATCTGCTTCTCGACGTTTTCCTCCGACATGAGGAAATAGACAACCTGTACGCGGGTGCCGTCTTCGACCACGAGGTCCATCGCGGTTTCGGCGTAGTGGGTGCCGCGCGCCTCAGCGACCTCGGCGAGCGTCTTGCCAGTGTACTGAGCCCGCAGCTCCTCGTTCTGGAAGCCGACCAGCAGCGTGCCTTCAGGGCCCGCCGCCATCATGAGGTTCTCCCAGTCGTTCGTGGGTGTGGTCATCTCTGTCTTTACCTGGGCACGCGTTGCGGGATCCCGCAACCGCTCGGCCCAGGCCGCGTAACCGCCTTCCTGCACCCACGGCGGCATGGCCGCGTCCAGGCCGGTCGAGCCGGCCGTGTACGTGTACATGTCGGCGGTGATCGCGAGGCCTTCGCCGCGCGCTGCCTCGACCTTGGCGATCACCTCGTCCATCTTCGACCAGTTCTCTTGTCCGCCGGCCTTGAGGTGATAGATCTCCGCCGCTACGTCGGCCGTGCGGGCGATCGTCAGCAGTTCGTCGACGGCCTCG
This sequence comes from Acidobacteriota bacterium, assembly GCA_029263295.1. GTDB lineage: Bacteria > Acidobacteriota > UBA890 > UBA890 > WLXD01 > WLXD01. Next base: position 7,948 of record JAJCXT010000014.1, on the reverse strand, counting down.
AGCAAGCGATTGCCCTCAGACCGCATGTGGGAGATGTACAAGCCGCCGTACTCGCTAGCAGCGGAGTTGAGCGCGATCAACTCCTCGGTGCTGGCATAGAACGCCGGCGCATAGATGAGGGAGGAACCGATCCCCATCGCTCCCTCGAGCATCGCCTCCCGCACGAGCTCCTGCATGGTGGCGAGCTCGACATCGGTTGGCGGCCGATCCTCGTAGCCGATCTGGTGCACGCGCAGCGTCGTGGCGCCTACGAAGGAGGCCACGTTCGGGCTGATGCCCTTGTCGACGAGGAATTCGAGATATTGGCCCAGCGTCGTCCACGGCACCTCCAATGGGGCGTCCGCGGCGAAGCCGAGTCGGGTCCGCAGTTCGTCCTCGCTGTCGCTGGAGGCTATCCAGCTGGCCACGAGAGCCTCTTTCTGGGCGTCGCTCAGCGGTCCGTACGACACGCCTTCGCCAAACACTTCGAGCGTCACGCCTTGCCGGATATCGCCCTGCGAACGTCCGTCCATGACAAGCGAATCGACGGCCCAGCTGAGCATGTTGATGAACCCCGGGCTGACCGCGAGCCCGGCAACATCAACCTCGTTGTCACTGACAGCGGCACTGAGGTCGCCGATCATCGCGATGCGATCATCTTCGATCGCCACGTCGGCAACGAAAGGCTCACCGCCATTGCCGTCGTACACCGTGCCGCCACGGAGAATCGTGTCGTAGCGGACGGCCGCACTGCCTGTGCAGGCGCCGACCAGAAGAACGAGGGTGAGCAGAGCCACGGCGGGACGCAGTTTCATCGGTATTCTCCGGTGGGTGTTGCGGCAGGCCGTAGCATGGCGACTGTCAAAGGCGGCCGCAAGGCGCCGCGGCGCGTAAACTGCGCGGGCTGCTAGTGAGGACGTGAACAGGAGGCGCGCGCGGCGATGGGCAAGCGGAAGAAAGCGGACAAACCGACGATGGCTGACCTGGCGGACAGGCACGCGCTCTACGAGCGTGCGGTGCAGGAGCCCGAAGTCGATGTCGAATTCGCGATCGACACCTTTCGGTCCGAGTTCGCGCGGCGTCCGTTCGTCCTGCGCGAGGATTTCTGCGGCACGGCCGGCGTCTGTCGCGACTGGGTCCGTGCGCACCCTCGCAATATCGCCTGGGGAGTCGATCTCGATCGCGAGACCCTCGACTGGGGACAGACGCACAACGTCGACCCACTGCCCAAGAAGTCACGTCGTCGGGTGGGGCTCGTGCACGGGGACGTACGCAGCGCGCTCACAGACCCGGCCGACGTGGTCATGGCGCAGAACTTCTCGTACTTTCTGTTCGAGCGGCGACCCGACCTCGTGGCGTACTTCCGTGCGTGCCACGAGCACCTGGGCAAAACCGGGATGTTGCTGCTCGACGCGTACGGCGGCCCGGCGTCCGTGGCGCGAATGAGTGAGGAGACCGAGTACGACGACTTCAGTTACGTCTGGGACCAGGACCAGTTCGACCCCGTTCAACAACGTGCGACCTGTTACATCGATTTCAGGTTTCCCGACGGCAGCAAGCTCGAGCGCGCCTTCACCTATGAGTGGCGGATGTACACGATCCCGGAAATCCGCGATGCGTTGGCAGACGCGGGATTCGCAGACTCGAAGGTTTACTGGGAAGGCACGGACCCCGAGAGCGGTGAGGGCGATGGTGTGTACACCCAGGCAGAGACCGCGGATAACGACGAGGCCTGGGTCTGCTACGTAGCGGGTTTCAAGCGCTAGACGCCGTCGTTGTCCGCAACACGCGCGAGAGAAAAGCAGTACGTGCGACCGAAGGGTGCTTGCATAGTGATATCATTATGATACTCTGAGGGCGGCTGGCATCTTCGCTCAACCGGGTAGGAGAGGCGCGATGCCTGGCGAAAAAGGGGCGCAGGCCCGAAGGAGTTCTCACCATGATCCGCGAGATCGAAGTCAAAGCAGCCAACGGGCTCAACAGGCTGTTCGTGCTCATCGCGACGCAGCTTGGCCTCAGCTATCTCATGTTCCTGTCGCTCCGCGCGCTCGCGCAGCAGGGCGGGGGCCTACGCATAGCTACCGTCGTTGCCGTCGGCCTTCTGTGGGCCGCGAACGTCGTCATGTTCTTCGGGTTGTTCACAGTTGCGCCCAACGAGGGCAAGGTCATGCAACTGTTCGGCAAGTACGTCGGCACCGTACACGCTCCGGGACTGCGCTGGGCGAACCCCTTCTTCACGAAGAAGGCGCTCTCGTTGCGGGTGCGCAACTTCGAGACCGGCAAGCTCAAGGTCAACGACAAGCGCGGTAATCCCATCGAGTTCGCCGCGGTCGTGGTGTGGAAGGTCGTCGACTCTGCCGAAGCGGTGTTCATGGTTGATGACTTCAAGCACTACGTGCACGTGCAGAGCGAGGCGGCGGGTCGGGCGCTCGCTACGCACTATCCGTACGACGTGTTCGAGGAGGGCGAGGTCTCACTCGTGTCGCACACCGACGAGATCTCTGCGAAGCTCGCGGTGGAGATACAGGATCGCCTCGACAAGGCGGGAGTCGAAGTCATCGAGGCGCGCGTCAGCCACCTGGCATACTCGCCCGAGATTGCCTCGGCCATGCTGCAGCGGCAGCAGGCTGCTGCGATCATCGCCGCGCGCAGGAAGATCGTGCACGGCGCTGTTGGAATGGTCGAGCATGCGCTCGAGGAACTCTCGAAGAAGTCGATCGTCGAACTCGACGAAGAGCGCAAGGCCGCCATGGTGAGCAACCTGCTCGTCGTGCTGACGAGCGACTCGCACACACAACCCATCGTTAATGCCGGCAGCCTCTACTGACCAGAAGGTGCCCCGGCTGAGGTAGATCCCGCCGGGCCCCGGGCGACCGGGGCTCGGAATCGAGTCGGCTCATGGCCAAGCGCAAAGCAGTTCTCTTCAGATTGGACCCTCAGGTCCACGCCCAACTCCGCCGTTGGGCAGACGACGAACTCCGCTCGCTGAACGCGCAGGTCGAGTTCATCCTGCGCCAGGCGCTCCGCGACGCAGGCCGCGACCCACGCGCGGTTGATACGAACAGTGCGCCAGAGGCGGACTAGTCGCTCCGTGGACTCAGTGCGTCGCGCCAGCTCGGGCGGTTCGCGCCTGGAGGAGGCCGCCCTGTAGAACCTCGACGATCGAACTTGAGGCTGAGATATCGGCGGCCGGATTCTCCGCAAGCAGAACGAGATCCGCGACCTTGCCTTCCTCGATCGTGCCGACCTCATCGAGGATTCCCAGCACCATGGCCCCGTTGCGCGTGGCAATCGTCAGGACGTCCAGCGCAGGGATACCGGCATCGACCAGAAGTTCCAGCTCGCGGTGCAGGCTCACGCCCGGAACCACCCAGGGGTTGTTCGCGTCGGTACCGGCGGTAAGCAAGACGCCAGCTTCGTGTAGGCGACGGGTGAGGTCGAGGGCAGTTGTGAACGCCTCGCGGCCGCGCTCGAAGTCCGCCGCTACCCAGCCGGGGTTCATGTTGAAGGTCGTTTGCCAGTTTTCCAGCATGCTGCCGGGAACTCGACCGAGCCACGGGCTCTGCACGACCTCCGGGTCGTCGCCGCGGACGACCGTCTCCCACATCACCAGCGTCGGATCCACCGTTACGCTGTGCTCGGCGAGCGCTGCGATCATCTCCTGAATCGCGGGCCCGTCGAGATCAACGTACTCGAACCAGGTGAACATGAACTGCGTGCCGGTGGTCATGTCGTGCATGTACTGGTCCCGGGCCTCCTCTGGAAGAAGACCGGGGTTGCCGGGCAGGATGTGGACGATGCCATCGAGTCCGGCGCGCGCGGCGTCAGTCCAGCTGGTCATCAGCGTGTGCGCGATCGTGCCGACCCCGGCTCGGTGGGCTTCGTCGACTGCCGCGGCCATCAGGTCCGGGGTTAGTGTGACGTAGAGCTTCACGAAGTCCACGCCATCCGCCGCTTGCGCCCGGATCAGCGCTCGCAGCTCTGCCTCGTCGGCGAAGTTCTCGACCAGCCCCTCAAAAGGCGTCCGATCGATCACGTTTCCAGCCACGAACATCCGTGGCCCGGCGCGAAGACCCGCGGCGATTTCGTCGCGCAGTGCTACGACACGCTCGGTATCCCCACCCGGGTCGCGAATCGTCGTGATGCCATGTTCGAGGAGAAGATCGAAGGAGGTGGCTGGAAGCGCCGGCTCTTGCTCCAGACGCATCGCTGGCACGCCGTCGGCTATCTCGACACGCACCGGTCCGAGGGTGACGTGGGCGTGCATGTCGATGAGCCCCGGGATCAAGAACTGGCCCGTTCCGTCGATCACGAGAGCGCCCTCCGGCGGCGCGATAGCGGCTGGCGAATCGATCGCGGCAATGCGGCCGTCGGCAACAAGAACGGAGAGCGGCCCGCGCGGCGCCGAGCCGGTGCCGTCGATGACGGTGACGTTGCGGATTAGGATGTCGTGCGTAGCCGGTTGGGGTGCGCGGGCGGAGACGCCGGCGGCTAGGGACAACAACGATACCGCCGCAACAACGTGGCGAAGCATGACTACCTCCAGGTGAATTGTGAGCGTTCTGGTGAGGTAGTCTGGGCTTCGGCCGGAACCTTACAGATCTTTACCCGCGGAACCCGGCTTCGCGTCGGCAATGGACCGTCGCAGGTCGGTTGCCCACGCCAGTTCGCCTTGCGCACGGCTGCGGAACCACACCGCCCAACCGATGTATCCGGCCAGTACCACGGCGGCGAGCGCAGTATCCGAGAAAAGGCTGGAGAGCCCGCCGGTCCGCCCCGCTTTCCACGCTAGAAGCGCGAGTACCATGACGGTCTGCGCCAGCACGAGTTGCAGCACGAAGCGCGCTGTCCGCAGCTTGCGGCGCGCGCGTTCTTCGCACAGCGACAAGTAATCGATGGTGCTCTCGCCGTTCGGGCGCCAGAGCCCCCGGCGGTTCTTGATCGCGAATCGGAGAGCTACGACCAGAACCACCCACACGGCGATCAGATGAACGATCTCGATGGTGTTCGGTCCGCGCCTCAGCGTGGTCGCGGTCAAGACCACGACCGCCCCGACGATCAGTACCTCCAGGGCGGCGACGAGCCACAGGCGGAGCGTACCCCGGCGCTGCCTCGACTCGACGACACGCGCCACATCGCCTGTGGGCCCGGTGTCTTCGTTGCCCTGCCAGTTCGCCGAAAGGGCGTCCCAGGGATCAGTTCCGTCCGTCATCGAGTTTCCTCTTCGGTGAGTGCTTTGCGGAGTCGCAGGCGCGCTCGCGTCAGCCGCACGTCGACGTTGTTTTCGTTGATGCCCGTGATCTCCGCGATCTCCCGCGAGCTGAGACCCTCGAGCCGGAGCATCACGACCTCGCGGTAGGCGAGCGGCAGTTGGCGTATGGCTTCGCCCAGCCCCGCGGCGCGTTCGCGCTCGATGGTCTCGACCTCAGGGCTGTCACGTTGGTCCGCCGGCGCCAGCACCTCGTCGAGCGACGGGCCACGCGCCCGGTGAACGCGGGCTCGATGCGTGATCCCACGGTTATGGGCCACACGGTAAACGAAGGTCCGCTCCGAGCAGTCGCCACGAAATCGGCGCAGGGCGCCCCAAACAGCCAGGAGGATCTCCTGATAGAGATCCTCACGATCCGCGCGTTGGCGGGCATACCCGGCTGTGAGCCGCCACAGCGCATCGCGATGGCGTTCGAGTATGGCCTGGCATTCGGAGGGCGAAACTGTGCGGTGATTCATCGAAGCAGGTAGTCTCCAGAACGACCCAGACCTTACAGACAAACTCACTCGGAGTCCCCGGAATTGTCGACCTACAACTACGAGAGCTTTCCGATCGACATGGACATGCCGGACTTTCTCGCGTTTCCGCGTGCACTGGCCGTGGGCGAGCGGGCGCCGAACGGCGAGGTTCTCGATGTCGCTACCGGAGAGCCAGTTCGCCTGTCGAGCTACTGGCGTAGCGGCCCGTGCGTGATCGAGTTCGGCTCGATCACGTGACCGTACTGTGGGCTGGCGGCGCCAGCTCTCGAGGCCATGGCCGCGAAGTACGCGGACCATGGCGTGTCATCCGTATTCGTCTACACGCGTGAGGCGCATCCCGGCGAACGGTACGCGCACCTGACCAGCATCGAAGAGAAGCTGCAGCATGCTCGCGACATGGTCGCGCGCGATAGCCTGGAGCGGCCCATGTTGGTGGACGATCTCGACGGCACGCTGCACCACGCCTACGGACGCCTTCCGAACATGGCCTACGTGGTCGGCGGTGGCGGCCGGGTGCTCTACCGGGCTTCGTGGACCGACGCGGAGAGCCTCGAAATCGTCATCGACCGAATCGTCCGACAACGCGCCGAACGCAGGAACGGAGTGGTGCACCGGCCGTTCTATGCCGAATGGGAGCCGGGCGTCGTGGCCGACCGGCAGACGTTCGTCGAGGTGCTGCTGGAAACCGTCGGGCCGCGGGCGGTTACCGAGTTCATCGACGCTGTGGGCCACACCCAGAGTGAGCAGGCCGCCCGTCCCTTGCGGCAGTGGTGGGAAGGTCAGGTTCCCGCACAGACGGAGTAACCCCGGTGAAGAACGCCGCGCGCGCGACTTCCTTCGCGCTAGCAGGTGGCCTGGTAGTGCTGCTGGCGGCCTGCGCTGATCCGGCACAGGAGGCCACCAACGTTGCCGTCGAGCGTGTGGCAAGCGCGCCTTTCGGCGTGCTTCCAGACGGCCGTGCGGTAACGGCCTACACGCTGCGAAACGCGGGCGGGATGGTGGTCGTCGCGATCGACTACGGCGCGATCATCACGCACCTGCGCGTACCGGATGCGGCCGGGGAGTTCGGAGATGTCGCGTTGGGCTTCGATTCCCTCGACGGCTACGTTGCCGACCCGCCGTACTTCGGAGCCGTCGTCGGCCGGTACGGCAATCGCATCGCAGCGGGCAGGTTCACTCTCGATGGCACCGAGTACGAACTGGCCACCAACAACGGTCCCAATCATCTGCATGGTGGCGTTGTGGGATTCGACAAGGTGTTGTGGGCGGTGGAGGTCATCGAATTGGATGACAACGACGAAGGGGGTCCTGCCGGGGCGCTACGAATGACCTATGTGAGCCCGGACGGGGACGAGGGCTACCCGGGCACTGTCACGGCGCAGGTCACCTACACGTTGCGCGACGACAACGCTCTGGCGATCGACTACGCGATCACGACCGATGCGCCGACGCCGGTGAACGTCACCCAGCACACGTACTTCAACCTCGCCACTAGCGGTGACGTCCTGGCACACGAACTGACTCTCAACGCCGACCACTACACGCCGGTGGACTCGACCCTGATACCCACCGGCGAGATCGTGCCGGTCGCGGACACCCCGTTCGATTTCACCATCGCGAAGCCGATTGGACGTGAGATCAGCGCGGACAACGAGCAACTCGCTTTCGGCGGCGGCTACGACCACAACTTCGTGCTCAACCGCGACGTCGATGCCGATGCCATGGACCGGGCGCTGGTTCTTGCGGCCAAGGTGTTCGATCCAGGCAGCGGCCGGGTGCTGGAGGTGCTCACGACCGAACCCGGCGTGCAGTTCTACTCCGGCAACTTCCTCGACGGCACGATCACGGGCAAGAACGGTGGACCCTACGAGCACCGTTCGGGATTCTGTCTGGAAACCCAGCACTATCCTGATTCGCCGAACCAACCGAGTTTCCCTTCGACGATCCTGCGGCCGGGCGAGGTCTATGACTCACGGACCGTGTTCCGCTTTTCCGTTCGGTGAGAGGACAGATGAAACACCAGCTCGCCGCCGCACTCCTCGTCGTTGCCACAGGGTGCGGACCGCTGCAGCCCGGCGAAGCTGCGGGTGTTCTCGACAAGCGGGCCCAGCTCGAGCGTTTCGACTGGTGGGACAATCGCGACTGGGATTGGTATGCCGACAACATCCCGTTTCTCGAGACGCCCGACGCCGAGATCGATGCCACCTACTACTACCGCTGG
>JAJCXT010000013.1 GCA_029263295.1 Acidobacteriota bacterium | reverse complement strand
GCTACGGACGCGTGAGAAGGGGTGGCCGACGGGACTTGAACCCGCAACATCCTGCGCCACAGGCAGGCGCTCTACCAATTGAACTACGGCCACCATCCAGGACGGACATCGTAAGCCCGGGTCGATGGCCGGTCAATCGCGCGCCGGGCCGGTATACTCGGCCGTTGTCAGTCGCCCGAGGCCCGTTGTCCGGGCCCAGGCCCACGAAAGATGTCCATGGCGAAACCTGTGTCCAGAGTTGTTGTTGCCGGTGCGATAGCGGTCTTGGCCGTCCCCATGGCCGCGACGTCTAGTCCGCAGGGGCAAGGCGACGTTGCCCTCACGCGGTCGGCGTTGATTCGCCTGGACGCCGAGGTGGCGAGGAAGCGGGCCCTGGAGCTACCGCCGATCGGTGCGCGAGCGCAGCTCAGGCGGCTGCAACTCGAGCCCGGTGATCTGCTTTCCGCGACATCGGTGAGGAACCGCGCGCTGCAGGTGAAGGCGGGCGGCGGCAGGGTGCTCGCAGCCAAGCTCAAGGGCCAGGACTTCATCCCGAGAGGCGTGGACTACGATCCGGTGAGCGGGTTGTTAGCGATCGCGGCTGTTTCGCAGGTCCTGCTTTACGCTCCCGCGACCGGCAAGGCGTCCGTGGTTGCCGGCGAGTTCGATTTCGCCAACGACGTCGTGTTCGATGGAGCCGGTGGGCTCGTGATCGTCGATCAAGGTGCTGAAACGAACGACGAGATGCCACTCGACGGCGCTGTCTGGCGCTACGATCTTGCCACGGCCGAGATCGCTCAGATCGCGACCAACAAGGAACTCTCCAATCCTAAGTTGGTCGCTCGAGACAAGAAGGGCGTGATCCATTTCATCGACGGGGGCTCCGGAGATCTCGTATCGCCGGTCTTTGATGTGCGTTGGGACGTTCTCTATCGCATCGAGGGCAAGAAACTGAATCGTGTGAAGGCGGTCTGGGACGACGCCGGGATTCAGGCAACGGCCTATGACATCGACCGCACGGGGTGGCACTGGATCATCAACGTCGGCGAGCTCGTGAGGATCCGTGGCACGAAGTTTCAGCAGCCTTGTCTGCCTCCGTATCCGTTGTTGTTTGCCACAGGCCTGACGGTCGACAACAACGGGGATGCCTTGGTGCTCGATGGCGCGGACGTGCTCACCAAGACCCGGACGATTCGTGCGATCGACAGCAACTGCGAGGTCACGCTGCGAACCGCGCGCAAGCTCAAAGGTTCGCGTGGCCTGACGCACGTGCCCGACGAGTGAACCCGGTGCCGCGTCACCCGCGGGTGACGCTGCTGTCGCCGTATCACGGCGGTAGCCACCGCGCGTGGGCGGACGGCCTCGTACGCCATTGCAGGGCCGAGGTAAGCGTCGTCGGACTCGAGAACCGAGACTGGCGATGGCGGATGCAGGGCGCGGCCCTGGCCATGGCGCGACAGTTGCGAGGCCAGCCGTGCCCTGATGTGTTGCTGGCCACGGATATGCTCGATCTCGCTGCCTTCGCCGGATTGGCGCGAACGTACGTCGGCGCTGCGCCGCTCGTGCTGTACATGCACGAGAACCAATTGACGTACCCGCTGCGGGAACAACCGGGTTCGCCCGACCGAGTCCGGCAGCGCCGGGAACAGGCCCGCTTCTTCGGGCTCATCAACGCGCGTTCGATGGCGGCGGCCGACCGTGTCGTCTTCAACTCGGCGTTTCATCGGAGTGTGTTCTTCGAGGGCCTGGCGGAGTTGCTCGAGCGGCTGCCTGCGGCGGGCGAACGCGACGGGTTGATGGCTCTGTCGGATCGCTGCGAGGTGATTCCGGTCGGTATCGAGGTCGGCGATCTTCCAGGGCCCGGTAACGGTCCCCGCGCCCCCCTAGTGGTGTGGAATCAGCGCTGGGAATACGACAAGAACCCACAGGGTCTGTGCACCGCGCTCGAAGCCGTGGCTGCCCGCGGTGTCGACTTCCAGGTTGCCCTCTGCGGCGAAAGCCCGGACCCGCCGCCGGCGGAGCTGGCCGCCGGCATTGCCGCGCTCGGCGCTCGCGTCGTGCACCAGGGATTCTTGCCGCGCGCCGAGTACGCACGATTGTTGGGTCAATCGCGCGTCGTCGTCTCCACCGCGCACCATGAGTTCTTCGGCATCAGCGTCGTCGAGGCTGCGGTTGCCGGTGCGTTTCCGTTGCTCCCGCGCCGGCTGAGCTACCCGGAGATCGTCCCTCCGGCGTACTCAGGGGCGTGTCTCTACGACTCGTCCGAGGAACTTGTGGAGCGTCTGTGCACGGCGCTCTCGATGCCCGACCCGACCCGCTACGACGCGGTGGCGATAGCGGCCGATCTGCGCGGGCGCTTCAACTGGACCGCCGTTCGGCGCCAGTACGATGACCTTTTCGATCAGACGCGGTTCCTCAAGACGAGGTAGCGGCGCTCAGCGGTCCGCGGGGATGAGCAGTTTCTGGCCGGGGTAGATCGTGGTGCTGCGGAGGTTGTTGGCGCGTTGGATGGCAGAGGTCGTGGTGCCGTGGTTTTGCGCGATACGCCAGAGCGTGTCCTTGCGAGCAACCGTGTAGGTGCCCGCACCAGCGGTCGGCGGCCTGTTTCCGAGGGCGGCCACGTACTTGCGGTACGGGTCCGGAAACACGGCAATGTGGTAGTGCGGCGGGCGCTGTTCGAGACTCACTTCGAGGACGCGGCTGCCCTCGAGCGATAGCAGTACCCGTTCCAGCCAACTGCGGCACGCTGGTGTGTTGTGCCGGCGGATATCGAGGGCCATGCCGGTGGGATGAACCGATCGTGACGACGCGTTGCGCGGCTGGCCGGACTGCGGCCTCGTGAGGCTGGTCACCACGAGTTGCTCGCCACAGGCGGCGCGGAACTGTGACGACAGGCGCTCGACGAATAGCTTTACCTCGGGCCGCGCATACGGATACGACACCGCGTTGAGGGCGTAGTCGCTGTTGCCCGGCAGGCGAACCAGAAGGCCTGAACTGGCGAAAGTGCGGACGTGGCTGCCGTTGCGCAGGAAAGTGAAGTCGTGGGCGCGAGCCTGCTGGTTCTGACGGTCCATCGATGCTTTGCTGCCGCGCAGGCCTTGCGCGTCAGCTGCTGAAGGCAGCGCGACGGCTAAGCCGATCATGAACAGAGCTGTTAGCACCTTACGAAGCACAGTTTGCCGTCCCCGCAGTGAATCTCTCAGAAAGAGATCTCAAACACGTCGATTACCTAGTTAGAGAGGTTATTCGCCAGCAGAGCATAACAAAAGCCATTAGTGACCGGAAGAGCCCCTCGGGGCCTTTGTGATGGAGTCCAGGGCGAGACGCTAGCAGGCTGCTAGGCTCGGTGGCAGCGAAACTCCGGCACAATTTCGGATATCCAGGTATGATTTAGGGGCCTCTTGCCGGCACCCATCAGACTCTAGCCACGGCCTGCCAGGAGCCCGCGCCATGGACAAACGACTACCCGAAGGCGTCCAGACACTGCCCGGTGTCGCAATCTGGGAGACCGTGTTCTCAGTCGCGCCCCTGGTCCTGGTCGGAACCCGCGAACAAGACGGCGCGTACGATCTGGCGCCGAAACACCTGGCCTTCCCCATGAGTTGGGAGGGACACTTCGGATTCGTCTGCACTCCGCGGCACGGTACCTACCAGAACTGCCAACGCGAGGGTGTGTTCACGGTGAGCTACCCGCGTGCATCGCAGGTGGTGATCACTAGCCTGACGGCCTCGCCGCGGTGCGGCATCGATAGCGGCGCCGAAACCGCCAAGCCGATCGTTGCCGCGGTGCCGACGTTCCCGGCTCAGCGTGTCGACGGCGAACTGGTGCGCGACGCCTACCTGTTTCTAGAGTGCGAGGTCGACCGCATCATTGATGGGTTCGGCGACAACAGTTTGATCTGCGGGCGTATCGTGGTGGCGCATGCTGCCGAGAGGGCAATCCGCCACGAAGACGTGGACGACCAAGATGTGATCGCCGGCGCGCCGCTGCTCGTCTACGTGTCGCCGGGACGCTACGCGCGCATCGAGACGACCAACTCTTTTCCGTTCCCGAAAGACATGGCCCATTAATCGATGGCGGAAATGACGGACCTCGAACGCGGCGCCGCTAGCGAGGAAGTTGCAGCTCGCTTGCTGGGGGCAGCCGAGCGGATCCAGCCTCACGCGACCAGGTTCCTGCAGGGCCTGGCCGAGGTCGAGACACCATCGGACGAGCCGGCGACGCAGGGAGCGGCCCTGGACATGATCGTCGGCGCGGCGGCGGCAGCAGGAATGTCCTGCAAGAGGTTCAATGGTCGACGCAGCGGCGGTACGTTGATCGCCCGCTGGCCGGCACCGACGGGAACTCCGATCCAGTTGCTCGTTGGCCATTGCGACACGGTCTGGCCGGTCGGGACCCTCGAGACCATGCCTGTGCGACTCGACGGTCACCTGATGCACGGCCCCGGGGTGTTCGACATGAAGGGCGGCATCACGCAGATGCTGTCGGCGCTGACGCTGCTTGGTGAGCTGGGACTCGAACCCGCGGTGAGGCCGGTGATGCTGATCAACTCCGACGAGGAGATCGGCACCCACGATACATATAGCACCCTGCAACGCCTGGCACCTCTGGCCGATCGGGCGTTCGTGCTCGAGCCATCGCTGGCGCCTGACGGGCGTCTGAAGACAGCCCGCAAGGGAGTCGCGCAATACAAGATCACCGTGCACGGGAAGGCCGCGCACGCCGGCCTGAACCCGGAGGAGGGAATCAGCGCGATCCTGGAGTTGTCGTACGTGGTGCAGCAGCTACATGCGCTGAACGATCCGGCGTCCGGCGTCACCGTGAACGTCGGCACGATCGACGGCGGGATGCGCCCGAACGTCGTCGCACCGATGAGTACGGCGTACGTCGACGTGCGGGTCCCTACTCACGAGGACAGCCGTCGCATCGACGAAGCGCTCCGCGCGATGCACCCGACGCAGGAAGGAGTGAGGCTGGAGATCGACGGCACCGAGGGCCGTGCGCCGATGGAGTACACGCCGGGCGGGAGGCGCCTGTGGGAGGCGGCGAGCCGCATCGCGACGGCCATGGATTTTGATCTCGATCACGGGCGTGCTGGCGGCGGCTCGGACGGCAACATCACGAGTCAGTTCACGCCGACGCTCGATGGCCTGGGATCCGTGGGTGATGGCGCCCACTCCGCCCATGAGCACGTCGACCTGCGCCACATGCCGCAGCGGACCGCGCTGCTCGCCGGACTGCTGCTCGAACCCACACTGGACGGCGGAGGCGGTGAAGACAAATAGCAAGTTCGTATTCAGTTCGCTGACGCGGATCTCGGACCTGAACATCCGCACCTTCGAGATCGAAGCGGTCGAGCGCGAGACCTGGTCCAACGGCGACTACGTCGTTAGCGAGGTGATGAAACACTCTGCGGTCCCGGTCGAGCTGACGAGCGGACGTATGGCCGAGGTATATCGGGGAGATTTTCTCGTCGGCGCACTGGGTCGCCGCTGCGCCACGCTCGAAGCGGTGGGCTCGTGGGAAGACGTGGCCGATGACGGCGTCATGCACGCGCTCACGGGCGCCGGCCTCTTCGGCAAACTGACCTCAGCTTCGGTGATGCTGCCGAGACTCTTGGAACTGCGCTACCGCGGGCACGTTCACGTCGATGGCCGGTCCGTTGGCATGAGCGACTACGCGCGCGCCGGGTGTGCTGAACTGACTGCGCCCGTGGTGCTTATCGCCGGCACTTCCATGTCGGCGGGGAAGACGGCCACGGCGCGGGTACTGGCACGCCAGATGCGCGCGCGTGGGTTGCGCACGGTAGGCGCGAAGCTCACCGGCGCCGGCCGCTATCGCGACATCTTGACTATGCGCGATGCGGGAGCTAACCAGGTCTTCGATTTCGTCGATGTCGGGCTTCCGTCGTCGATCTGTCCCGAAGACGAGTATCGGGCTCGGCTGCGTGATCTGCTCGGTCTCATTGCGGAGACCGATCCGGAGGTGGTGATCGCGGAGGCGGGCGCCTCGCCGCTCGAGTCCTACAACGGTGGCACCGCCATCGACGAGCTGGGCAGCCGAGTCGCTTGCCTCATTCTCGCCGCCGCCGATCCCTATTCCGTCGTTGGTATCGAGAAGGCGTTCGGTATGCGCGCAGATGTCGTAACCGGCCTCGCCACGAGCACAGATGCCGCCTGTCAGCTCGTCGAGCGTCTGGCCGACGTCCCCGCCGTGAACGTCCTGGATCGCGACGCGCGGCCACGTCTCGAGCGGATTGTTGCCAACAAACTCGGATTGCGTCACGATTGAGGGATGTACATCCCAATCTTGATCGGAAGCTTGCGCCGTGGCCGCAACACACCACGTCTTGCCCATTTCTTGCACCGCCGACTCGCAGCGGTTGATGGCGTGGAAACGGATCTGTTCGACCCCAAAGAGATGAACTTGCCGGTGCTCGAAGAGCGCCTGGCCTATCTCGATGATCCACCGGCGGCGCTCGTGCGCTTCGGTGCGGCAATCGACCGGGCTGCTGGCGTCGTGATCACGACGCCCGAGTACAACTCGGGCTACCCGGCGGCGCTGAAGAACCTGATCGACGCTCTCGGTCCCGAGTGGCGACGCAAACCGATCGCGATCGCAGCTCACTCGGTGGGAGCGTTCGGCGGCAAGAGCGCCCTGCAGGCGCTGCGCCCGGTGCTGACGAACCTCGGGGCGGTGCCGATCCCGGCCACGATGACCGTGCCGCATATCGACAAGGCCTTCAGCGAGACCGGGGACGCTCTCGATGAAGCGTTCGAAGGGCGCGCCGACCGCTTCCTCGGCGAGTTGGTCTGGTACGCGCAGGCCCTGGCGGCCGCAGGGGAAGTCACCAACGGCAGTAGCTGACCGGGTGCACGGATGCCCAGGGGCTCGCGACCTCGTCGCCCAAACAGGCGCACCCGGTCCGGTTTCCTCGGCCGCAAATAGGCCCGTGCGGTCCGGTTTCCAGGTGTTTGCCAGCGCCGATCATGCCGTCGTAGACTCCAGCGGCTGAATTCCCAAGTAGTCCGTAGCGGCGAGGTAAATACCGTAGATGAGCGTCCCTGAGGAAACGTCCGTGGAGAGCCACGGGCACGCTGATCACGGGCACGGCGAACACCACGAAGAAAGCTTCATCCGGAAGTACATCTTCTCGCAGGACCACAAGGTCATCGGGATCCAGTACGGCCTGACTTCGCTCTGCTTCCTGATGTTCGGCTTCTGCCTGATGATTCTGATGCGCTGGCAGCTGGCTTCCCCCGGCTCGGCGATCCCCTGGATCGGTAACTTCCTGGGGCAAGCCAACGCGCCTGGCGGCATCATGCTGCCGGAGTTCTACAACCAGTTGGGCGCGATGCACGGGACCATCATGGTGTTCCTGGCAGTGGTGCCGATGATCGTCGGTGCTTTCGGTAACTACGTCGTACCGTTGCAGATCGGCGCGCCGGACATGGCGTTCCCGAAGCTCAACATGGCGAGCTACTGGGTGTACTTCGTCGGTGGCGTGATCATGCTGGTGAGCTTCTTCCTGCCGGGAGGCGCGGCTAACTCTGGCTGGACCTCGTACGCGCCGTTGTCGGTGATCGCGACGATGGGGCAGACGGCATGGCTGATCGGAATGGTCTTCCTGATCACGTCGTCGTTGCTCGGTTCGATGAACATCATCGTCACGATCTTCCAGCTACGCGCTCCGGGCATGACCTGGATGCGGCTGCCCTACATGGTCTGGTCGCAGCTGGTGACCTCGTTCCTGCTGCTGCTCGCGTTTCCACCGCTGGAGGCGGCGGGCATTCTGCAGTTGATGGACCGCGTTGTCGGTACCAGCTTCTTCATGCCGAGCGGGCTGTACGTCTCTGGTGAGGTGCTCGAGTACGCGGGTGGCGGCTCGGTGTTGCTCTGGCAGCACCTGTTCTGGTTCCTCGCCCATCCCGAGGTCTACGTCCTCGTCCTGCCGGCTTTTGGCATCATCTCCGAGATCATCGCCAACAACACGCGCAAGCCGTTGTGGGGTTACAAGGCGCTGGTCTACTCGGGGATCTTCCTCGGTTTCATGTCGTTCATCGTGTGGGCGCACCACATGTTCATGACCGGCATGGGAACGGTGATCAGCGCGTTCTTCCAGACCACGACGATGATCATCTCGATCCCGTCGGTGGTTATTCTGACGGCGCTGCTGATATCGCTGTGGGGCGGCTCGATCCGCTTCAACACGCCGATGCTCTTCGCGCTGGCGTTCCTGCCGATGTTCGGCATCGGCGGCCTGACCGGCCTGCCGTTGGGCCTCGCGCCGACCGATATCCATCTGCACGACACCTACTACGTGATCGGGCACTTCCACTATGTGGTGGCGCCGGGAACCATATTCGGGATCTTCGCGGGCATCTATTACTGGTTCCCGAAGATCACAGGCCGCCAGATGAGCGAGACGTTGGGCAAGTTGCACTTCGTCTTCTCTCTGATCTTCATCAACGGCATCTTCTTCCCGATGTTCCTGCAGGGTCTGGCGGGCGTGTCACGCCGACTCTACGACGGTGGCATGCAGTACTCGCACGCTGCTCCCGTGCTGCATTGGAACGCCTTCATGTCGTACGCGGCGTTCGGCCTGCTGGCAGCGCAGCTGTTCTTCATCGTGAACTTCTTCAACAGCATCTTCCGCGGCCCGAAAGCAGCTGATAACCCGTGGGATGCCACCACGCTCGACATGGCGGCCACGACTTCGCCGCCGATGGGTCATGGCAACTTCGAGGTTGTGCCCACGGTGTATCGCGGACCCTATGAATACAGTCCACCCGGGGCGGAAGACAGCTTCCTTCCCCAACACGTGGCGCCGAAGGAGGCCTGATCGATGGAAATCCCATACACAGTCGAGCCTCGACCGGACACCGGCCTGTACAACGCCAAGCTGGGCATCTGGCTGTTCCTCGCTTCCGAGGTGATGCTGTTCGGCGCATTGTTCTCCACCTACATCCTGCTGCGCACCGGCAACCCGAACTGGGTGCAGCATCCGATGGACGTGCCGCTGGCAACGTTGAACACGATGCTCCTCATCAGTTCATCGGTAACGGTGGTGCTGGCATGGGCCGGCCTGCGGCTGAAAAACTTCGCCCAGTTCCGCAAGTACGGGATCCTCACCCTGCTGCTGGCCGGCGGCTTCATGGTGATCAAGGGCTTCGAGTACAGCGCCGAGTTCTCGGCCGGGCTGTTCCCGTGGACCGACAACTACATGGCGGTCTACTTCACCATGACCGGCCTACACGGCCTGCACATCGTCGGCGGCATGGTGGTCATCGCCTACCTGCTGGGCCCCGGCGCCAAGATGTGGGAGACGGAGCCGGAGCGGTTCACCAACCGCATCGAAGTGTTCGGCCTGTACTGGCACTTCGTCGACCTGGTCTGGATCTTCCTGTTCCCGAGCCTGTACCTGCTGTAGGGAGGACCGATGAGCGCACACGACAGTCCCGAAGCGATTCAGGCAGAAACTCGCAAGTACATCATGGTGTTCGCGGGCCTCGCGGTGCTCACGATCATCACGGTTGCGATCAGTTACCTCGATCTCAGCATCGGCATGGCGGTCGCGTTGGCCATGGTCGTGGCTACCGTGAAGGGGTCGTTGGTCGCGGCCTACTTCATGCACCTGATCGATGAGCGCAAGGCGATCTACGCGATCCTGGCGCTGACCATGTTCTTCTTCGTGGTGTTGATGTTGGTACCGCCCGCAGCGTTCTCCGATCACACCGGGGTATCTACCGAGGTGGCTCGCGAGGCCGATGGGGAGCACCACTGACATGGGTCTCAAACAGTTCCACGTCGTCTTTATCTGCGCATCGATCGTGTTGTCATTCCTCGTCGGCGCGTGGGGCGTACAGCAGTATCGGCTCGAGAGCAGCTTCTCGAGTCTGTCGATCGCGGTGCTCTTCTACGCCAGCGGCGTTGCTCTCGTCGTCTATTGCCTGCGCTTCATGCGTAAGGTGAGGGAGTTGGGAATCTGATGCGGCAGCGTGTTCTTCTTCTCGCGTTCGCGGTTGTCGCGCTGTTCCTGCCGCAGGTAGCCGAGGCATGCCCGGTTTGTTTCGGTGACATCGGCGGTCCCGCCGCCCGTGGCGTGAACAACGGCATCCTGGCGATGCTCGGGGTCGTCTTCACGGTGCAGATCGGCTTTGCGGTCATGTTCATCGGCATAGTGCGCCGCGCCAAACAGGTTCCCGATACCAACACTCTCGAACACAAAGAATCCACCGACGTCACCAAGAGAGGCAGTCGATAGATGCTGGGTTTCCTGCAGAACTGGCTGCCCGTGAACGCTTCCGAACACGGTCCGATGATCGACCAGATGAACGCCCTGGTTCACTGGCTGATGTTCGTGCTCTTCGTCGGCTGGGCCCTGTACTTCGTATTCGTGCTGTTCCGTTTCCGCGCCAGTGCAAACCCACGCGCAAGTTATGAGGGCGCCAAGAGCCACGTCTCGCAGTACGTCGAGATCGGCGTGGCTGTTGTCGAGGTGGTGATCCTCGTCTTCTTCGCCATTCCCGCCTGGGCGGTATGGGTCGACCCGGTCGTCGATCCCGACAACACGTTCGAAGTGCGTGTTGTGGCGGAGCAGTTCGCCTGGAACGTTCACTATCACGGCCCCGACGGGGTATTCGGCGCCACGAACATCGACCTGATCACGCCGACGAACCCGATGGGACTCGATCGCACTGATCCCTATGCGGTGGACGACGTGACGGCGATCAACCAGTTGCACATGCCTTTGGGTGCCGACGTGACAGTGTTGCTCTCGTCCAAGGACGTGATCCACAGTTTCGCGTTGCCGCAGATGCGCGTGAAACAGGACTCCGTTCCCGGCCTGCTGATTCCGCTTCACTTCAAGCCGACCATGGTCACACCGCCAGAGTCGCGGTTCCCGGCGTGCAACGCCGATAAGACCTGCTGGGAAATCGCTTGCGCGCAGCTCTGTGGTCTCGGCCACTACCGCATGCGCGGCTTCTATACCGTTATGGAGCCCGATGAGTTCGATGTCTGGATGGCGGAGCAGGTTGCCGCGGTAATGCCGCAGCAGCCGGCGGCGGAAGATGCCGAAGCGCCCGCTGAAGACGGTGACGTCCAGGCTGGTGACGACGGGGACGAAGGCGAACACTAGCTCTCGGTCTTTTTCCTGACAATCCCCCAGCGCCCCGGACTGCTCGGGTCGGGAGTTCAGACATGCGTACCGGTTGCCGGCACTTTCCGCAGGTCGGTGGGATCGCTCTCGCTGCGCTGGTTCTCATGTCTGGCGCCTGCGCTACGGCCCCCGCGTGGGAGGAGTCCGGCGACACGGCGTTCGTGAACGTCACCGTTCTCCCGATGACGGGTGAGGGTTCGCTGACCGACCAGACCGTGGTGGTCACCGGCGGGCGAATCTCTGCCATGGGGCCGAGCTCGGAGCTCACCGTCGTGGGCGATACGCAGGTTGTAGACGGAACCGGTAAGTACCTGATGCCCGGCGTGGCCGAGATGCACGGTCACTACCCGCAGGACGCCGAGTCGCAGTTCACCCGCGACATCATGTTCATGTATGTCGCCAACGGCGTGCTCATGGTGCGCGGCATGCAGGGTGCGCTGCAGCACTTGCCGCTCAAGGAATCGATCGCGGCCGGTGAGGTTGTCGGCCCGCGCCTGTGGGTGAGCGCGCCAATGCTGCACGGCCGCGCGGTGACCGAATCTGCGCAGGCCGAAGCGCTGGTTCGCGAAGCGGCGGCGGCCGGTTTCGATCACCTCAAAGTTCACGAGGAACTCAGCGCCGAGGTCTACGCGACCATCGCGGCCACCGCGCACGAAGTGGGTGTGCCGTTCTCGGGTCACGTCACGAACTACGTAGGCCTGTATGGAGCTCTCGGCCAGGGTCAGCAGACGATCGACCATCTCGACAACTACCTCGAGGCGATGGTCGAGGACCAGGACCAGGTTGCCGAACTGGGACTGTTCGATCTCGGTCGGCTTGCCGGGCAGATGGACGACTCGCGCATTGCCGAGGTTGTTGCTGCGACCCTCGCGGCTGGTGCCGGCGTCGTTCCCACGATGGCCCTTTGGGAAGGGCTGTTCGGGTCGCGTAGCGGCGCCGAGTGGCTGCAGCTTCGACCCGAAACCCGGTACATGCCGGCGCCGATGGTGGATGGCTGGGTCACGAGTATCGACCAGCGCGTCGAGCAGTTCGGCGCCGATCCCGAAGCGGTAGCCAAC
>JAJCXT010000012.1 GCA_029263295.1 Acidobacteriota bacterium | reverse complement strand
TGAGGGCAACGGCGGCGCCCAGGGAAGCTCTCACTTCTGGATAATCCTACTTTCACTCTCGTCCGCATCGGCAGAGGGTGGCGGTTCTTGCTGCCGTAGGTGCTGATACGCCGCCATCACGCCGCGCTGGATGATCGCGCGCGCAAAGGGATGGTCGGCGTAAAGATCCTCCACAGTTTCGAAGGCATCGCCGGCCACCATCGCGCGGATCGCCTCGGTCTCGTCTCCGGTGACTGCCATCACGGTTGCCATATCGTGCAGTCGAGCCTTGAAGCGAGCCCGCTCGGCGCCGTCGAAGCTGTCCGCGACTCCGGCGATCGCCTGGTCGACCTGCTGCTTGCGTTGATCATCGTCTACGAGGATGTCACTCGTCTCGGCGGCGCGCACGGCAACAGCGGCCTCCTCCGTCGCAGGGCCGAGAATCGCCCAGGCGGCGAAATAGGGCACGCCGAGCAACTCCACGGCTGCGCGCAATACCTCGCGGCGCTCGTCCTCGCTAACCGGACACTCCGGCAGGCCTGGATCCCACGCCTCGCCCGGTTCGAACAACACCCCCGCCAGCCCCTCTCTGAACTCCGTGTAGCTTGGGGGGACTTCCGTTTGCGATTCTGCGTTCAGCTCTTCGGCTGTACGCAGAAAACCGGTGACCGCCGTGGCAGGCGCCATCGCCAGCAGCACGGAAGGGTTGTCGCGCAGACGCGTCATGTGCCGGCGGAAGTCACCTCGCGTCGTAGCCAATATCTCGGCCTTGCGGATGCCATGAACATCGTCGGTGACCGCTTCAAGCAAGCTGTAGCCGCCGGCTGTGTTCGGCGAGAGAACCCACATGATCCTCCCACCGAGGCCATCGATACCCGTCAGATAGGCGAGCGAATCGCGAACTACATCGGGCGCAATCTCGAACGAGAAGGTCTCGCCCTTGCTATCCGCCTCGACGGACACACCACGCGCCTTCAGCTGGTGCAGGGCTCGTTTGGCAGCCTTGGCGACCGCGCGATCGTCGCCTGCCACCAACTCGCGCAGCAACGGCACCGCCTTCGCATCACCATGAGCGCCCAACCCCTCAGCAACCTGAAGCGGTTGCACGAGGCCCTGCCCGAGAGCGGCGACGACAACATCCGGATTGATCGCGAGGCTGCTGCTCACCCAGGCGTCGATCGTCGGCTGACGCCAGGCTTCGGGCAATTCGAGCACCGCCTGCAATCCGGCGGAGTCAGGCGCGGCTACAAACCTTTCCGCCGATTCGAGCGTGTCGATCACCGGACCAGGCACCTCGGTGCCACCGTCCTGCAATGCCCGCACCGCGGCGCTCTTGGCGGCCAGCGGCACCATCTTGCGTAACGCAGCGTCGGCTATCGCCTCGTCAAGGCCGGTGGCCTTGAGAAGCCGGACGAGGTGAATCATCGCGGCGAGATCGTCGGGCTGCACACTGGCGATGAGCTCGGCGAGCGCCGGCCCAGGCTCGCCAGGCGCCGTCCGAACCGCGTCGAGGTGCTCGTAGCGGAGCGTTGCCTCTTCGCCCCGGCGACGGATGTCCCGTGCGGCGCGCAGCAGGGCTTGTTTCAAACTGCTGGAATCAGACATTAGGTTGATACCGTTCGAATATGAGGCGCAGGCCCTCGAGAGTCAGCAAGGGATCGATGCGATCGACGTTCTCGCACGCATTGCCAATAGTCGCCGACCAGCCACCCGTCGCTACGACCTGGGGGGTGACACCAAGTTCATCGATGATACGGCGCAGCAACCCGTCGACGAGTTCCGCATAGCCGTAGAACAGACCCGATTGCACGGCGCCGGTCGTGTTTCGGCCAATCACCTGCGGCGGCTCTGCCACATGCACGCGTGGCAACCTGGCAGCGCGCTGGAACAGGGCATCCGCGGAAACGCCGATGCCGGTTGCGATGACACCGCCGAGGTATGCGCCGTCGGGGTCGACGACATCGAAGGTGGTCGCCGTTCCGAAGTCGACCACCACCACAGGCACTCCGTATTTGTCCCGCGCCGCCACGGCGTTCACGATGCGGTCCGCCCCAACGGCCTCCGGCGGATCGTAGAGGATCGGCAGGTCGTCCACCAGCCGCGCATCGACCATGACTGGTGCAATGCCAAAGTAGCGCTCCCCCATCCCACCGAGAGCCGCACTGAGTGGAGGAACGACACTCGCTGCCACCATGCCGTCAATTGCGTCGACCGCGACACTTTCGAGTTGCAGCAACGAGCGAATGTGACCGCCGAGTTCGTCGGCTGTCTGGTCACGATGGGTCGACAGCCGCCAGTCGCCAACCAGCGTACCCGTGGCGTCGAAAACCCCGAACTGCGTCTGCGTGTTGCCGACATCAATCGCTAGCAGCATCGCGTCTCCTAGAAGTCACCGAAGCGAGTGAGTGCCTGAAACGCGCGGTAGCGTGTGGCGATCCGTTCCTCATCGAGGTTCCGGATGCCGCCCAGGCTGAACTCCTCGACGCAGAACGACGCCATCACGCTGCCGGCCACGATTGCCCGGCGCAACCCTTCGGGGCCGTGTTCGCCACTGCGCGCAAGGTGTCCCATGAAACCTCCGGCGAACGTGTCGCCCGCGCCAGTGGGGTCAGCAAGTTGGCGCAGCGGATACCCCGGCACCGTGAACACTTCATCGCCCAGAAACGCCGTCGCTCCGTGCTCTCCACGCTTGATCACGATGGCGCTCGGCCCCATCGAGAGAATGCTCTCGGCCGCCTTCACGAGGTTGTACTCGTCGGCGAGTTGCCTGGCTTCCTCGTCGTTGATCACGAGAATATCCACGCGGCCAAGAACTTCTACGAGAGCGTCGCGAGAGCCCTCGATCCAGTAGTTCATGGTGTCCAGAGCCACGAGGCGCGGTTCGTCCACCTGGTTGAGGACGGACAACTGCAGCTCGGGCGCGATATTGGCCAGAAACACGTTCGGGGACTCGCGGTAGCTCGGCGGCAACTCAGGGTCGAACTCCTCGAACACGTTCAGTTCGGTGAACAGCGTCTCCCGTTCGTTCAGATTCCAGGAGTACTCCCCTCCCCACCTAAACGAGCGGCCGGGGCGCCGCGCTATTCCCTGGATGTCGATGCCGCGCTCGCGGAACACGTCGACATCGTCCTCTGAGAAGTCCTCACCAACTACCCCGACAACCTGCACGGGGCAGAAGTACGAGGCCGCCACCGAGAAGAACGTGGCGGCGCCACCGAGGGTGTCCTCGGCGCGACCGTAGGGGGTGATGACGGTGTCATATGCCACCGACCCGACTACAACGATACTCATTCAGGCTCCTCCGCCTCGTCAGAAAGCTTGTTCTCGAACAGAACGGAAAGTCGCTGCCGCACATCGGCTGGCATTGATCCCGGCGCCTGCAGTAGCGCCCGTGACGCATCGCCGCAGGACGACGCCTCGTCAACAGGCAGTTCGCCGATTGCCCGTCGCAAAACTCGCTGAGCATTGTCCACCGAGGCTCTCAGATTGCCTAGCGCCATCTCGGCAGTCACGTCGTCGTGGCGTTCATGCCAGCAGTCGTAGTCACACGCCATGGCCAGGGTGGCATAGCCGATACCAGCCTCGCGAGCGAGCTTGGCCTCGGTCGCGTTCGTCATGCCAACGACATCCATTCCCAACGCCCGGTACATGTGACTCTCCGCACGCGTCGAGAACTGTGGGCCCTCGATGCACAGATAGGTGGCAGAGGAGTGCACCGCCAGCTGTTCCGCGCCGGCGGCCTCCACCAGCAGGGCGCTCAGCCGCGGGCAGACCGGGTCTGCCATTCCAACATGCACTACCGCTCCAGGCTCGGCGAACGTCGCTTCGCGGGTGCGGGTCCTGTCAACGAACTGGTCGGGGACGACCAGATGCAGCGGCTCGATTGCCTCGCGTAGGCTGCCTACCGCGCTCACCGAAAACAGATTGGCCACGCCGAGCAGCTTGAAGCCATAGATATTGGCGCGGTAGGGCACGTCGCTTGGCGGGTAGTGGTGCCCGCGCCTGTGCCGCGCGAGAAAAGCCACCGGGGTGCCGTCGACCGCGCCCAACACGAAACTGTCGGACGGGGCACCGTAGGGTGTCTCCAGCTCGATTTCGTCATGAACCTCGAGCCCCTGCATCGAATACAGGCCGCTGCCGCCAACCACACCGATCCTGGGCTGTCTGGTGCTCATTGTCGTCCTGGCGCCTGTTGAAGGAGGCTCGTTGCATTCGTACCGCGTCAGTCGTCGCGCTTCAGCATCTCGCGGGCGTGCTCACGCAGCCCCTCGGTAGCGTCGGTGCCACCCAACATGCGCGCCAGCTCATCTACCCGGCCTATCTGATCGAGCGTCGTCATCTGCACCGTCGTGCGCTCATCAAGCGTCACCTTGCTGACCCTCACCTGCGTATCGGCCCGCGCAGCGATCTGAGGCAGATGGGTGACCACCAAGACCTGATGGGCCACACCCAGCCTCCCCAGCCGGTCGGCCAACCGCTCCGCCACGCGACCACCACCGATGCCGGCGTCGATCTCATCGAACACCAGAGTCTGCGAGGGCACGGAGGCTATCGCGGCGAGCTTCAACGCCAGCAAGACTCGGGACATCTCGCCGCCCGAGGCCACACGCGAAAGCGGCCCCTCCGGCTCTCCCGGGTTGGCCGCCAGCTGAAACTCTACACCCTCGTAGCCGCTGCGAGTGGCCCCTGGAGGCAACCCCGAACCGGTGTCGCGTTGCTCAGCTGACAGCCGCGCAACGAAGATCGCCCCTTCCATGCCGAGTTCCTGCAACTCCTCGGTGATGCGACTCTGGAGCGCTTCGGCAGCTATTCGCCGGGCAGCACCGAGCCGCTGCGCCACTGCGTCGTAGCTGCGCACGGCAGCGCGCGCCGCGTCGGCCAGCCGGTTGAGCTCTTCGTCGCGGTTCTCGATCGAAGCCAGCTCCATTTCCGCCTGCTCGGCGCGATCGAGAACCTCCGTCACGGTATCGCCGTACTTGCGCCGCAGGGCATCGATTTCGGCCAGCCGAGCCTCCACCACCTCCAGCCGCGAAGGATCCGAATGCACCGTGTCGCGATACACCTGCAACGCTCGGCCCATCTCTTCTATTCCCCAGCGCGCTTCCTGCAGGCCAGCGGCGGGCAAATCGGCTCCCGCGTCCAGTGTCCCGATCGTCGTGATAGCCGCTTCGGCTCGCGCCACCAAGGCGCTGGCGGAGTTCTCGGCTTCATAGAGGGTGGCGAGCGCCTCGGCGGCAGCGCTCGATAGCTCGTCCGCGTGGCGCAACCGTTGACGCTCGGCAGCTCGCTCGACCTCCTCGGCGGGATCGAGCTCGGCAGAGCGGATCTCCTCGAGCTGGAATCTCAGATAACCGGCGCGCTGGGCGCGATCGCGATCGTCGGCTCGCAACTCCGTGAATTCGCGGTGCAGGCTTGCCGCCTGATCCCACGCCACCTCCACGTCGCCGCGCAGCGCGGTGAGCTCCCCTGCCGCGTCGAGCAACTCCAACTGGGCGGTGGCCGACAACAGCGTCTGGCTCTCGTGCTGCCCGACCATATCGACTAGCGAAGCGCCGAGGCGATCGAGCGTCGCCACAGTTACGAGGTTGTCGTTGACATACGCGCGAGAGCCACGGGCGGTGATGCGGCGCCGGACCAGCAGTTCCGGCCCGCCGGTCTCGATGCCCTCGGCCGCCAACAGGGCGCGAACGTCGTGGCGATCGGCAATGTCGAACAGCGCCTCGACAACGGCCTCCCGCGCGCCGGCGCGAACTTGATCCAGCGCGGCGCGCCGCCCGATGACCAGGTCGAGCCCGCCGAGGATTATCGATTTACCCGCCCCGGTCTCTCCGGTAAACGCAACAAGGCCCGCAGCGGGCTCAATCGAAGCATCCTCGACGAGGGCAAGATCGCGAATTCGCAGGTAAGTCAGCATCGGCTCATTGGAAGTAAGACGGCCACGGATTGGTAGAGTCCTGGGCTTGTCTGTCACTGCGCAACGGTGACATCCATAGACCATCGTGTTAGCTTGGTGTGGTCTGCTGCCGAGTAGGGGTGTATCGGTAGCGGCTGCTCCCTGTCGCAACCATACCGGGTATCGGCCCTACAACGAGAGCGTGAGGGATCCCTTGCTTGTTCTGCAGGTGGGTTTTATGTCCGAGGGCGTACTCGGACTCATCAGTGGGTTGGGTCCTCTGGCCCAGGTAGTCCTGGCCATACTGGGACTGTTCTCTGTCTTCTCTTGGGCCGTCATCGTCGACCGGCTGTTGCTTTTCCGCAAGGCCAAGAGCCAGGGCGATGAGTTCCTCGACTCCTTCCACACCAGCAACAAGTTCTCCGAACTGCGCAGGGCCAGCGAGGATCTCGACACCACGCCGCTCGGTAGCATCTTCATGGCCGGCTACTCGGAGATCTCCACGCAGTTCGAGTCCGCTGAGGGTGAGCGCCCGGCGATCCAGATGGAGCCTCTCGAGCGCACGTTGCGTCGAGCCGCACACTCGGAGCGCCGCCAACTCGAGCGCGGCATGCTGTTTCTGGCGACGACGAGCACCGTAACGCCGTTCATCGGCCTGTTCGGCACGGTTTGGGGCATCATGAACGCGTTTCACAACATCGGCGTTTTTGGCAACGCCAATCTGGCGATCGTGGCGCCAGGTATCAGTGAGGCCTTGCTGACGACCGCGGCTGGCCTGGCCGCGGCGATTCCGGCGGTCGTGGCCTATAACCACCTGAACGGACGCATCCGCGGTTTCGCCACAGACATGGAAGACTTCGGGCTCGAGTTCATGAACATCGTGCAGAAGACGTGGCGCAGCCAAGGCGGTAGTGATTGAGTGATCCGTGGTTCGATCACGACAACCGCATCCTGTCGGAGATCAACGTAACTCCGCTGGTCGATGTCGCGCTCGTGCTGCTGGTGGTGTTCATGATCACTGCTCCGATGCTCGTGCAGGGGGCAGACGTGAACCTGCCCCGAACAGAGCGCATGGATGTCCTACCTCAGGATCAGCTCACGATTCAGATCACGAAAACGGGACAGATCCGGCTAAACGATGTCGCCGTCCCATTCGAAGAACTGGCCGAGCGGCTCTCACCGCGCGTGACCCCCGGCCGTTCTGTCCTGGTCTACGCGGACGCTGAGGTTCAACATGGTCTGGTGATGCAGGTGGTCGCCGTCGCCCATTTGCTCGGGGCAAACCCCGGTATCGTCACGGAACCCATCCCCGACCGCTGAGCGCATGCCCTACACCGTGGACCGCGTGATCGTCGATCGCTCCGGCAACGACCAGCAGTTCCGCGCCTCGATCATCACTTCCCTGGCTGTCCACGTCGGCCTGACGGCGGCGCTGATCATCGGTCCGTTGGTGTGGTCACAGCCCCCGATCATGCTGAACATCGTGCCGGTGCACGTGGTCATGCCGCCGGCCCCTGCCCCTCCGCCACAGCCTCCGGCCGCAGCCGAGGAGATCGAAGAAGAAGTCGCGGATGAGCCCGAAGAGGTCTTGCCCGAACCCGAGCCGGTCGTCTCGGAGCCCGAACCGGTGCCGCGTAGCATCGAAGATGTGCGGCGCGAGCAGGAAGAAGCCGCCGAGCGCGAGCGCGAAGCTGAACAGGAACGCGAGCGCGAAGCGGAGGCTGACCGTAAGCGCGCCGAAGACGAAGCACGGCGACGACGCGAGGCCGAGGAAGAGCGCAAGCGCCGCGAGGAAGAAGAACGTCGGGCCCAACCGCAGAGATCCACCCGCCGGGGCGCTACCCCGCCGCAGCAGCAGAGCGCTCAACGTACGGGCATCGACCTGACCGAAGCGCAGGATGACACTCGCGGCTTCACGGTCGAGGAATTCCCTTTCGCCCACTATCTGGGCCGCATCCGCGACCTCATTGCCGCCCGATGGGCGCCGCCGCCACGGGGCCAGCTCGCGCCGCAGCGGCGAGCCGAGGTGTTCTTCCGCATCGGCCGCGACGGACGACTCGTGGTACAGCCGCGTATGAACAACGCATCTGGAAACACGCTCTTTGACAGGGCGGCGATGCAGGCCATCGCTCAGGCCGCCCCTTTCCCACCGCTGCCCCGGGAGTACCAGGGCCAATCCCTCGGAGTCGGACTTGCCTTCGTTCAGGAATAGCCGATCAGTCTTGACGGTGCGGAGTTGTACCGCCGCGCTCATCGCGACGCTCACGCTGGCCAGTAACGCCCCGGCACAGGACCAGGACGTCAGGCTGGAGATCACGCAGCAGACCGGCGCGGCGATCAAGCTTGCGCTCCCGAGCTTCGTGGCGGGGTCGAGCACCGCCGAATACGCGAGGCTGATGCACGAGGTCGCGGCCCAGGACCTCGAGTACTCGATGGTCTTCGACATCGTCGATCCGCGCGTCTATCCCTCCGTGGCGCCCGGTGAGACGATCCCGTGGGATTCCTGGCGCAGCACGGGTGCCCGGGCGCTCGTGCATGGCGAAGTCAGCATGGAGGGCACCACACTGGTAGTCGAGTTCAGGCTCTACGATGTCGCGACCGGCCGTCAGGTCGACGGCAAGCGCTACCGCAACTCGCTCGCAGGCCGCACGGAGGCCTCCGTCGCGCACATGGTCCGGCAGGTTGCGCACATGTTCAACGACGATGCCGTCCTGCACTACACCGGCGTACGCGGCGTAGCGGCCACCCAGGTTGCCTTCGTTTCGAACCGCGAGGCGCCGGAGGGCACGCCGCAGAAGGAGCTCTTCGTGATGAGCTACGACGGCGAGCGCCAACGACGAATCACCTACAACAGGTCGATCGCCTTGTCGCCGTCGTTTTCGCCGCAGGGCGATCGCATCGCCTACCAGACGTGGGTGGCGCGCGACGGGTTTCCGCGCGCCGAAATCCACATGATCCTCAAAACAGGCGGACAGCCCACCGTGCTGCTCGGGTGCGACGGAACCAACAACGGCCCCTCGTTCTCGCCCGACGGCACACAGATCGCTGTTTCGTCCAGCTGCTCGGGCAACTCCGAGATCTGGCTACTCAACGACAACGGCTCGCGCCGACGACAAATCACCCACAATCCCGGCAGCGACGTCTCGCCTGCGTGGTCGCCGAACGCCGACCAACTCGTCTTCGTCTCTGACCGGGGCGGGTCGCAGCAGTTGTATGTGATGGACGCCACCGGTTTGAACACGCGGCGCTTGTCTACACCGGGCGGACAGAAGGATGATCCTGCCTGGCAGCCGGTGCGCGGCGACCTGATAGCGTTCACTGCCTCGACCGGCGGCAACAACTTCGATATTTTTGTGTACGATCTGCACACTGATAGAGTCCACCAGCTCACTAGCGGCCGCGGTCGCAAGGAAGCCCCTTCCTGGTCACCAGACGGGCGGCAACTGGTGTTCGAGTGGGCACAAGGCAGCAGCGTGCAGATCTGGATGATGGGCTTCGATGGATCTCACCAGCGTATGCTGACCAGTGTCGGTAGCAACGTAACCCCCGCCTGGGGGAATCGCCCCTAAGCTCTCCAGGTCTGGAAGGAAAAGAAAAGCATGATGCGCAGTCCCGCCAAGCGACTCTCTCTCACGGCCCTGCTGGCTCTGGTCGTCCTGATATCCGCCTGCTCGAAAGACGAGCCGCCGGCTCCGGCGCCGCAACCTGTGGCGCCGCCAGCGCCGGCAGTTGCGCCAAGGCCGGCAGTGGAGGCGCCTATCGCAGGCGAATGGGAAACCGCCGATGCTCCAGCGGAGGAATCCTTCCTCTCCAGGGAGCAGATCAATGCACGGCATCTGCTCCGGACGATCCACTTCGACTACGACAGCGCCGAGATTCGCGGCGACCAGCGCGCCACGCTGCAGGCCAACGCCGACTGGCTGCGTGAGCATCCTGACGTTCGCATCCTCGTCGAAGGGCACTGCGACGAGCGCGGCACTCGCGAGTACAACCTGGCACTCGGCGACCAACGAGCTCAGGCCGCGAGCGCATACCTGACCTCGCTCGGCATCAGCGCCAGCCGCATCGAGACCATCTCGTACGGCGAGGAGAACCCCGTCGCGATGGGGGAAGGCGAGCAGTTCTGGTCGCAGAACCGCCGCGGCGAGTTCGTAGCTGTGACCTCCGAGCGAGGCACGACCTAGAGAGAGAACTGAGATCGCCGTGCCGGGTCTGGCAGCACGCGCTGCCGGACCCGGTCGGCGTATCCAAGGGGAACCTTCTTGAGATCCGTCGTCCGTAGCTCAGTCCTCGTCGCACTTCTGCCCCTGCTGTCCTGTACGTCGTTCGAGCAGCGAGTCGTCGCAGTCGAGAATCGCCAGGACGCAATCGAGCAGCAGATCGCCGAGCTTCAGACCGGGATCATGGAGACGCAGGCCCGCATCGCGCGAATCCAGGCCGACATTGACACGGCGCTCGACCCGCTTCGGACTCAGGACGCCGACCGCGGTGAAGATCTTCGCACCATGCGCCGCGAAGTCACTGCGCTCGAGCAGCAGATCAACGAATTCAGCTCCCGCATTGCTCAGTTGGGCGAAGCAGTCGCTAGCGGCGGCGGTAGTCGCGGCCCAGCTGCCGTCGGCCCAGCGATGCCTCCGGCGCAAGGACGGCGAACGGTCGACGACGGCAGCCGAGCGGAACCGCCGGACGATGTGGCGCAGGAGTTGTACACCGGTGCATACAGCGACTACCTGCGCGACAGCTATGATCTGGCTATTCAAGGCTTCGTGGAGTATCTGCGCCTCTACCCACTCTCGGCTCGCGCGCCCAGAAGCCGATACTGGATCGGGATCTGCCACCAGAGGCAGGGACGGCTGGACAAGGCCCGCGAGGCTTTCCAGCAACTCATCAGCGACTATCCGGATAGTGAGCTCCTCGACGACGCGATGTTCAACGACGCCCTGATCCTGGGCGAGATGGGCCGCACGGAGGATTCGGCGGAGACCTTCAGACGACTGATCCAGGCCTATCCCAACGGCGACCTCGCGTTCCTTGCATGCGGCCAACTCGAGGATCTCGGCGGCGAACTACCGGAAGCCTGTAGCGGCTAGCCAGCTGTCAGGGCGGTCCGTGCCACACTCGGCCCGCTGCGGCTTGCACGAATTCGCGCGAGGGTCGACACTCTGCACCTCGAAACGCTCGGTGTGTGACCGTCACAACGTCGTGAGCGTCTTCAAAGTGCCCGTCGGGCGAACCTCGATACAACAGGTGGTGAGATGATTAACAAGGTAATCCTGATCGGAAATGTGGGCCGCGACCCTGAACTGCGGTACACGGCCAGCGGCACTGCCGTGGCGAATTTTTCTCTGGCCACGAGCCGTCGCTACAAAGACCGCGATGGCAACCAGCGCGAGGAAACCGAGTGGCACCGTTGTGTCGCCTGGGCGCGCCTGGCGGAGATCATCAACCAGTACGCACCGAAGGGTAAGCAGCTCTACCTCGAAGGCCGCCTGCAGACCCGGCAGTGGGACGACAAGGACGGCAACACGAAGTACACGACCGAGATCGTCATCGAAGAGATGAAGCTTCTCGGCGGCCGCGGTGACGCTGGCCAGGGCGGCGGTGGTGGTGGTGGTGGCGGCGGCTGGGACCAGGGTGGTGGTGGTGGCGGTCAGCAGAGCGGTGGACAGCAGGGCGGCGGCGGTGGTGCTCCGACGCCGAGCACGCCGGTCAGCGACGACGACATTCCCTTCTAGCTACAGTAGCGGGCGCTGAGGCGGACATACCGCCACGCCGCAACGGTCATCGGTTGCGGCGTGTTCCGGCGTCCTTGCTCGCGCGTCTTGGCCGCACACTCGGGATCTCAGTGCTGGCGACATTGCTCTGTGCCGGTATGTCCGCCTCGCTGGCACCACCGAGGTGGATTGATCCGCCTGGTAGCCTGCCCGGAGGCCCCTGCCCCGTGCCCGCTCGGATTCCCTCGTAAAACGCGTCGCCCGCGGGTTACTCTTGGTAGAGCGCCGACGAAACACGGCGCCCACCGTCCGATGATCACGCGGATCACCGGTAGAACTGTAGGGAGCCGGATCGATGTTCTACAACTTCTCGATGGTGGTGCCTTTCGTCTTGTTCGGCGTCGCCCTGGTGGGCTTGTTCAATGGTGCCACCGCCCTGAAGACGCACACCTGGAGTGGCTTCGGCCGCGAACTCCACGGCAGCTCGGCTGACCGGGCGGGATGGCTCTTCGTCGCTATCGGCGTCGCCTCCCTGATCGGGATCGGGATCATCGCCATCTAGGCAAGTCATCCGCGCCTCGATACCACTCAACTTGCCGCCCCCACCGAGCTAGGTCGACACGCGCGCGTTCCGTACGCCGAGGTCATGGGATAATGGGCGGATGGAAGTGTCCGCCGCACAAACGTCAGATCAGAGCCAGACGCCTGAATCCCGCGCCGTCGAACGTCGGCTCAGGATGGTCGCGCACCGGGCACAGAGCTTCGAAGACGCTGAGCGCTGGGACCTGGACTTCTGGCAGTCCTGCACGCCCGCGCAGCGCCTGTCCGCGTTCGCGGCGTTGCGCCGCGACGTAGAACTTGTTCGCGCGGCCCGCTTAGCCTCCGCCGATCGTCCGCGCGACTGACGCCGTGGACGCTGTCACAGACTTCGAAGACCTGCTCGCCGCTCTCGGCCAGCACGGCGTTCGCTACTTGATCATCGGCGGGCTCGCATTTATCTACCACGCCAAGCCACGCTACACGAAGGACATGGATCTCTGGATCGATCCAGCTCCCGACAACATCGACCGTGCGAACGAGGCTCTGGCCGACTTCGGTAGCCCATACCTGCTGGAGGTCGGTGATGACGCGGAAATCCTCCAACTGGGACTCCCTCCGAATCGGATCGACCTGCTTCGCTCAACAGGAGACTTTTCGTTCACCGAGGCTTGGGCAAGACGAGTGGAGGCTCCGTACGGGAAGGCCGCCGCGTTCTGGATTGGGCTCGATGCCTTGATCGAGATCAAGCGCCAGATCGACCATCCACGTCACCAAGAAGATGTGCGCGTGCTCGAGGCCGTTCGTGCGCACCGGAACCAGGAAGACGAGTAGCCGGTCAGCGACGACGACATTCCCTTCTAGCTGCGATAGAGGGCGCTGAGGCGGACATATCGGCACGCCGCAACGGTCATCGCTTGCGGCGTGTTCCGGCGTCCTTGCTCGCGCGTCTTGGCCGCGCACTCGGGATCTCAGTGCAGGCGACATTGCTCTGTGCCGATATGTCCGCCTCGCTAGCACCACCGAGCTAGCTCGCTCCTGCCAGGCGCTACTCGAGGAACTCCGTGCCGCGGTAGTACAGCGTCACAATGCGCATCGTCGTCGGCCTGATGGTGGCGTAGCTGACGAACACGACAGCTTCGTGGAGAGAAGCGGCAGGGCCCAGTCTGAGTTGGAGCGGATTGGTGTTCACCCCCTCCTCGCCCCCTCCCTTGATGTAGTCGTCGAAGCTCACCTCGTCGCCTGAAGGCTCGTGACCCTCAGGCATCAACGCCGCGAAGTCCTCCAGGGACATGCCTTCGTCCAACCGGAATCCGCTCCCCGCCCGCACAGGACCGAATCGCTCCTCGAGATGCATGTAGGCACGGTGCAAGGCCCCAACGGCTTCCTCGTAGCTGTCTCCGATGTCATACCAGACTCGAATGTCGTAGAGCTCGTCGGCGGAATTGAACACGAAGGAGATGCTCTTGACGCCGTCCGCGAGTGGCCCCGAACTCGTCTCGACTCCACCCATAGAGGCGCGCACAGGCTCGTAGGGTGCGTACTCCTCCACCGCGGTTACCTCCTCCAGGCTCATGCCGAACTCCCAGGGGCCGTAGCCGGTGACACTCGGCGCCGAATTCTCGGTCCCTTCCAGAGATTGGGGCGCGCCGCCGGCATCCGCACCTGCGGCTGCTCCCACAGAAAGAAGAACGACCGCCAGCGTTATCGCCGCGCGTGGTGATCGGGTAGCCCCACTGTGTGTTCCCATCCGTGTGCTCCGAGTCGACGGTGTTGGCCTCGCCACGAAGCGACGACTCCATGCCGCACGACTCGTAGCACTAACAACAAAACCCCGGACCTCACCGGTTTACGAAGGCACCGCCACGCAATCTGGCACGGCGGCAAGCACACGATCCAGCACGGTGATGCGGGCGGGACGGACATCCCGTCACAGAGCAATGTCGCCTGCACTGAGACCCCGAGTGTGCGGCCAGGACGCGCGAGCAAGGACGACGGCTCACGCCGCTAGCGGCGACCGTTGCGTCGTGACGGGATGTCCGTCCCGCCTCCCTCAGTCAGCGGAGACCACCGCCCGCCCGAATCCTACGAGAGCCCGGCGAACAGTCGACGGGACACGTCGGACAGGTGCTCCCGATTCGCCGCCAGTTCGTCACGGACGTACCGTTGGTACGGCGCCACCAGATCCTCCGCAGCCTCTCGACCCGTGCGGATGACGTCGAGAACGTCATCCACGCTCTCGTAGGTAGCGCACACCGACTCAGGAAGTTGGGTCCGAAGAGCCACCGCGCGGTGAACCAGAAGCGGCCGGCCTAACGCTCCGGAGTTCCCGTAGGCAAGCGTGACCTTGCCCCGCGCATAGGGGCCCTCGCCAGGCCGTACGAGTGCGCAAATGAAGTCTGCGTTGCACAGTCGCTGGAAGAACTCGCTATCCGTCAGGTCCGTATGGAATCGGAAGAAGCGGCCGAATCCACGGGACTCGACGAGTCGGCGGAGCCTGGGCCCGTCACGACCCCGCGACTCGCCCACGATATCGAACACCACTCGAGACGCGAGCCCGGCTGCTGCCAGTCGTTCGGCGACGTCGACCAACAGTTCGTAGTCCCGGCGGTCGAAGCTGATAACGCCCGGCACCGCGATGCGCAGCGGCGCGCCTAGCGGCGGCCTCTGGCGGTTGTAGCGCGGGATGAAATAGGGCGAAAAGTAGGCCGTAATCGGCAACTCGTCCCGCAACGCCTCGTAGTTGTACCGGTGCAGGCAGGCAATCGATTCCCCCGCTCCCGGTTGCCACACCGGCCCCTCTGTGTGCGCGTTGTGCAGGAGCCCGATCTTCACTCGCGCCGGCAACTGGCGGAACAGCCCCTGACCGATCTCACCGTCGAGAGTGTTGAGGATCAAGACGTCGGGCTTGTAGCTACTCACGAATGCCCCGGCACGCTGGCGGACCCACCACGAACCCACCGCATGGCCCGGGCCAAGATCAACGGGGCCTAGGGCTAGCGACTCCACCGCCGCCTCAGCGCCGAGTAGTGCGCGAATGGACTCGATCAGCTTCCCTCGCACGAGGTAGCGGATCTCGAGCGCGCCCGTCCCGAGCAGCGAGGGCAGCAACTCCGCGTACATCCTCAGGAAGGACGTGTGATACGCATGCGGCTCGACCACGGCGACACGCATGACCTCAGGCAGCCTCCGCTACTAAAGCGAACCGTCCCGCCAAAGGCGGGACCAGAGATACAGTGGGATTCCCCGCCGCAGGCGGCAGAATCCCGCTTACACGCCAGCAGTGATCTGTAGAACAGGGAGCGCTGGGGCAGGCGCTTCCTACAACGAAGAGGAAAGAAAACCCACGAGGCGTGTAAGCGGGATTCTGTTACCGACTCCGAAGAGCCGGCCGGAGTCATGAATCTGGGACGACAGTCTCCTGTCGCCTCGTGCAGCCTACCCGGGAACATTGATCGGGCCGATCGTCCCCTGTTTGGCCTTGCTCCACATGGGGTTTACCAAGCTACCCGGGTCACCCCGGATACTGGTGGGCTCTTACCCCACCTTTTCACCCTTACCGCCGGCCGAAGCCGGAGGCGGTATTTTTTCTGTGGCACTTTCCCGGGGTTTCCCCCGCTGGGGGTTACCCAGCACGCTGCCCTATGGAGTCCCGACTTTCCTCCACCGAAGACAAGCTCCGGCAGCGGCTCCGACTGCCTCGTGGGCGAATTCCTCCGTTTATTGGGTGCCGCCGGTGACGTTGGCGTCCACCAGCGCCATGAAGTCCTCGGTGACGTCCTTGGACGGCGAGAAATACAGGATTCCCTGCAAGCGGGCGGTGTCGAAAATCATGTCGTACCCGCGTTCGGCGGCGAACTGTTCGACGAGCGGTCCCAGCTGCGAGTTCACATCCAGGGTGATCTGCTGCTCCAGACGCTGCAGATCGCGCTGCGCGTCATCATTCATGCGCTGCAACTGCACGGTCCGCTCTTCGATGTCCTGGTTCAGCCGCGCCAAAGCGGTGTCATTGAGAGTGAGAGCCTGCTCCTGGCGCTGTCGCTGCATCGTGTCGAGTTCAGTCGTCAGCGCGGTGATGCGTTCAGTCCACTGCGAGGCGGAGGCCTCGAGGGTCTGGCGTGCCGCCGTGCCGATGTTCGACGAGGTGAGAACCCGGTCCCCGTTGATAAAGGCGAAGCTCTCGGCCGAGCCTGCCTGCGGCGTGGCTGCGAACATGGTCGACGCGAACATCGCGGCTCCGAGTACGAAAGTAGATGCGGTCTTCATGACGTCCAGACTCCTGGCGGAAGGCAAGTAAAGAAAGCGAGGGAAGGGCGGCGAGATATGGCGAGATATCGCCTGCCATAGTGCCCATCGTAGCAAGCGCCCCTGGCGCCGGCAACGAACGCAGTAACGAAGAAAGGCCCGGGGCGCGATGCCCCGGGCCTTCTCGATCTATCGGGTACGAGCTTCGGCTAGAAGCCGCCCATACCGCCCATGCCACCCGACGGGTCAGGCATCGGCATATCCGGCTTGTCTTCCGGAATCTCTACGACCATCGCCTCGGTCGTCAGGAGCAGGCCCGACACCGACGCCGCGTTCTGCAGCGCTGCCCGGGTCACCATCGCCGGATCGATGACGCCGTCGGCAATCATGTCCGCGTACTCCATCGAGGAGGCGTTGAAGCCCTGCGTCTTCTTGGTGTTGCGCAACTTCTCGACAATCACGGAGCCTTCGAGGCCCGCGTTGTTGACGATCTGCCGCAGCGGCTCCTCGAGCGCACGACGCACGATCTGAACGCCGATGGCTTCGTCGCCTTCGATCTCGATGCCGTCGAGCACCTTCTGCGCCCGCAGCAGCGTCACGCCGCCACCAGGCACGATGCCCTCTTCGACAGCAGCCTTGGTGGCGTGCATCGCGTCTTCGACGCGAGCCTTCTTTTCCTTCATCTCGGACTCGGTCGCCGCACCGACGTGGATCACGGCAACACCGCCGACCAACTTGGCGAGACGCTCCTGGAGCTTCTCGCGGTCGTAGTCGGAGCTGGTGTCCTCGATCTGACGACGGATCTGGTCGACACGGGCCTTGATGTCCCCTGTCTTGCCGGAACCCTCGACGATCGTCGTGTTGTCCTTGTCGATGACGATCTTGCGAGCTGCACCCAGATCTTCCATCTGGATGTTCTCGAGCTTGATGCCGAGATCCTCAGAGATCGCGTTGCCACCGGTCAGGATCGCGATGTCCTGCAGCATGGCCTTACGACGTTCGCCGAAGCCCGGGGCCTTGACGGCCGCCACGTTCAGCGTTCCGCGGATCTTGTTCACCACCAACGTCGCCAGCGCTTCGCCCTCGATGTCCTCAGCGAGGATAACGAGCGGCTTGCCGGCGCGGGAAACCTGCTCGAGAATCGGCAGGAGGTCCTTCATGTTGGAGATCTTCTTCTCGTGGATCAGGATCAGCGCGTCCTCGAGAACGGTCTCCATGCGGTCGGCGTCGGTCACGAAGTACGGCGACAGGTAGCCGCGATCGAACTGCATGCCTTCAACCACCTCGAGGGTGGTCTCCAGGCCGCGAGCTTCCTCGACCGTGATCACGCCGTCCTTGCCGACCTTGTCCATCGCCTCGGCGATGATGCCGCCGATCTCAGGGTCGTTGTTGGCCGAGATGGTGCCGACCTGGGCGATCATGTCGCCCTTGACGGCCTTGGCCATGCCCTTGATGTGAGCCACCGCGGCAGTTACCGCCTGGTCGATGCCGCGCTTGAGCGCCATCGGATCCGCGCCGGCAGTGACGTTGCGCACGCCCTCACGGTAGATCGCCTGGGCGAGAACCGTTGCCGTGGTGGTGCCGTCACCGGCTACGTCGGAGGTCTTGGAAGCGACCTCCTTGACGAGCTGAACACCCATGTTCTGGGTGGTCTCTTCGACCTCGAGTTCCTTGGCGACGGTAACGCCGTCCTTGGTGATCGTGGGCGAACCGAACTTCTTTTCGAGCAGCACGTTGCGGCCCTTGGGACCGAGCGTGACCTTTACTGCGTCAGCGAGAGTGTTGACGCCACGGAGAATCTCCTGTCGCGTCTTCTCACCGAAGACAACTTGCTTGGCCATGTGTATCTCCTTCGGATGTCGGCGTTAGCCGATGATGCCGAGAACCTCGTCCTCGCGGACGATCAGGTAGTCATCACCGTCGAGCTGAATCTCGGTGCCGCCGTACTTGCCAACAAGCACGGTGTCGCCGACCGCAACGGTCATGGAAGCGTTGGTGCCATCGTCGAGGCGCTTGCCTGGGCCGGTGGCCACAACTTCGGCTTCGAGGGGCTTTTCCTTCGCGCTGTCCGGGATGATGATGCCACCACGAACCTCATCTGCGGCGTCCAGACGCCTCAGAAGCACACGGTCGTACAGCGGGCGCACGGTCGTTGCCATTGGTACCGACTCCTTGTCGATTATTGACGTAACTGACGTATTCCATTAACGAATTCGTCTCTTGGTGCAGGCGCCAACCCCCGTGCATTGGCACTTGGATGGGAGGTCCGCTAGCACTCTCTCTACTCGACTGCTAATCGTAGCAGATCGCCCCCTGCCGTCAACTCACGTCGTACCCGAACTGGGTACGACCGGCGCGCCGGGGAAGGAAACCTGAGCACGAAGGCGTCAGATCAAGCCGTGAGCACGCAGCTTCCGACGCAGCGTGTTGCGGTGCATGTCCAACCGCTCGGCGGCCCGGCACTGGTTCCCGTCGCTCGCCGTCATCACCTTGCGCAGAAACAGCTTCTCGAGTTGATCGTGCGCTTCGGGCAGCTGGATGCCCTTGATCACCATCTCCTCGATCAGTTCCTCGAGACGCTTGTTGAGCGGAGCTTTACGTTTCTTCTTAGCCATCTTTTGTCGGCCAATCAGGACGGATCGAAATCGGGCAGCGGCTGGCCAGTAAGAGCCAGGTACGCCTCAGCGTACTTCGCGGCAGTGCGCGTCAGAATCTCGGCGGGCAACTCCGGGCCCGGCGGGGTCTTGTCCCAGTCGAGCGTCTGCAGGTAGTCCCGAACGAACTGCTTGTCATACGACGGAGGGCTTTGCCCGGGCGCGTACTGGTCGGCAGGCCAGAATCGCGACGAGTCCGGCGTCAGCACTTCGTCGATGAGAATCAACTCGCCGTCCACAAGCCCGAATTCGAACTTCGTGTCCGCGATGATGATGCCGCGCTCGGCGGCAAAAGCAGCCGCCTCCGTGTACAGGCGCAACGAAACCTCGCGCAACCTATCTGCCCAGTCGCTCCCCACGATCTCCGCCATCACTTCGAAGCTGATGTTCTCATCGTGTCCCTCGTCCGCCTTGGTCGCGGGCGTAAAGATCAACTCCGGGAGACGGTCGGCCTGTCGCAGCCCGGCAGGCAAGTCGATCCCGCAAACCGCCCCGGAGGCCTGATAGTCCTTCCATCCTGAGCCGATCAGATAGCCGCGAACGACGCACTCCACATCGAAGCGGTCGGCCTTGTGCACGTATTGGCTGCGCCCGCGCAGTTGATCGGCGAACCGTGGCAATGGTTCCGGGTACTCCGCGGGAACGGTGGAGACCAGGTGATTGCCAATGATGTGGCCGAGTTTCTCGAACCAGAAGCTCGACAACTGCGTGAGCATCGTCCCCTTGTTCGGCACACCGTTGGGCATGACCACGTCGAAAGCCGATACCCGGTCGGTTGCCACGATGAGCAGATGATCGCCCAGATCGTAGACGTCGCGCACCTTGCCACGGTGACGAAGTTCTACGCCCGGCAGGTCCGTTGTCAGCAGCGCTTCAGACGCGGGCATCAACCCTCTCCCTCCGAAGTAGCTGTCGCGTCGCCGCCACCGAGCAGTTCGTCGGCCGCGTACGGGTCAGAGACCTTGAACACCCCGATGACCGCGCGGCCGCCGACCGGCGCGGACGCGTAGAAGTACTCGATGCTGATGCGATGGTCCGCCAGGTTCCGCGCGATACGCGCGAGCGCTCCAGGCTCATTGCTCAACTCGACCACCAGCACTTCGATGCTCGTGTGGGCGACCTCGTGCTCCTTGAACACCTCGCGTCCCTTCGCAACATCATCGACCAGCACGCGCACCGCGCCATACTCGCCGGCCTCTGCCGTGGCCATCGCGATGATATTCACGCCGGCGCTACCGAGCGCCTCGCAGAAGTTGGCGAGTTCGCCAGGGCGGTTTTGCCAGCCAACCGTGAGTTGCCGTTCGACGGCCATCGTTACTCTCTCATTCTGGGGAGCGCCAGCCGCGGGTGCGCGGCGCTCCGGTGCAGGGCTCAGCGACGGGCTAGATCCTGATCCGCTGAGGATTGATGGTCAAGCGCCTTCCGTCCAGCAACCGTCCCCGGCGGCTCGCGCGGACCGACATACCGAGCGCGAGCGCCGCTGTTAGCCTGTAACCGCCTCTGACCGCGCCGTGGCTCGTCGCCACCGCGACTCCCCTGCAAGCTAACGGGCTGACCCATGGAACTCCAACGCGAACTGCAGACTGCCGAAGCCATCGCTCGCGAAGCGGGCGAACTGGTCATGGGCTACTACCGTGGCAACTTCCAGGTCGACCTCAAGGGCGGCACCGAGCCAGTTACCGAAGCCGACCGCGCGGCCAACGATCATATCGTGCGGCGGTTGCGCGAGGAGTTCCCGGATGACGCCGTGCTCGCCGAAGAGTCCGCCGAGGAGGCGGAGCTGGCGTGTGGTGCCGACCGGATCTGGATGGTCGATCCGATGGATGGGACGAAGGAGTTCATCAAGCACACGGATGAGTTCGCGGTGATGATCGGCCTCACCATCGGCGGGCGGCCGCAACTCGGAGTCGTGAATCAACCCGCGAAGCGCACGCTGTACCGCGGCGTGGTCGGCGAGGGTGCAGAATCCGACATCGACGGCGCGGTGACGGCCATGCGCGTCAGCGACCGCACCGAGCCGAGCGACCTGCGTTTGATCTGCAGCCGCTCGCACCTCCCCGACGTCGTACAGCGAATGATGGACGATCTGGGGATCAGCGAGATGCTCCGCTCGGGCAGCGTCGGACTGAAGATCGGGCGTATCGGCACCGAGGCGTGCGACCTCTACATGCACCCGAGCATCGGCACGAAACTGTGGGACGCCTGTGCGCCCGAGGCCATCCTCGTCGCCGCTGGCGGCGAGCTCACGGACTTCGACGGCAAGCCGGTGATCTACGACCCGGCCGACCTGCACAACGAGCGGGGCCTGCTCGCGAGCAACGGCGCGATCCATGCGCAGCTCGCCGAGCGCCTCCGCGGCTACTTCTAGCAGCGCACGCACCGAAGCGTGTCAGCGGGGCGGAGCAAGTCCGGCGCTCTCCGATGACTCCCACTTATGGGACCCGACGGGCGTCATCAGGTAGATTCAGCCGATAGCGGACCACTTTGTAGACGCCGTCCAGGTCTTCCACGTTGGCGATCACGGTGTCACCCGAGATCCACGGGCGAGCCGTCCAGAGGACTACCTCGTCCGGCACGGGCACTGTGCCGAGAAACCGACCGTCGGTGCCGTAGACATCGAACATCTGTGTATCCCGCCAGCACTCACCAGCCGTGAACTCCGCGTCGGTTTCCGCATCGGGGTCGCAAGTCGGCAACCGGCGTCCTCGGCCCTGCCGCAGTAGCCACAGCCGGCCTTCCGGTGTGGGGATGATCGTTGAGAAGGCCGGCTTGTGCCGCGGCGTCTCGGTGGCGTTCCACGTCCAGTCCGGCTCAACCCGGCGCAATGACGCGGTGAGCATCCGTCGATACCACTCCGATTCTTCGGACTCCACGGGCACAAGATCGTGTGTCCGCGCGATCTGTAGTTCCGTTCCGTCTTGCCGCTCGATTCGGATACGAGTCTCGTGTCCCGGGCCGGAGATAATCTCGCCGGCGTACCCAATCGCCCACGCCATCCGTGGTGCGAAGTTCGTTCCGACGACCCGCCCTTGGAACTCCAGCGAGTACTTCGGCACATCGTATTCGGGGGGATCGATCACGACACCGGGCGTACCATCCGATGCGAACGATGCGATAGCCCTCTCGGTGTCGAGGCGCTTCATGGACTCCATGTAAATGGTGCCGTCGTGAGCGACGAGCATGGGCACGATGCAGCATGCTGCGCCGGTCATCAGCCACTGATTTTCGAAGTTACCCTCCGGCGAGAACCGCAGCATCCGCTGACCGCCGAAGTCGGGGATCAAGATGCGTCCGCTCGGCCCCTGACCGATACTCGCAGGGAACCCGTACTCCCCGGGCCCTTGCCCCGCCGCGCCGACGTTGAACAAGAACTCGCCGTTCCAGTCGTAGGCCCGCACGATGGTCGCATCGAGATCGGCTACCAGGATCTGGTCACCGGTACCGTGAATCGCATGCAAGCGGCCGAACATGTACTCATCCGGTCCCTCCGCCACGCCGATCTCCGCTTCTGGGTCCAGTCGCCCTAGCCCACCCCAGACGCTACCGGAGATATTGCGAACCGTCGTAACGCTCCCCTCAACAGTTACGTCTCCGACCCAGGTCGCGGAGTCCAGTTCCTCTGCGGCACCCCCGCAGGCGCAAAGAAGAAGCACGCAGGCCACGCCCGCCACTCTTCCGCCCATCTTGACGCCTCAGTTTGACTTCGTGGAGGTGTACGCACTGCCGCCGCCGAAGAAGCAACGGGGCCGGTGCGCATGGTGGGGGGATTCTACTGCCACCAAGGCACTGAGGGATCAGCGTGCGCGCTGCCGTGGGGGGGGCTACGTCGTTGACGACTTGCGCTTGCACCTGATTGGGTTACGATTGGGTCCCAATTGGGTCCTGATCTGGACCCAGGTCGATTCCGACCCTCTGTCAGGAAAGCCATGTCCGACCGCGTCAGCATCAAAAGTCCTCGGCCTCTGTATGTTCGTTTGCAGCAGGTGATCGGGGAAGAGTCCGGATTCAGTTCGCCTACCGACTTCATCGTGTTCGTCCTGCGTGACCTCGTAGGCACGCTCGAACCCGAACGTCAGGGTGAGTTGAGCGACGACGAACTGGTCGCGGTACGAAGAAAACTCGAAAACCTGGGATACCTCTAATGATCGAAGCCCACGGTGGCCGCCTTATCAGCCGCATCGCCAACGAGTCCGAGCAGGAACGCTGGCGCGAAGAACTTCCCAATCTCAAGCACGTGACACTGAACCGTCGCGAGCTCTCCGATGTCGAGATGATCGCCACCGGCGCCATGAGCCCGCTCGAGGGTTTCATGAACCAGCGCGACTACGAGCACGTGTGTGAGCACGGCCGGCTCGCCAACGGCATCCCCTGGACGATCCCGATTACGCTGGCCGTCAGTTCCGAACTCATCGCCGCGGAGCAGATCGCGGTTGGCGAGAACGTGGCCCTGCAGGACATCGACGGCGAGGTCTTTGCCGTTCTGGAGATCGCGGACATCTACAAGGTAGACAAGGACCACGAGGCGCAGTCGGTGCTGCAAACGACCGACACCGCGCACCCGGGCGTCGCCTACCTGCAGAAGACCGGCGACACGTACCTTGGCGGCAGGGTCACCATGCTCAAGCGCCCGACGTACGAGCGCTTCGAGGACTTCCGCCTCGACCCGCGTGAGACTCGCTTCCTGTTCAAGGAGAAGGGCTGGGACACGATTGCGGCGTTCCAAACGCGCAACCCGATTCACCGCGCCCACGAGTATCTGCAGAAATGCGCGCTGGAACTGGTCGATGCCTTGCTGATCCATCCGATCATGGGCGAGACCAAGTCCGATGACATTCCGCCGGACGTGCGGCTCGAGTGCTACAACGAGTTACTCAAGGGTTACTACCCAGCCGGTCGCGTGGCCATGTCGATCCTGCCGGCAGCGATGCGCTACGCCGGTCCCCGGGAAGCGATCTTCCACGCGATCATCCGCAAGAACTACGGCTGCACGCACTTCATCGTGGGTCGTGATCATGCCGGTGTAGGTAATTACTACGGCACCTACGATGCCCACGACATCTTCAAACAGTTCGAAGCGCTGGAGATCGGCATCACTCCCCTCTTCTTCGATCACGCCTTCTACTGCAACAGCTGCAACAACATGGCGTCGCAGAAGACCTGCCCGCACGGCAGCGATCAGCACGTATTCCTCTCCGGCACCAAGATTCGCGAGATGCTCAGTAACGGCGAATCGCTGCCGCCCGAGTTCACGCGCCCCGAGGTCTCGGAGATCCTGGAACGCCACTACAGCAACGAAACCGCGACCGTCAGTTCCTGACGCACGCGATTCTGGAGACAGATCAATGAAAGGCTTCACTCTCTGGTTTACCGGGCTATCGGGTTCCGGCAAGAGCACCATCACGCAGGCGATCGAACCCTTGTTGCTCGAGCGCGCGCTCAAGGTCGAGATTCTCGACGGCGATGTGGTTCGCACCAATCTCTCGAAGGGCCTTGGCTTCTCGAAGGAAGACCGCGACACGAACGTGCGTCGCATCGGCTTTGTCGCCAACATGTTGAGCCGCAACGGCGTTGTGGCGATGACCGCGGCGATCTCCCCCTACAAGGAGATCCGCGACGAGATCCGCGCGCACACCGAGACCTTCGTCGAGGTCTACACCGAGTGCTCGA
This sequence comes from Acidobacteriota bacterium, assembly GCA_029263295.1. Classification (GTDB taxonomy): domain Bacteria; phylum Acidobacteriota; class UBA890; order UBA890; family WLXD01; genus WLXD01. Next base: position 3,023 of record JAJCXT010000012.1, on the reverse strand, counting down.
TCGACGAGTTGACCCGCCGCGACCCGAAGGGCCTCTACAAGAAGGCGCTCTCCGGCGAGATCAAGAACTTCACGGGCATCTCGGATCCGTATGAAGCGCCCGAGAACCCCGAGATCGTCGTCAACACCGAGCACGAAACGCTCGAGGAGAGCCTCGACAAAATCGTGCGCTCGCTCGAACTGATGGGCCTGATTCCCGCCGGCGAAGACAACCACACCTCGCCCGAAGAGGAAGTTGTGATTCGCGAGCGATTGCAGGCGCTCGGCTACATTTAGGACGGCGATCGACTTGAAGACGGCGCAACAACGCCTCTGTGTGGTTGGCCTCGATGGAGTCCCCCTGGGACTCCTCGAGCGGCTCGCCAACGACGGAGTCATGCCGAACATCGCAGCGGGCATCGAAGCGGGTCACCACCGCTCGATGCGCGCTTCTTTGCCTGAGATCTCGTCGGTCAGCTGGACGAGCTTCATGACCGGGGCGCAGCCGGGCGAGCACGGGATCTTCGGTTTCACCGACGTCAATCCAGGCACCTATGAGCTCACCTTCCCGAACTTCGCGCAGGTGGAGACTCCGACTCTCTGGGACCGTCTCGGCAAGCGCGAGCTGACATCGGTCGTGCTCAATCAGCCGGCCACGTATCCAGCGCGCACGATTCCAGGTGTCCTGGTTTCGGGTTTCGTCGCGATCGACCTGTCGCGCTCGGTCAAGCCGCTCCGCTGGCTCGGCTCGTTGCGACGGCAGGACTACCGTGTGGACATAGACACGGCGCGTGCCCGCGGCGATCACGACTGGCTGTTTCAGGACCTCGACTACACGCTACAGGCGCGTGGGGCCGCACTCGGTCGAATCTGGGACGAGGTCGAATGGGACTTCTTGCAGGTCGTCGTGACCGGCACGGACAGGCTTTACCACTACCTGTGGGATGCCGTGGAGAACACCGACCATCCACGGCACCAGCAGGCTATGGACTACCACCGTGCCGTGGACCGTTTCGTCGGCCAGGTCTGGAACCGCTTCGCCGCGGAGAACGAAGAACCCGAACGGCGGTTCTGGATGCTCTCGGATCACGGCTTCTGCGGCATCAAGCAGGAGGTCCAGATCAACGCCTGGCTGCGTGAGCGTGGCTACCTGATCATCGACGACGGCGGGCGTGACCTGGGGGGCATTCGCCATGAGAGCGCCGCGTTCGCGCTCGATCCAGGCCGGATCTACGTGCACCAGCGTGGACGTTATGCGCGAGGCAGCGTCGCGAAGGAGAACGTCGCCTCGATGAAGGCTGAAATTGCCGACGCGATTCGCTCGCTGCGGTATGATGGCGAGCCGGTCATTCGCGACGTCCACGACGCAGCCGATCTGTACTCTGGATCGTGCGCTGACGGTGGCCCGGACCTGGTCTTGCTCGCTCATCCCGGCTTCGATCTCAAGGCGTCACCGACCGCAACCGAGGTCTTTTCGCGGACCGACTTGGTGGGAATGCACACGTGGGACGACGCCTTCTTGCTGGCGCCGTATTCGATCGACGACGAAGAACTGTGGATCGGCGACATCGCCGGCCATCTTGAACGGGGGTTCGAGAACTGATGCACGCACCCGCTCGCTGGCGAACACTCGCCGTAGCAGCCCGTGGGAAGAGCCTGCTGCTGGCCCTCGGCCTGTTGGCCGTCGCAGCCATTCCCGGCACGGCGGATGCGTACGTGGGCCCTGGCGCCGGCTTCGCCTTCGTCAGCAGCTTCCTGGTGCTGTTCTCGACGATCTTCATCGTCATGGCATCGCTGCTGATCTGGCCCTTCCGGCTTCTGTGGAGGGCGATCACGAACCGCTCCAACATCAAACCGAAGATCAAGCGGTTCATCGTCTGTGGATTCGACGGGCAGGACCCGCAGCTCACCGACAGGTTCATCGCCGAGGGCAAGCTGCCGAACTTCGAGAAGCTCGCCAAGATGGGGTGCTACAAGCCCCTGAAGACGACCTTCCCTGCCCTATCTCCGGTGGCATGGTCATCGTTCGCCACGGGCTCGCGCCCGGCGCGCCACAACATCTACGACTTCCTCGACCGCGACCGGCGCACGTACCTGCCGGTGCTCTCGTCCACGAAGATCGGCTCGGTCGACAAGTTCCTGAAGCTCGGCCCGTTCCGCATTCCGATGGAATCGCCCGAGATCCGACTATTGCGCAAGTCCAAGCCCTTCTGGACGATCCTCGGCGAACACAACATCTGGAGCACGGTCGTGCGGGTGCCCATCACCTTCCCGCCCGACAAGTTCTACGGCGCACAGCTCTCGGCCATGTGTACGCCCGATCTTCTCGGAACGCAGGGCACCTTCCTCCTGTTCACCACACGCTCTGCCGACGACACCTTCAAGGAAGGCGGCATGCGAGTACAGGTGGAGATGAACGGCGACAAGGTTGCCGGCACCCTCCTGGGCCCTGAGAACATGCTCCGTGAGGGCAACCCGCCGCTCGAGATAGCGGTCAAAGCCGAGCTCGACCGTGGCGACAACACGGCGGAGGTTCATTTCGGCGACGAGACCGTGAACCTCGAGCTGAACGAGCTTTCCGACTGGGTATCGTTGACCTTCAACGCGGCCCCGATGGTCAAGGTGCGCGGTATCGCGCGTGTGATGATGACCGAGATGAACGGTCACTTCTCGCTATACATGACGCCGATCGCGATCGACCCCGAGAAGCCAGCGATGCCGATTTCGCATCCGGATTACTACTCCGTGTATCTCGCCAAGATGCAGGGCAAGTACTCCACGCTCGGCCTGGCCGAGGACACCTGGGCACTGAACGAAGAGGTCATCGAAGATCGCCACTTCCGCGAACTCGCCCTCGATATCGACGATGAGCGCAAGGAGATGTTCTTCACCTCGCTCAGCAAACTGCGCAAGGGTTCGCTGACGTGCGTGTTCGACGCCACCGATCGCATCCAGCACATGTACTGGCGCTACATCGAGAAGGGGCATCCGGCCGACGACGGGCGCGAGAGTGACTGTCGAGACGCCATCGAAGAGATCTACGTA
>JAJCXT010000011.1 GCA_029263295.1 Acidobacteriota bacterium | reverse complement strand
TCCGAAGCGGATCGTGCGGCCCTGCTGGACCTCACGAATCAAACCGCTGACCGAGGAGTTGATCTGGTTCGACGTCGCCAGGATGGTGTCCTGGTTCAGCACGTTGAACGCATCCACGATCAGGTGGATCCGGCCCTGATCAGACAGATCGAACGTCTTCTCAGCGCGGAGGTCCACGGTCCAGAACGTCGGCAAGCGCTGCGAGCCGAACTCGTCCTGAATCACCTGCGAGCGACCCGCACCGAAGGCACGGTTGTCGGTCCGGATCGTGGGAGCAATGATGTTCCCCTCACGCACCTGGAAGAAGCCGGACACGTTGAACCCTTCAGGCAGGGAGTACATGCCGGACGCCTTGAAGAACCAGCGACTGGCACCCCAGAACGATCCGGTACGCGAGCCGGCAGCATTGATCTGACCGTCTTGCACACCAATGTTAGTCGGGTCGGTGTAGCCGGTCGACTCGTCGAAGTGCTGGGTGGGGTTGGCGTACGTAAACGACGCGTTGCCCATCCATTTGTCAGCGAAGCGCTTGTTCAGGAACACCTCAACGCCCGTGTACTGGGTGTTGAAGCCGTTGCGCTGCTGGTAGTTGTTGGAGATGGAACGCGGACCGACAGGCTCGAAGAACGAGGCTCCGGTAGCGTCCGTCGCCGGAGTCCAGAACGCATCGTTCTGTTCCCCGTCGCGGATGTTCCAGGTGAAGTTGCTGTTCTTCTTGTAGATGAAGTTACCGCCGACCGCGAACGACCGGTTCAACTCACGCTCGATACCAACGATCAGCTCGTTGGTCCAGGGCGCGTCGGTGTCGCCTACGATGTTCGGCGAGGGGGCCGACGGATTGGCCGGATCCCAGCCACCGCTGATCCACACCACGTCGCCGGTCTCACCGGAGTCAATCTGGCCGTTGCCGTTCAGGTCGCTCCAGGTCAGATCTACTTCGCGACCCGAAGTGATGTTACGACGATGGAACTCCTGAGCTGCCATCTGCGAGTAGTAACGCGCGGCGTTCAATCGCAGGATGGTCTTGGAGTCGCCCGTCAGGTCATAGGTGATGCCCAGACGCGGCGAGAGCGAGTTCCAGGTGCCCTTGTCGTCACCGGCGAACGAGTTCGCCGGGAATACGTCAGGAGCGATCGAGGAGGCAGCGACCTCACTAGCGAGCGACTGCGACGACTGGTTGTCGTAGCGCAGGCCAGCGTTGAACGTCAGCCGCCCAGCGCTGATCGTGTCGCCAACATAGAAGCTGTTGCGCTTTCCTTCGAAGTTGTCGATGGAGTCCGAGATCAGCCATGCCTCAGCGGGAACGCCCTCGTTGAAGACCGCGACCGCGCCGGAAGCCGCGCCCCAGATGGAGTTGACCCCAGCATCGCGGAAGCTGTAGCCGTACTTGATCTCGTGATCAACGTTGGCGCCGGCAATGTAGGTGTTGCCGTCTACGCGGACGTTCTTCAGCGGACGACTGGTGTCCAGGAAGAAGTAGCTGTTGCCCCACGACCCGGTGGCCAGGTCGAAGGAAGGCTGGATGCCACGTCCGCCCTGCGGCTCGAGGAAGAACCCCAGACCCGTGCTGTTGTACGACGCCTCGACATAGTTGTTGTCGTTGATCGTGTACTGGGCCTTGACCGTGTGCGTCGGGGTCGGGCCACCCTGGTCGAAGGTGGTTGCCGGCGGACGCGTAGCCGAAGCGCCACGACCCTGCTTGGTCTTCTCGGCGAGCACGTAGGTGTAGTTCAACACCATGTTGTCGCCCAGATGGATGTTGGCCTTGGCGTGCCAGTTGGTCAGCTGCGTGTCGTCAGGCGATACGCCGACGAACTGCTTGATTTCCTGTCGACCGTAGGAGCCCCATGCGAAGAACCGATCGCGAACGACCGGGCCGCCGAGTTCGCCGCCGAAGTCCTTGATGTTATCGATCGCGTTACCGATGTAACCCGGGAACAACTCATCGGTGGTGAAGTTGCCTTCGAGGTTGCCGTCGCGATCCGCAACCGTGTTGGACTGCAGGCTACTGTCGGTAAGGTAGAAACGTCCCGAACCGCGCCAGCTGTTGCCGCCGCGCTTGGTCACGAAGTTGATGCGCACGCCGCCCGTAGCGATCGAGGGATCGTTACCGCCGGTGGAGATCGAAATCTCCTCGAACGCGTCAAAGTCGTAGTACATGGGCGATGCGCCGAGCGCCGCCATGTCGGTGACTTCGGCGCCATCGTACGTCCACATGGCGTCGTTGCGGTTCGAACCGTTGGCCGTGAAACCGGACTGCTGTCCGCCTTCCGAACCACCCGTGTTCATCCGATCCACCTGCATGCCGCCCGTGTGTTCCATCATGACCCACGGATCGCGGGCTGAAGGAATCGACTGCATGTACTCCTCGGTCATGTTGGTACCGAGGCTGGTGTTCTTGACGTCGACGATGGGGCTGGAGCCGGTAACCGTAACGGTCTCTTCAACCGTCGACAGTTCCATCGTAACGTTGATCTGCGTGTTGCCGCCAACGCGGACAGGCAGGCCTTCCTGGATGATGGTCTTGAAACCTTCGAGACCGAAGGTCACCGAGTAAGACCCGTCGGGAGGCAGCACGGGGAAACGGTAGACACCGTTTGCCTGGGTGTAGATCGTCGACGTCGGAACCTGCTGGCCCGAAATCGTGACCGCTACGCCCGGCAGCGCGGCGCCGTCCGGGTCCGTAACGGTACCCGTAATCGAACCAGTCTCCTGCGCCCAAACCGGGGCGGCAACAAACATGGCCAGAACCAAGCTCGCGATAAGCGAGCGCTTGAGGATCTGCATTTGCCCTCCTTGGCATTTGCAATAGAGGCAGCCCTTCCCTTTCACCCGGCACCGGCCTCGGCGGCCCCGGGCATCTCCACGCGGTTGCGTAGAGACGCGCCAAGAGATCGCAAGGGCCATGCCAGAGTCCTGTGGCCGAGAGGGCGACCAGGACCAGCGCCGGGACGCGCTATGGCGAGGTCCTTTGCTTTGAACCACTTACCCGCCGTGGGCCAGGCCACACCCGGATTCAGTGGCACACGCGCATCGCACCTGTTGGGTTGACGACCTGTCTGGTGCGAAGATCAACATCGCCAATCAGATTTATCGCACCGCCGATTCGTATGATTGGACCGCCGATCCAACGCAGGAGTGTCAGGCACCCAACACCGCCACCTGCCGCGGGTGGCACATGATCCACGCAGTGTGAGCATCCCAGTCTGCCAGCCCCTGGACGTCCAGGCGGCTGCGCGACTACACTGGCGCACGCGACATCCACGATAGAAGGAATCAACCGAGGCCGGGCAAAACCGCCAAGGAGACACCATGCGTGACCCGCGAATTCCCCTCTGCCAAGCGAAAGGTCTAGCCGTCCTGGCGCTCATGGCGACGCTGCTGAGTCCCCTGGCTGCTTCCGCCACGTCATACGTGATGATGGCCGACGAAGACCTCGCCGATCTGGCCGAGGTGGTCGTCCATGGCCGGATCATCGACATGCGCGTGGTGCGGGTTGGTGGGGCTCCCTACACCGAGCACATCGTCCAGGTGATCGACCCGATCAGGGGAAGCGTGGGCGAGACGGTCGTCTTCCGCCAGCTCGGCGGCGTGCTCCCCGACAGTGAAGGCATGTCTCTGAAGATCACCGGCCTGCCGCAGTACGCCACAGGCGACGGCGTCGTGCTCTTCCTTTCTTCCTGGCAGGACGACACGTACAGGGCCGCCGACATCCTGCTGGGAGCGTTCCGCACCGTGCAGGTGGAAGGCAGGACCTTCGCCATGCGCCAGCTGGACGGCACGGACGAGGTCGACCTCGGTGACGTAGGGCCGCAGCGCCGCGAGTCGTTGCGCCAGGCGCACCATCCGCGCGACCTCGGACTGTGGATCGATTGGCTGCGCGACCGCGTGGGCGGCGTGGAGCGTGCGCCCGACTACTTCGTACACCCCGACGTCGTGCCCACCAGCGTGCGTGAGGCATTCACGTTGTTCATGTCCGGCGGCCTACCGATTCGCTGGCCCAACTTCGACGGCGGCGGCGGTCCGGCTGTGACGTGGGGCGTGCACAAAAAGAAGTTGCAGAAGGGAATGCCCAGCAAGGGCGTCAACCAGGCCCAAACAGGGCTACAGGCGTGGAACAAGATCGGCAACATCGACTATGGCTTCAAAGGCAAGGTGAATGCGCCTGCAGGCTTCAGCACCTTCGACGGTAAGAACACAGTCGCGTACAACGATCCTAAGAAGGACATCGCCGGCAAGTTCAACTGCTCCACCGGCGGCACGCTCGCGATCGGCGGGCCATGGTTCGGGAGCACCACGCACAAGAAGAAGGGCAAGACCTTCCTGTCGACGGCTGGCGCCGACATCGTGTTCCAGAATGGCCTGTACTGCTTCTTCAATGCCGCCGTTCGCGAAGGCGCTCGCGGGGCCACTAGCGCCGCCGAGCAGATCAACGCCCACGAGGCTGGCCACACACTTGGCATTGGTCACTCGACGAAGCCGGCGCTCATGGAGCCCACTTTCAAGAACGACGGAAGTGGCGCCGTCATCCGCAAAGATGACAAGCGGGCAGCGAAGTCCAACAAGGGCCTCCGCTATAGGGGATAGCAGCTAACGGTATTCGCCGGTGGCGCGGGGAGCTTCATGCTTCCTGCGTCGCCGACCGACCCGCCAGCTCGAGCCATGTCTCCACTACGGTGTCGGGGTTGAGCGACAGGCTCTGAATGCCCTGCTCGGCCAGCCACACCGCCAGGTCCGGATGGTCCGACGGGCCCTGGCCGCAGATGCCGATGTACTTGCCTCGCGACAGGCAAGCGCTGATCGCCATCTTCAGTAGTGCCTTCACGGCGTCGTCACGTTCGTCGAAAAGGTCAGCCACGAGGCCCGAGTCGCGATCGAGCCCGAGGGTGAGCTGCGTTAGATCGTTGGAACCGATGGAAAAGCCATCGAAGTGATCGAGGAAGCGATCTGCGAGCAGCGCGTTGGACGGCAGCTCGCACATCATGATGATCTCGAGGCCCTCCTCACCACGGCGCAATCCATGGCTGGCCATCAGCTCGACGACGCTCGCGCCTTCGTCAACGGTCCGCACGAACGGGATCATCGCCTTGACGTTGAGCAGCCCCATTTCCTCTCGGACACGCTTGAGCGCGCGGCACTCGAGTTCGAAGCAGTCGCTGAACTCCTCGGAGAGATAACGTGACGCACCTCGGAACCCGAGCATCGGGTTCTCTTCGTCGGGTTCGTACTCCTCGCCACCCAGCAGGTTCGCGTACTCGTTCGACTTGAAGTCGGACAGCCGCACGATGACCGGCTGCGGGTCGAACGCCGCCGCGATCGTGGATATCCCTTGGGCGAGCCGTTCGACGTAGTAGGTCACAGGGTCGCGGTACCCGAAGATCTTGCGGTCGATTCGCGCCCGCGTCTGGGGCGCCTGATCCGCATAGTTCAACAGAGCTTTGGGATGTACACCGATCATTCGGTTGATGATGAACTCGATCCTCGCCAGCCCCACGCCATGATTGGGGATCGCGGAAAAGTCGAAGGCACGGTCTGGGTTCGCGACGTTGAGCATCAGCTGCATGGGCGCTGGCGGCATGCTTTCCAGGTTGATCCTGTCGACCTCGAACTCGAGCGACCCCGCGTAGGCGTAGCCCGTGTCTCCCTCCGCGCAGGAGACCGTGATCTCATCGTCTTCAGCGATGCGCTCCGTGGCGTCGTTGCACCCCACCACCGCAGGGATCCCCAGCTCACGGGCGATTATGGCGGCATGGCAGGTGCGGCCGCCACGATTGGTGACGATAGCGGCGGCGCGCTTCATGATGGGTTCCCAGTCCGGATCGGTCATGTCCGTCACGAGGACATCACCTGCCTGCACCCGGTCCATTTCCGCGACCGAATCGATCACCCGCGCGCACCCTGCGCCAATCCGCTGGCCGATACTGCGCCCCTCCACGCGGACTTCCGGTATTCGCGAGTCGGTGATTCGGTAGCGCTCGATTACCTTGCCTTCACGGCTCTTCACCGTTTCTGGGCGCGCCTGAACGATGTAGATCTCGCCGTCGATGCCGTCGCGCACCCACTCTATGTCCATCGGGCGGTCATAGTGCTCTTCGATGGTCAGGGCCTGCCGCGCCAGCGACTCGATCTCCGCATCGGACAAGGCGAACGTCTGGCGCAGATCATCCGGCAGGTCTTCGGTGTGCACGCCGCCGTCCGTTCCGTAGACCATGCGCTGCGCTTTGCTGCCCAGTTCCTTGCGCAAGATAGCGCGCCGGTTCGCACGCAGCGCCGGCTTGTAGACGTAGTACTCGTCGGGATTCACCGCGCCCTGCACTACGGTCTCGCCGAGCCCGTAGGCCGCCGTGATGAACACCGCGTTCTCGAACCCCGACTCGGTATCCAACGTAAACATCACGCCGCTCGCGCCCACGTCGCTGCGCACCATGCGCTGGATCCCGGCGGACAAACACACGCTCTCGTCAGCAAAACCTTGGTGGACCCGGTAAGCGATCGCCCGATCCGTGTAGAGCGAGGCGAACACCGCGTGAACCTTGTCGATTACCTCGTCGATCCCACGTACGTTCAGATAGGTTTCTTGCTGACCCGCGAATGAGGCGTCCGGAAGATCCTCGGCGGTCGCCGAGGAGCGCACCGCCACCGAGAATCCGTCGCCCTGATCCTGGGCCATGCCCTGCCAAGCTTCACGGATCTCGCGATCGAGGGCTGCGGGCAATGCCGTTCGCATGATCAACTCGCGAACCTCGGCCCCACAGGCCGCCAGGGCGCCAACATCGTCGACATCCAGGCCATCCATACGTTCCTGAATACGGTCGCCAAGGCCGTCCCGCTCGAGGAACTCGCGAAAAGCCCCGGCGGTAGTCGCGAATCCGCCCGGCACACGGACGCCGGCCCGGGTGAGATGGCTGAGCATTTCGCCGAGCGAGGCGTTCTTGCCTCCAACCTGGTCGAGATCACCCATGCCCAGCGTGTCAAGGCGTCGTACGTACTGCATGTCGGTGTAGCTCCAGCGCTTGACGGCAATGCGTCGAGAACGATGAGGCAGCGACCCGCCGCGACGAGTACGAGTCGACTGTAGCACCGGCGAACGGACGCCGTTCCAGGCAGGGCACGACACGGTCTCGGTGGGCCACGGCCACGGCCTGTCAGGGAAGCGGATACGCTCAGCTCAACATGTCTCCTACCTACGCTGAGCACGGTGGCGCCCATGGCACGAACAGTTTTCTTTATCTCAGATGGGACAGGGATCACCGCCGAGACGCTCGGGCACAGCCTGCTCACACAGTTCGACCTGGGCGAGGTGCATCAGGTACGCGTGCCATTCGTGGACACTCGGTCGAGGGCTGAGGATGTCGCCAACGCCATCCGCCGTGCCCAAGCTGATGATGGCGACCGGCCGCTCGTATTTCACACCATCATCGAGCCGACGCACGCCAAACTCCTGGAAGAGACCGACGCCTGCGTGGTCGACCTGTTCGGCAGGCTCGTGGCTCCCCTCGAGCGGGAATTCGGACTGGTTCGTAAGCGCCGCGTAGGCCAGGCGCACGGCATGACGAACGTAGACACCTACGATCTACGCATGGAGGCCACGAACTTCGCGCTCCGCCACGACGACGGCGCCGACCTCGACTACGGTGAGGCCGACGTGATCCTGGTGGGGGTATCGCGCTCGGGGAAGACACCTACTTGCCTGTACATGGCGCTCCAGTTTGGCGTGAAGGCCGCCAACTACCCCCTGACCGTCGACGACCTCGAGAGCGGCAACCTTCCAGCCGCGGTTCGAGGCGACCGGAGCAAGATCTTCGGACTGACGATCGAACCGGAACGCCTGGCCCACATCCGCGAAGCGCGCCGGCCCGAGAGTCGCTATGCGTCGCTCGCCCAGTGCCGCCGCGAGGTCGGTGACGCTGAGGTGCTGTATCAGCGATTCAAGGTCCCGCACCTGAACACGACGCACACCTCGGTGGAGGAAATTTGCACCAAGGTGCTGCACAAGCTTCGCCTCAAACGCCGCCTGTACTAGCGGTAGCGGGCCTGCTGTGGCTGGGACCTCGCCGCGCACGGCCCCGGGGAATCGACAGGTACGGGCCGCACATAGTGAGAGGGCCCGGACCGCCATGCGGCCCGGGCCCTTGATGCCTAGCTAGTCGCTAGTTGCTACTCGAACTTGTACGCGACTTTGGTCTGACCACCTCCGGCCTTCTTCCAGCGCTTCCAGATCCCCTTGCCGTAGTCGGCGTCGTCGTGGCAACCGTTGCAGCCGTTGGGAATGGCGGTACCATCCTCATCGGTGCCCTTGCCCTTCTTGGCCATCTTGTTGGTCAGCGTCGGCGGTACGGCCTCGAAGTTGTGGGAGTGAACATCACCCGCGTTGTCGTTGTACCAAGTCGCTGACTTGCCCGTCTTGGGCATATGGCACTTCGAGCATCGCGAAGTGCCGATCGTGTCCGGCTTGTAGGAGTGCTGCGTGTGCTCAGTAATCGCCGCCTCGTCCTCGAAACCATGATCGGCATGGCAGTTGAGGCAAAGCGTGTTGTCATCGTTGCTAACACGAAGCTGCGGTCCTTCCGCTCCCTTCGAGTGCGGATCGTGACAATCCCAGCAAAACACCTGGCGGAACGGATTCGTCCAGTGATTGCTCTGGATGAAGCCGAAGCCCTGCTGATGGTGCTTCTTGGAGAACTCGAGCTCAGTAGCGTCCTTGCCCCAGGCTGCGCCGGTGGCGCCCCAGGTTCCTTCACCCGGTGTGTACCAGTCGGCCAACAGGCCGCCGTACGGGAACGGGATCATTCGTGTGCGTTTGACCTTTGCTGGATAGCCGGTGCTGAAAGCGCCGGAGCCCACGTTGCCGCCGCGAATGTGGCAGCGAGCGCAGGTGTCCATCGCCTGCTGGGCCCGCTTGGCTGACCAGTCGGCCGGGTTCTGGATGTCCTTCGGGTTGGCCGAGCCCACGTGCTTGCTGCCAGGGCCGTGACAGGCCTCGCACCAAACGTTGAACTCGCTACCGTCGTTGATGAACATCCCGGTCTTCTTGCTGAACGTGATCTTCGTACCGGTGCTGTGGCAACCGATGCAACGACGTTCCCAGGAGTTCGCGAACTGGCTCTCGGCTACCTTCATGGAGTAGCGCGCCGCCGACGACCCGATCAGGGTGCCGTCCGCGTTGTACCAATGCTCCGGGTGGTAAGGGGCCCAGGCAGCGGCGCCGAGCGGATCGTGATGGTTGAACTGCACCGGGAAGATCAGGCGCGTGACCTGGCCGTCTGGCCCCAGCGCGTTCAAGACGGCATCGCCGTTCACGTCGAACTCACCGATCAAGCGCTGCTTGCCGGCGAACTCGGAACCGCCACCCAATGTCAGGGCGACGGGGTACTCAGTCGGGTTGGTTCCATCGAGGTTGTACAGAGTGATCCACAGCCGCCTGGAGGCGCCGCGCGCGTCAGGCCGCGTGTCGGCCTTGTACCTCAAACTGAACATCACCTTGTCGTCGATGTTGGTCATCTTGTTCTTGACCGGCATGACGACGTTCTCTTTCAACGCCTCCTGCGTCTTCTTGGTGTGCGCGGTCTTCGCGTACTTGTCGTAGAGCGTCGGGTGGCAGGTCTGACAGGTCTCAGCGCCGACGTAGTCGGCCTTCTTGTGACCCACGTCTTCGGCCTGCGCCGCCGCGACCGTCGGTGTGGCAGCAGCCCACCCAATGGCCGCTATCGCCGCCGAAATGAGGAAGATTCTAAAACCAGTCCGCATCGGATACCCCCTGGTACTAGTGGTGAATCCTGGCGCGCGATGAGATGTCATCTGCGTGTCATAATTGAAGATATTACACTCCGATTAACGGAGTAAGGCAAGCCAGAATCCCTCTTTTCTTCGCAGAAAACCCGGATTCCTTCGCCGCCTCGCAGCCTTTGGTAGCAGGGCTGCTAGTGGCGCCCGCCGCCGGCCGCTTTCCAGCGCTCCCAGCGCGCCACACCGAAGTCGGCGTCGCCATGGCAGGCGTTGCAGCCATTGGGAATCGCGGTGCCATCTTCGTCGGTACCGCCGCCCGCCGCGGCCATCGCGCCGGTGAGCTCAGGGCTCACCACCTCGAACGTGTGCGAGCTGATGTCGCCAGCGTGATCGTTGTACCAGGCGTGCGACTTGGCCGTCTTGGGCATGTGGCACCCGGTGCAACGCGACGTTCCGCGCGTGGCCGGCCGATACGAATGCAACGTGTGCTCCACGATCGCGTCTTCGCTGTCGAAGCGCTCCGAGTGGCATTGCAGGCACAGAGTATTGTCGGAGTCACGGGCGACCAACTGCGGTGCTTCCACACCCTGGCTATGAGGCGTGTGGCAATCCCAGCACATCACGTCCATCCAGGGCGTATTCCAGTGCGGGCTCTGGATGTAGTCGAAACCCTGCTGGTGATGCTTCTTCGAAGATTCTGTCGTGGTCGCGTACTGACCCCACTCCGCGTTGCTACTCCCCCACGTGCCCTCGCCTCGCTTGTACCATTCGGCGAGTAGGTCGCCAGCATCCGGGAAGGTGACCTTGTTGTTCTTGACCTTCGACGGGTAGCCGGTGCTGAACGCGCCTGAGCCGACATTGCTGCCACGAATATGGCAACGGGCACAGGTATCGAGCGCCCGCTGCGGGTCGCTCTCCTTGAGCCGTTCCGGGTTCAGAATGTGTTCCGGATTCCGCGTCACCGCGTGCAGACTCCCGGGACCGTGGCACGCCTCGCACCAGACGTTGAACTCGCTGCTCTCGTTCAGAAACATCCCTGTGCGCCGGTCGAACTTCACCTCGGGGCCGGTGGCGTGACAACCGATGCAGCGACGCTCCCAGGAATTGACGAACTGTGACGAGTCCACTCTGTCGGGCGCGAACCGCGCTAGCCCCGAACCGATCAGCGTGCCGTCCGGCGCGTACCAGTGCTCCGGGTGATAGGGGTTGAACTTCGCATCACCCGTGCGGACGGTTTCCTTGTGGTTGTACTGCACCGGGGAGATCAGGCGCGTGACCTTCTGGCCGTCGGCTGCGCTCGCCGGAACGGCAAGGCCGTCTTGATTCACCAGAATCACGAGCCGCTGTTTGCCGGCGTATCCGGCCCCACCCATCACCCGCTCCACGAGGTACTCGGTCGGATTCGTGCCGTCCAGGTTGTAAAGCGTCAACCAGACCTCGTCTCCCCTCATCGCGAGCTTGAAGACGACCTTGCCCTCGATGTCGATCACGCGATCGTCCGCCGGCATGACCAGCGTCTGACTCGTCGCCGGCTGGGTCTTCTTCGTGTGGGCAGTCTGGGCATACTCCCCAACGAGGTGGAGATGACACTTGGCGCAGGTAGTCACGCCGACATACGTCGGCTCGGCGCCGGTGCTCTGCTGACGCGGCGGCGTACTCGCCTGCGCGTCGGGCAGCACGGTGAACACAGCAGCGATCCCGGCGACCGCCACCAACGTCATCACGAATCTCGGACCGATGCGCATCAAAAATCCCCTAGTCAGAATCGATAGCCGAGGCCCAAAGTCAGAATCGTCCCGGTGTAGTCATCAACGGTGGATGGCAACTCCGTGTCGTCCGCATACTTCACAAAACGCCCCTGAGCATCCAGGAACACGCCCATCTCGAGGAGATAGCGGATCCCGATCTCAGTGTCGTAGTAGGTCAGCGGAACGGTTCCATCCGAGTTCACGTAACTCAGACGCCCGTACAACGTGAGCGGAGAACTGACGGACAACCTGTACTCGCCGCCGACGCTATAGATGTCATCCGTACTCGCGTACTCAGCGATGCCTTCCTGGTAGTCGCCGAAGTCCACGCCCACGAAGCGGATCGGAACGTTCGAGTCGTACTTCAGGCGCGTGTACCCGGCATACGCCCAGCGGCCGCGCTCGCCGGTCCCACCGTAGGCGACGTTCAATCCCCAGTTCTCGGTCCGGAGCTGGACCGGGTCGGTGCTGTCGAGCTTCGGATCGCCGCTGTCATTTTCGGTATCCCACAACCTGTAGGTCCCGCTGATCTGCCAGCCGGTTCCAGGGCGGGCGCGGAGCTTCACGTTGATCGAATCAGCCGTGCCGGGAGCGAGGCGCGTAAAGGGATTGTCGATGTCGCCGCGCTCGTAACTCGCCTCGGCGTCGAACACTCGCCCGCTGCGGAAGCGTCCCCCCACCTTGTAGCTCGTGGCGTCGGTCTGAGAATCGATATCCGTGAACCCATCCGTGCCAAACGTCTGCTTACGCGTGCCCGTGCCAATCTCGCCGAACAGCGCGCCCGAATCGATGACTGCCCACTCGGCCCCGAACACGAACTGATCGATGGTCACCTCGTAGGCCGAGTCCGTGATATCGCTCTGCGTGCGAGTGATGTCGTCGGTCGTGAAGGTCTCGGCCGACGTTCCATCACGGGTACCGGACTGATCCCAACTGCGCCGCCGATACTCGCCCGACAGACTCAGGCGATCGCCCGGCCTCCACACTGCCCGTACATTGCCGTGCAGAATCTCCCGATTCACTTCGCCGAGGGCGTCAGCCTCCAGCTGCACTGGCCGGTCGCGGAAGTCATTGCTCTCGGCCGAACTCCGGAACGTGAAATCTAGTTCCTGTTTGCTGTACAGAATGTCGCCTGACAGCCAGACATGGCCGGCAATCTGCGTCTGAAAGCCGCCGCGCGTGGTCGGCGCCTTCATCTCGCGGATTTCCCTCTGTTCCAGGAAGCTAAGGAAAGCCTCGCTGGCTCCAACACCCGTGTTGAGCCCACGGGTACCGAATCCGCCGTTGTCGGTGAAGCTGTGGAAATCCTGCGAGGCGAACAGTAGCGTCGTGCCGCTGCGCCATCGCAACCCGCCGCCCCATGTGCTGCCACTCTGGTCGAGCGGTTCGTCGAATGGGAACACGTCCCCCGAGATCAGGCGCGTGGTCTGTCGCGCGTCCGCCTGGCGAAAGCCGCGGTAGGTACCGGTAAGCTCGAGCTTCTCGGTGAGATTGACGGTCAGATCAGCGTCGGAGTTTCTGCGCGTCAGGTCCCAGGAGTGTGGATCACCGGTGACGTTCCAGAAGTAGTCGACCTCACGAGTGCGAAAACTGAACCGGTAGCTCCTCGTCTTGTTGGCGCGGATCCCCCAGGTTTCGTACTTGTCGCCGCCCAGCCCGTCGGCAAATAGCTCGATACGATCGAACCAGCTCGCCGGGTCGGCTCCAGCGGGCACGAAGGTGACCCTGGAATTCAGTACCCGGACGCCATCATCGAGGCCGTAGTCCTTGCGGAAACGTCCATCCGAGCCGTCGAGGTCCACCGATCGGTAGGCAATCTGAAGATCACCGTAGGCACGAAAGCCGCCGAACGTGCTTCGCTCCTCTGCGGCAAAAGCGTCGGCCGCTATCTGCGCAGCCTTGGTTTCTTCGAGATCCGCCTCGTCAGCCGGTGTCGCCTTGTTCCCTTCTTCCTTCTCCTCGACTGCCGCTACCTCGTTCTTCTCCTGCACTCCCTCGGCGCGCGCGCCCGCGGGCACCGCGAGCACTACGAGGATCACGAGAGCCGGCACGATCAGCGCCAACAGCCTGCCCGTCGCCCTGGTCAGCATCGTCTCTCTCCTCACTGCAGGAAGTGCTTGTCCAGATTGGAGCCATGAATCTGCACATGGCATGAAAGGCACTCCGCGAACTCAGGCTGGTTATGAAATGGCGGCTGTCCCGGGTGACAGCTCAGACATGTGAGCGCCACTTCTCGGAACGGCAGCATGTGCGGGTTCACCGAGCCATGCGGCTGGTGGCAAACCGTGCATCCTTCGACCTCCCGCGATGCATGCGGGAACACCCAAGGGCCTTCCTTGTCGGTGTGGCACTGCGTACACGTGGCGTTCTGAGCCTCTACTCGCAGGCCCCCGTTGAACGACCCGTGCGGGTCATGGCAATCCGAACACTCCATGAAGCCCTGCAATACGGCATGCCGCTCGGGCAGAGAGAACTGTCCCCGCACCTCCAGGTGACAGCCCACGCAACCGTCGGGATCGGGCGTGGTCACGAACGCATCTCGGAAGCCCGGATCTTCGCTGCCGGCCATTTCCGCGTGCAGCATGCCGGGGCCATGACACGCTTCGCAACTCCCGATCCCCGCCGGCTCATCGGCAAGAAACTCGAGCATGTCGGCGTGCACGGTGCCCTGGAGCTTACCGGCCTGTTCGACGTGACATTCGGCGCACAGATCGTCGCCGACGTACTCAATGGGTTCCTGTTCCTGGGCCGGGACGGCGGTCGCCATGGAGAGAAACAACATGGCCGCGCCCCCTGACAATACTGCGAGCCCCAACGCGCGAAGACTCAAGTTCGACAAGCCCACCTCGATTTCTCCTTAATCAGTAACCCAAGGTTCCGTCATGACACTCGTGACAGAGGACCGGGCCCTCCATCACTTCCTCGTCAGAGGGATGCACGAACTCCAGGCCATCAGGATCATAGGCCCAGCTGCCATTGTATTGGCGGCCCTGCCCCTTGATCGTATGACACGTATCACATGACCAAGAGATTTCCTGGCCGTCGTCACTGGCCATGTTACCGGAGTGGCAACGGAAGCAGCCGGGGCTGCTCCAGTGCTTGTTGTTGTCCGGGTACGCGCGCCAATCCGCCTTCATTACCGGGAACTGGGTACGCGCGAATACGTTCTGCAGCGCCAGCACCGTGGCATCGAGCTTCGCCCCGTTGGCCTCGACCCAGTCCGGATCCTCGTCGGCCACGCCCTCGCGCAAGGAACCATCGATGGCCGCCAACGCCGCCTCGGTAGTGTCGTATTCGCCCGCGAGCCACTCCAGCGCCAGCCAGCGAATTCCAGGGACGTCCGGATCGAGACCGCCGTTATCGAACATCCGGTTGAGGGCTTCAACCGGAGTCGTGAACTGGTGCGCCGGGCGATTGTGGCACGTCAGGCAATCGACTTCGTGCATCTGCCCACCGTCAACAAATGACCCCGGGTCGTCCATGTCGAGGTTGAGATACTCGATCTCCTCCCCTTCGGGCGTCGTCCACTTGACGTAGGCGATCTCCTGCAGCTGCGGGTCGGCGGCAACATACTCGACGCTGCCCTCGAGGTTCATGTGCCAGTGCGCACCCTCGGTGTGGCCCGACTCCAGCGTTCCTCCACCAACTTTCACGGCCATCTCTATGGCCCAGGGCTGGTCGAACCCCTCCGTCAGGTAGTAGCGGCGACGTATCGGCTTGATGCCGACATCACGATCCGGCCAATGGCATGCCTGACATATCTCTTCGGCCGAGCCCATGTGAATCGGGGTCGGGATGGGCGTCGGCCAGGACTTCGTGGCCACCGACCAGACCTGCTTCATGCCCTGCACCTTGGCGCGAATGTACGAGCCCGCGCCCTCTCCGACATGGCAGACCACGCACGCGACGTTCGCGTGGGGCGCATGTTGGTAAGCGGTGTACTCCGGTGACATGACGGTGTGGCACACCTCACCACAGAAAGACTCCGACTCGGTGTACTTGATCGACTGGATGCCGAGGGCCGACATTGAGAACACGCCAACGCCCGCGATCAGCCCCGTGATCATGAGAATCGACTGGCGACTCTCCACATGGCCGAAGTCGAAGAACGTGATGTTGGCAGCTTCCTCTCCGCGAGCCATCGCTCGATTACGGAGTAGGCGTCCCAGGCCGAACAGGGCCGCGCCCATGGCGCCCAGGATCGGCAACACCAAATAGGTGAACAGGCCGACGTAAGGGTCGGCATGCTCCTGCATCAGCTCGATCAGGATCAGAAACACCAGGCTGACGCCCGACGCAACGAACAGGGCGGCGCCGGCGATTCCCGCGACATTCCTCGGCACCCGCAGCGCTCGAATACGAAAACGACTAGCCATCGTGAAGGAACTCCTGAACGATCAGATCATTGCCGGGAGACTGGCAACTACTCCGTGGCGACTACTGCTTTATGTCGTGGACGCCCTCTTCCTTCATGGCTTCGTAGTCGAACGCGCCCGCGAAATTCGGACTGCGATCGTTGTGACACCCCAGACACGTGGTCTCGTTCGGCATCTGCAAGCCGGCGGCAACCGACGCGTCGTGGTCCTTCATCGTTTCCTTGTCGCGGTACGCGCTACCAGCACCGTGGCAGGCCTCGCAGGTCACGCCGGCGAGCTCCGGCGTATCGTCGGCAGAGGTGAACCCGCTGGGCTCTCCATAACCGGTCGTGTGGCACTCGAGGCATTCGGGGTTGTTGGCGTCATCGCCTTCGAGCTTGTCGAGCGCCTTGGCATGCGGCGTCCTCGACCAGGAGCGGTGTTCTTTCAGGTGGCACTTGCGACAGCCGTCCTTGTGACCGGCGAAAGTGAGGTCCTGGAATGAGTGCACTGCCGTCAATGTCGCTGCCGATTCAGCCGCCGCGCCACTACTGGTTCCGGCGACCACGACGGCGACACTCGCCATCAGGATCATCACAGCCGCGCCCACCATGGCTCGTCTCATCTGCTCCCCCGTCTTGAATCAGTTATCCGTGTCCTGTTTCTTCTCTGCTGACGCTACCATATCGCGCCCGAGTCGAAATGCCGCCAAACGCTATCCATTTCGCCCTCGCTCCGCGTGCGCTGAGAGATCCCGAATCTTGAGCCCCAGAGCGAGCAGGAAGAGGGCGATCACCAGCAGCGCCCAGTACAGTCCCCGGTGGCGTGAGTCGAGTTCTTCGAGCGCTTGCTGCCCCGCCAGCAGCGCCGCCCCCGCGTGTTCCATCCCTTCGGCATGACGAGTCGCGAAGTCACCATCGACCTCGAAACCATGGACCAACGCGTCGAGCGAGATCCGCGCGTCAACTGCCTGATCGATGGCTTCCTGTGCCAGTCGTGTCTCGACCCCACCGCGTCGCGCTGCCAGCAGCGATCGTTCGGCGCGTGCCACCCCTGTTGTCAGCTCGCGCATGCGATCCAACATGGCGCCCGCCACTTCGCGCCCTACCGCGTAGCCTTCACCGAGAATCCGCTCCGATGCGTGGCAGCTGTTGCAGCGGATAATCTGGTGGGTCTGCGTCTCGCCTGTGTCTGGATCCGTCACTGTGTACGACGTCTTGCCGATGCGAAACTTCTCGAAGAGCCGCGCGAACTCCGGCCGTGCCGCCACTCCATCGTCGGCGGTTGGGACCGTGTGGTGCTCCAGCTCCATAGCGCGGTCGACGAACCAGTCGAAACGTGCGTCACCCTGAAGGCCGAGATCGGTCGCACCAGCGAGCAATCCGTCCCGGGTCTCCTCGTAATGAGCTTCGCGCTCACCCACTTCGTGCACCTCGCCAACGACCGCGCCGGCGCCCTCGTGACACAGGGCACAGGGCGTCCCCGGCAAGGGAGACAGCATGGCCACCGTCGGTCGCATCACATCGTGGTTGCCGTGACACGTGGCGCATTCCGAGAACCCGTGCGTGTCGGTGAGCTGCGACTGCGGCTCCTCATCATCATGGCACGCTGCGCAGCCTTCCTCGCCGGCATCGAGGAGGAACTCGGAGTGTTCCTCGAAACCCTCGAACTTCGGGCTGTTTCGGAACAACTCCGCTTCGCGACCGTGACACTGTCCGCAGACATAACTAACCGAATCACCGCCAGGCGGGGCAGCCCCGTGGTTACCGTGGCAGTCGTTGCACGTGGGCGCGCTGATGTCCTGACGCACGTTGAGGGCGCTCCCGTGGACGCTGCTCCGCCAACGCTCATACTGGTCGGTCGGCAAGGGCCTTCCGTCCGCGAGCTGATACCCGGCCATACGCTGTTCGTCGCCGTGGCACTCCTGGCAGGTTGCCGCCACTTGCGTCGGGTAAACCGGCGAGTCCGGGTCGTCGGGGGAACGAATCCCGTGCACGCCGTGGCAACTCGAGCAACGCGCAACGTCCTCGTCGCCGGCGGCAAGCGCAATGCCGTGCCGGCTTGTCCAGTATTCGGCCTCTTGATCGACTCTTTCGGCCGGAGCGAATCGGCGCATGTACGCCGCGTCCGAGTGGCAGCCCCCGCACATCGCGGGCTGATCGATCGCGTCGGGAATACCGCGGTAGGGATTGTCCGCGAACTCCTCGTCCTTGGCCTCGACGTAGTCCTCGAACAGCGCCGGATCGGGGTTGCCGCCATGGCAGTCGTGGCAGGAAATCCCAGCCGCCACGTGAATGTCTTCGCCGAAGTCGGTGACAATGTGCAGGAAATCCTCGTCGAACAGATCGGCGTCGCTGTGGCAGGCGATGCACGACGTATCCGGCGACGCCACCTCGCCCTGGGCTTCGGCCTCCGTCGCCTCCTGCGGCTGGGCGCTCAGCGCCATCGCGAAAGTCGCCATCCCCACGAAAGTAACTCCGGTAAACATCGTTGTTCGCTTCACGGGCGGCTCCTCGGCATGCGACGGGTCGCGAGGCCGAGCGCGACGATCAGCAATGCCGTGCCGAGCACGATCCACACCGAGGTCATCGAACGATAGCCGTAGGCTGTCATGCCAACCGCGTAGACGAGCCCGACGATGCCGAGGCCGTTGAAGAAGCGCCTTCTCCCCGGCGTCGTCGGCTCGGGATCGAGGAATGGCACAAGAACCAGCAACAGTCCGAGCACCGAAAAGCCGAGGATAGGAATGGCCTCGTACTCAATGCCGAAGATCTCGCCGCCCGGGACCAGCTTGAGGGTCTCGAACATGAACATGAAGTACCACTCGGGACGGATGTCGGCGAAGGCGGGTGAAAACGGATCCGCCTTCTCGCCGAGTTCCCACGGGAACAGCGCCGCCGCGCCGGCAAGCACCGCCAGCGCCAAGACCCAGCCGAACAGATCGCGCAGAGCGAAGTTCGGGAAGAACTGCATCGGCCGCCGCGCTGCCGCAGTCTTGCGCTCCGACTCGGGCGTGCTCATCCCCTGCAGCTGTACCAGGAGCAGATGGCCGGCGAGCAGCGCCGTGGTAATGAGCGGCAGGATGGCCACGTGCCAGCCATAGAAGCGCGACAGCGTGCCACCCGAGACACGATCGCCGCCGCGCAGGAAGCGCAACGTCCACTCGCCAACGATCGGGATTGCACCGGC
This sequence comes from Acidobacteriota bacterium, assembly GCA_029263295.1. Lineage (GTDB taxonomy): Bacteria > Acidobacteriota > UBA890 > UBA890 > WLXD01 > WLXD01. The sequence continues at coordinate 51,049 of JAJCXT010000011.1, read as the reverse complement.
ACTATCTGTCCCCACGCGCGTGGCGAAGAAGGCGAGTTGGTTCCAGGGCAGCAGATAGCCCGAGAAGCCGAATGCCATGGCCACGAAGAGCAGCGCGCAGCCTGTGATCCAGGTGATCTCGCGCGGTTTTCGATAGGAACGGGTGAAATAGACCGTCACCAGGTGCACGAAGGCGAAGTAGACCATGAGGTTCGCCGACCAAGAGTGCAGTGAACGGATCAACCAGCCGAAGGGCACCGTGGTCATGATGAACTCGACCGACTCGAACGCCTCATTGGCCGACGGGCGGTAGTAGAGCATCAGCAGGATGCCGGTGATCACCTGGACGATGAAGAAGAACAACGTCATCCCACCCAGGTAGTAGATGGCCATGAAGCGGTGCACCGGCACGGTCTTGTGCGACGCGAACTCCTGCGTCTCTGCCAAGGGGAGCCGCGCCTGCAACCAATCGCGGACGGCGTCGACGGGGCTGCTCATCTACACCCTCGAGACCACGATCATCGCCGCCTGCCCGCGGCCACGGCTCACCGTGTCGACCTTGAACTGCTCTAGCGGATGGGGCGGAGGGCCCGCTACCTGCCGACCCTGAAGGTCGTACTCGCCGTTGTGGCAGTTGCACCAGATCCTCTTGTTCTCACTCTGATACTCGACGATACAATCGAGGTGCGTGCACACGCCTGCGAAGGCCCGGTAATCGCCATCAGCCACTCGCACCAGCAGCACCGGCTCGGCGCCGAAACGGACGATCTTGAAACCGCGATCAAGCAACTCCGGATCGTTCGTAGGGCCGGCCTCCACCTGGTTAGTGGTCGCTTCGGGAACGTCAGGCGGCACTACGAAACTCAGTACCGGATAGAAGACGGCAGCGAACAATGCGCCGCCCGAGGTACCCAGGAGCCAGTTGATGAAGCGCCGACGAACCATGATGACCTATTAAGACACGCGAGTCTGCTATTTGCTATCCCGCTTGCGTGATCCAGTGTCTATCTTCCCTCAAACGTTCGAGAAACACGCACTCGCGCGCATCATTGCAGTCTACTCCGGCAAGCTACGCAGGTAACCCATGATGTCCCGGATCTCGTCGCCATCCAACCGCGGCCAGGCAGCGCCCACCTCGCGCATGTTAGCGAGCATCGCCGGGGCATGATTCCACAGTAGGCGCACACCTTCTTCCAACGAGCGCGTAGCGCGCGAATCACCGAGTTCCGGCGACTGCCCGGAGCCGCCGCTAATCGCGTGACAGTCGCGACAACCTTTTGACTCCAGCAGCTGCTCACCGCGACGGACGCTCGGCTGACCACCGCTGTAGTCGAGCGAATATAGGTAGGCAAGCAAATCGGTCATCTCGAGCTCAGTGAGTTCCGGTGCTGACATTCCGGAATGTTCCATCTGCGCGTACATCGCGGGCATGTGGTTCCAGAGTCTCGATACGAGGTCGAGCACACCCACGCCCAGGTCGGCCTCGCTCAGGTCCGGCGCGGTCCCGCGGCGACTGCCGACAGCGTGACAAGATGAACAGCCCTTGGCGACGAATACCCTTCCGCCTTCCTGCGCATCGCCGGGCCGCTGGAAGGTCGTTCCGCGAGAGCCAGCAAAGCTGGTGGATCGTAGGTACGCGACGAGATCTTTCACGTCGCCTGGCGTGAGCACCGGGACCGCCATTCCAATGTCGGCCGACAGCTCAATCATTACCGGCCCGTGGTTCCACATTCGCTGTGCCACGATGACCGGCGAGCGATGACCCTCCATGCGGTCAAGGTCGGGGCCAATCGAGCCTCCAGTTCCGGAGCTCGAATGGCATCGGCTGCAGCCTTTGACACGGAAGACATCATTACCTCGCGCAGCGTCGCCTTCACCGTGGTCGACGAGATTGAGGTAGTAGAGGAAAGCTGTGAGTGCGGCCATTTCACCACGGTCGAATTGCGGTCGCTCCACCCCTAGCAATCCGAGCTGACGCCCCATAGATGGCGTGTGATTCCACATCGCGGCCGCGAGTTCCGGCAGATTCAAACCAACGGTAGAGCGTCCGAGATCCGGGCCGAGGTTGCCGCCCTCCCCATGAATCGAGTGGCACGCGATGCATCCCTTGGAGATGAACAGGCGCCCGCCCCTGCCGGGGTCGCGTGGCAAGACCGAGACAACTTCCGCGCTCTGCCCCACGGGCGCGGCTGCCGCCACAGGTTGCAGCCCCGATAGCACGAGAGCAGCAGCCAACGCCATCGCTCCGAGTCCCTGGAGCACGAGTCGTGAGCACCGCCCAGGCCGGGTGCGGCGAACGCTAAGCATCCTGCGCCTCCCCCACCTCGGGTAGATAGGAAGCCACCCGCTCGCTGACCTCCGTGACCGAAACCTCGCGTCCCTCGCGGATCTCCCAGATCGCGACGATTGGAAAGAGCCTCGTGAAGAGCAGGTACAACAGGAAGAACCCGGCGAAGAATGCGACCGTCATCGCTATCTCCACGAACGATGGGTAGTACACGCCAGTTTCCAGCGGCAACCGAGGCCGGGCGAGGCTCGGGACCACGATCGTGTAGCGCTCGATCCACATGCCGATGTTGACTGTGATGCCCGCCAGTACAGTGCTAGGGACGACGGGCAGCAGGCGAGTCGACAACAAGGTCATAGGGATCACGAAGCATCCCACCACCATCGTCCAGAACATCGGCGCGTACGGGCCGGTGAGCTTGGCCCAGAAGATCACCATGTGATCCGGCGAGCCACCGTAGTAAGTAGTGATGAACTCGCTCAGAGTGAAGTAGAACCACAGCATCGACATGGTTAGCAACAACAGGCCGAGATTGCGGAACTGGATCTCTTTGAAGTAGCCCTCCAGGCCGTAGGCCCAGCGAATAATCGCCATGAAGACGATGAGGGCGCCGATGCCTGAGAAGATCGCTCCCACCACAAAGTAGGGCCCGAATATGGCGCTATGCCACATCGGTTGCACCGTCATGGCGAACACCCAGGAGACGACGGTGTGGACTGAAACTGCGATCGGCAGAATGATGATCGCCATGATGCTGATGGCGCGCTCGAGCAGCCTGTGTTGCCGTGCAGACCCCGTCCATCCCAGCGCCAGCGCGCGATAGAGCCATCGACGCTTCCCGAGTCCGTCGCGCAGCAGGGCAAGGTCCGGAATCAGCGGCAGGTACAGGTAGATGATGGATCCGGTGAGGTAGACGCTGATGCTCGTCACGTCCCACAACAGTGGTGACTCGAAGTTGGAATGCAGAATCACGTTGAGCGCGCGGTCTGGTCGGCCCAGGTCCAGGATGATGCTGCCGGCGCCAAAGAACAGCACCATGACGGTGATCACCTCCGCCGCTCGCGTGATCGAACGACGCCACTCGGCCTTGCAGATCCGCAAAATAGCCGAGATCAGCGTGCCGGCATGACTGATGCCAATGAAGAAGACGAAGTTCGTGATGTACACGCCCCAGTAGACGGGCACGTTCATGCCCGTAACCTGCAGGCCGTCGCGCAGCTGCATCAGGTAGCACGCCGCGCCCACGGCCATCAGGGAACACAGAACACCGACGAGGATCCAGAATCGGCGGTTGGTCTCGACCAGCGGCCGCACGAGAGCCTGATCCGGAGCAAAGGCGCTGAGATTGCGATCCAACGGCTACTCCCCCTTGCGCAGGTAGATGACTTTGGGCTTGGTGCCGAGCTCTTCGAGCAGGCGGAACGCTCGCGTGGTTCGCGAACGGCGCGACACCGCGCTGTCGGGGTCGTCGAGGTCACCGAAAAACATCGACTGCGACGGGCACACCTCGACGCAGGCGGGCATGTACTCGCCTTCCTGCAACTCCCGGCCCTCCGCCGCCGCGGTATCGTGCGCGCGCTGCAGCCGGTGATGGCAGAAGGTGCACTTCTCGACAACTCCCGCGGGGCGGATCGAGACGTCCGGGTTGAGACTCTCCTCGAGCGGCTCGGGCCAACTAGGCGTTTTCCAGTTGAAGTACCGGACCGTGTAGGGACACGCCGTCGTGCAGTACCGACAGCCGATGCAACGGGGATAGATTTGCCGCACGATGCCTTCACGATCGATATTGGTGGCATCGACCGGGCAGACCTTGGTGCACGGGGGATCGTCACAGTGCATGCAGGGACGCGGGAACATGCGCCCTGCGGCTTCGGGGGACTCCTCGCCGATCCAGGGCAGCAGCCGCATCCACGTGAACGGCCGGTGGTCGTCGGAACCGTCGGGGTCCGGAGGCGGGACGTTGTTCTCGATCGAACACGCGATCGTGCAGGCCTGACATCCCGTGCAAGTGTCGAGGTCAATTACCATTCCCCAGCGGGCCATCCTCATGCCCTCCGGACTCGGACGGGCGTCGAATACTGGCCGGGTGGCGTACCGACCAGCGCCAGTGCGTTGACGCCCCAGCCACCAGACCAGCGCCCCGCCGTGCGGCCCATTCCCAGCGGCATCGCTGCCATTCCCTGCTCGAGCCCCTCGTACACACGCAGCCTCGCCGCGACCTCGCCGAACTCGGATTCAACGACCACCCGTTCGCCGTCGTGTAGTCCTGACTCCTCCGCCGTCTCGGGGTTCAGTTCCACCCAGGCCTGCATCGGTCCGTCGAAATGAGGTCCTGACAGCGATCTGATAAAGGGGGTGTCGTTGAACCTTCCGTGCGCCAGCGCCAGCACCTCGAACGGGAAGAGCAGCAACGGGTACTCCTCGTCGAGTGCGATCGCCAGCGCTGCGGGCTTGTATCGGGGCACGATGTCGAACTTCCCGGACGGCGTCTGCAGCATCCTCCGCTGCTCGCCGGTGAGGGGCGTCGGATCCCACCAGCCACCGCGCTCCTGCATCTGCGTCCACAACTGGCCGGACGTGCGGTAGCTCGGCGTCCACAATCCGGCGCTCTGCATCAGCCGTGTGTAGCTCGCGTCGAGCTCAATCCCGAATACGTCACCGCGCCGAGCTTCGAACAGACCCTCGACGCTGGCGCGTAAGCACCCCTCGTAGCCGTCCCATTGCGCGACTGCCGCTGTCGGGTCTCCGAGACCGCCGGCCAACCCGATGAGGACATCTCCCGGGTGCCTGGTGTCGTCCCGCTTATCGAGGACGGGACGCCGGAGGCCGCAGACCGTATATGGCGTCAGCGGAGGATTGGCCACCATGTCCCAGCGCTCCAGCGAACTGGGGGCCGGCAAGACCAAATCCGCGTACGCCGTGGTCTCATTGGCATGCGCGGTCAGAACGACCACGAGGGGGATACGCCCTAGGGCTGCGATCATCTGGTCGGGCGCCGGACTGAGGGCGACGGGATCGCAGTCGACCACGACAAGAACGTCAAATGGTGGCGCAGTAGCGTCGCTGTTCAAGATTCCTGCTATCGGATCCGGCTCAACCCCGGCGGCCAAGCCGGTGGCCAAGTCGTGGTCGAACCGCGGCCGCGACAAGCCCGCGGCCGCGATCGAATCGGGCTCGACCGCGTCGCCGCTCCCATAGGGAGCCGGCAACGGCTCGAGTACGCCACCCTCGACGCCAATTGAGCCGAGCAATGCGTTGAGGGTATGGATCGCCCAGCAAGTCCATTCTCCGTTGGCGCTCAGCGCGGCAGCGCGGCCGGGGATCGCTACCGTTGGCGCGTAGCGCGGCAATTGCCGCGCCAGACCCATGATCGTCTCCGCGGGCACGCCGGTTTGCTGTGATACCCGACTGACGTAGAAGTTCTCCAGCACCCACTCGCGGAATCCCTGACGCGTGGCCCCCTCGTCGTCGGTGGAATCCTCGAAGCCGATCACGTGTGTCGTGACGAAGTCGGCATCGTAGAGACGTTCGGCGATCAACACGTACGCGAGGCCCAGCGCGAAGATACCTTCCGTCCCCGGACGCACAGCAATGCGCTCGTCGGCACGCGACCCCGTGACAGACAATCTCGGCTCGATCTGCACCCAGCGCCCCCGACTCGTCTGTGGTCGCTCGCGCAGGCGTCCGAATGCATGCAGGGCGTAGCCCGGGGACCCGAATCCCTCGAGCAAGTCAGCGCTGAAGCCGAGCACCAGTCCTGCCCGTTCAATGTCGTATGCGAGGTCCCCGCCAGGTCCATGGGACCGACTCCAGGCGGAGCGAAGCTCCACAGGGACCGGGTTCAAGACAAGGTCATTCGGACTGCCGAACGCGTGCAGGAAATCACCGACCAGCCGATCGAAGGGGTCGTTACGCTTCTCGTGCAGGACGCCGAGGCGCTCGGGGCGCCCCGATTCGCGCAGCGCGGTCAACTCGGTCGACAGTCTCCCCAGGGCCGAGTCCCAGTCCGTCGGCGTCAGTTCGCCCGCATTGTCTCCCCGCTCGAGGACCGTCCGGAGCCGGTCAGGATGATAATGCGCATGCAAGCTGGCCAGCCCCCTTGGGCACAGGCCTCCACGATTCAGTGGGTGCTCGGGGTTACCTCCGACGAACACCGCGCGATCACCAATCGTCCGCACTCGTGTACCGCACCCGGACGCGCACTCCGTGCAGATGCCAGTCTGGAACGCCTCTGGTCCCCTGGGCGGACGAATGGGGATGCTAGTCAGCGCGGTGAGCTGGCTAACAGCCTTCAGCGCCGACTTCGACGCCACCGCGCCAGCGGCCGCCCCGGCGACCGACCCGATCAAGTAGCGCCTCGATAGGGTCATGCGAACGCCTCGCCACGCCCGACCTGCGTCCCGGCGTGAGTCCGGTTAGCGATGGCAGCTCGTGCAGTCATCGTCGACCTCGGTTTCAGCGTGGCAGTCAATACACTCGTCCATCGTGAGCTTGCGCGGAGCGCTGGTCGGCGGCTGCTCCATCTGGCCGAAATCACCGTGGCAAACCGAGCACTCGAGTTCGCCAACAGTGGCGTGGCGCCGGTGCGAGAAGAAAACATGCGCCGGCTGCAGGTACAGCGGCCGCCACGGAATCTCTTCCTCGCGCTGCAGCCACTCGATCAGGAGCAGCTCAGCGGGACTCTCGCCGATCACCTCTTCATGGCAGTCGAAGCAGACCGCGTTGTCAGGCAACCCCGGGTCCAACCCAGTGAACACGTAGGTATGGCAATCGACGCATTCGATGTCGTACTCCGCGTGGGCGAGATGGTTGAACTCCAGCGGCTGGGCGATTTCTTGCCCGCTCAGCAGCGGCCAGACGAACAGGCCGAGTACGAACACCACGATGAAGGCGACCACGAATGCGATTCGGGCCGTCGGCGTTGGCGTGGCGGGAGGCCTGCTCATCGCGCGCCTACTGAGAGTCCTGGAATAACGTGCCGGCCGGCATCGGTCCGTGGTCGAACTTCAGCTTCAAATGCCGGTGGGTCTGCTCGTCCAGTTTTTCCTTCGAGTAGACCAACTCGTACTTGGGATCGAGAGCGGCATTGAACGGACTTCGGTCGTTGTGACACTTGCGGCAAGTGTCCTCGGGCACGGGGAACACGACCCCCTTGGCAACGACCTCCTCGAAGGAGTGCTTCTTGTTCTTGTTACCCATGACGTTGTCGGCAATGTAGGCGCTGCCGGGTCCGTGACAGGCCTCGCAGCCGGTACCGGCGAGGTCGGGGGTGGCATCGAGGCTCTCGAATCCGCTGGGCTCCCCGTAACCGACCGTGTGACATTCCAGACACGTCGGATCGTCGGTGTAGTCGGCGTCGGGGTCGAGATCGGCGTCGAGCTTGGCGTCCACACGCTCGCCGGGCTTGAGCACATCGATCGTGTTGGCCATCGGCGTGTCCTCCCAGCTCTTGAACTGCGGGAGATGACACTTCTTGCACTTGCGCGAGCCGACGTACTCGAAAGTCTCCTGCTCGAAAGTCTCCTGCCCGACCGAGCCGTACGCGGCTGTCGCGGGAGAGGGGCTCGCCCAGGTCGTCTGCGCTGCCAGGATGGTCAGCGCAAGAGACACAGCCAGCAGGCCCGCAACGGCCCACGTCTTTCCAGATCGTTTGGTCATGGCGATCTCCTATCGTCAAGCGTGCGATTCATGTACCCGGATTCACGCGGCGGTGGCTCCGGGAGTCCAACCCGGAGCCTCCGCCGTCAGGTTCAGGCTCGCTAGAACGCCAATTCCATCTGCAGGACCCAGCGGTTGTTCTTGTCCTTGCCGCTAGGCACGCTGATGTTGGACCAGTACTCGACGTAGGCCCTGATGTTCTGCATGACGTAGAAGTTCACGTTCGCGGTGAGGTCAGTGTAGTCATCAAGGAAATCGATGCGCGCGACCGGTACGATCATCGGGAAACCCGATGGGCGGAACACATACATCGCCTCGACGTAGCCCAGATTCTGGGTGAACTCCGCGACGTCGACCGGTGCGTTGCTGGGGGTGTCCGTGATGCTCATGTACATGCCATAAGCCTTGAAGTCACCCACCTCCACCTGCGCGTCGAAGCCAACCCGCTGGAAGTCCCACTCGATGGCGCCACCAGTGTCGTTGGTACCGTCAAGGATGTAGCCGCCGACCATGATCTCCGGCGTTACATCGACCATCACGCGACCGTAGAAGTCGGCCGCGTCGTCGCCTTCGAGTTCATTGTTGCCGGCGCTCACTCCCGCCGTGTAAAAGACACGGTCGGAGATCTTGCCGAACGCGCCGACCCACTGGCTGTTGCCGCGCAGGCGCTGGCCCGCCGCGCCCTTAGCGCTCAACGGCCCCTTGTGATTGCGCGTCATACGGCGGCCGCCATCGGCCAGCGTGTCGTACGGATCGGCCCAGAACACAGGCCCGTAGCCCATCACGAGGTTGGCCTCCTTCTGGGGGTTCCACGCGACAGTCAGCTGCTCCAGTCTGATGTTGAAGTTCGTGAACTCGTCCTCGGCCTCGAACTCGACCCACGCCGAGAAGTTCTTGTTAACGCTACCGCCGATGATGACCTCGGACTCGTGTCCCGCACGAATCCGGGCCCGCTTACCATTCTTCTTGTCGTACGGTCGCGCCTTGAAGATCGCGCTGACCGGGAACGACTTGTCCATCGCCAGGAAGTCCGAGATGACATCGTCGTACTCGTCCAGAATTTCCAGCTCGTCGGGAATCTTGTACCCGGCGATCTTGAAGTCACGCCCGTAGGCGTTGAGGCTAGGCCACGCCGTGTGGCAGGCTTCGCACTGGATACCGTATTTTCGCGCCCACGCCGGCACTGCGTCCGCCGTGGGAGGCGCAATGAACGACACGACGCAGAAAACCGCCAGCGCGATGCCCGCGGTGGCGATCAGACGTACATGCTGTTGCTGGAGCATTGAGGCCTCCTTGGTCTCTCGGCCCTTCGTTAATTGCCTGTATTAGGACCGTGTTATCTTTATATATCAAACTTTTTGGAGCGCAAGTAAGAAAATGTCTTGACAGGAATTTCGATCCGCTCAGAAGACGCCAAGCGCCCACTCTAGCGAAAATCTGTCAAGCGCTGAAAGCGTATTCGCTGGACAGCCTGCGCGGCTCGGAGCCGGCGCCGACGGTGAACTACCGGATACGCGAATGTGCTTTCTTGCTATCCTATGCTCATGACCAGCGAGCGGGCGGGAAACGGGAATCGACCGCGGCTCCGGTATATCGTGGCCGGCATCTCGGTAGCCCTGATGGTGGGACTGCTGATCCTGCTCGGGTGGGGTCTCCAGAACACCAACGCCCCGCAGCCTGAAGCCGGCATGGCTCCCACCTTCAGCCTCACCAGCTTCGACGGCGAGACACTCGCGCTCGAGGAACTTCGTGGAAAGGTGGTGGTCATCAACTTCTGGGCGTCGTGGTGTATCCCCTGCCGCGCCGAGGCGGACGAACTCGAAGCGATGTCGCGCAAGTACCGTGACGACGTGGTCTTCATTGGCGTCGACTACGCCGACACCGAGAAGGGCGCGCTGAAATTTATCGAAGAATACGGCCTCACCTATTTCCAGGGGCCTGATCTCGGCACGCGCATCTCCGCCGACTACCGCATTCGCGGCGTGCCCGAAACCTTCTATGTCGCCAAGAACGGTGAACTCCGCGGGGTAAAGATCGGCCCCCTCTCGCCAGGAGAGCTGGAGTTCAAGATCCTGGAGTTACTCGATGATCGCTGAGATTGGATTCGTAGCTCTGAGCGCTGCCTTCGTCCTGGCGGTCTACGCCACGGCGAGTTCCGCCTGGGGCGGCTATCACGAGCGGCCGGCGTGGGTGCAGAGCGCTCGGAGCGCTGTGTTGCTGATCGCGGGGCTGCTGACGGTCGCCGTGGGCACTCTTGTGTACTCGCTGCAGCAATCGGACTTCTCGATCGCCTACATCGCCGAGAACACCGACCTGGCGATGCCGTCGTACCTCCGCCTCACGGCGCTATGGGGCGGGCAAGCAGGATCGCTGCTGTTCTGGGCCTGGCTGATGAGTTGTTTCGTAGCGGCGGTCATGCTCGGCAAGTGGGAACAGGACCGGGACCTGATGCCCTACTTCATCACCGTAGCGACCCTAACCACGGGTTTCTTCATCGGCGTCACGGTGTTCATCAGCAACCCGTTCGCCCGACTCTGGCTGCCGCCCGGCACCGACCAGCTGACCGTGGCGTTCTTCCCGCCTGCCGGGGCGATGCTCTACAGCGTGCCCGACGGCAACGGTCTGAATCCGCTGCTGCGCCATTTCGGCATGATCTTCCATCCGCCGACAACCTACCTGGGCTTCACGGGCTTCGTCGTTCCCTACGCCTTCGCGATGTCCGCCCTGATCAGCGGCCGCGCACGTGACGATCAGTGGATCCGCACCAGCCGGCGATGGACGCTGGTGGCATGGGGCTTCCTCTCGGTCGGGCTGCTGCTCGGTGGCCGCTGGGCCTACGATGTCCTCGGCTGGGGCGGATTCTGGGGCTGGGACCCGGTGGAGAACGCGATGCTGCTACCGTGGCTGACCGGCACGGCGTTCCTGCACTCGGTGATGATCACCGAGCGCCGCGGGATGCTGAAACTGTGGTCCGTGCTGCTCATCGTTCTCACCTACTCGCTGGCCTTGTTCGGGACTTTCATCACCCGTAGCGGCGTGATCAGTTCGGTCCACGCGTTCGGCAAGACCGCCCTCGGCCCCGCCTTCTTCATCTTCATCGGCATCACGTTCCTGGGCACCATGGCCCTGATGATCAAGCGGTTGGACCTGATGAAGTCGGACCACGAGATGGAGAGCTTTCTGTCGCGCGAGGCCGCCTTCCTGCTGCAGAACGTCGTCTTCCTGGCGATCACGTTCGTCGTGTTTCTCGGCACCGTATTTCCGCTGATTTCGGAGATGGTGACCGGCGACAAAGTCACCGTCGGGCCGCCGTACTTCAAAGCCACGGCGGGACCGCTCTTCGGTGTGCTGTTGCTGTTGATGGGCGTGGCGCCGATGATCGCCTGGCGCAAGCAGGTAGCCGCTCGTTTGGGCAACCGCCTGATGGCCCCGGTGCTTGTATCGGCTGTCGTAGCTGTGTTCTGGGGCTACACGTACGAGAGCCCCTGGGTCGCGTACCCGGTCCTTTGGCTCGTCGTGTTCGCCACCCTGGCCGTGCTAATGGAGTTCTGGAAGGGCATCAGCGCGCGGATGTCACAGGGCGAGAATCCGGTCGCCGCTTTCACGACGCTGGTCAGCCTGAACCGACGACGCTACGGCGGCTATTTCGTCCATCTCGCCGTCATCATGATCGGCCTCGGATTCATCGGCGAGGCATTCTTCATGAAGCAGACTCAGGGCACCCTGGCGCAGGGCGAGTCCTTGCAGATCGCGGGGTACGCGGTGCGCTTCGACACGCTGCGTCAGTACATAGGAGCGGATGGTCGACAGGTCACCGAGGCGGACACGAGCGTGCTGCGCGACGGCGAACTGCTGGCGACGCTACAGCCTCGCCAGGACTTCTTCTCTGAGCACGGACAGCGGGTGACCGCGCCCGATGCCTACGCCACTCTGGGCGGCGACGTCTACGTGATTCTCATCGGTTGGGAGGATATCGGCATGGGCGGATCGACGTTCAAGGTCTATTACAACCCGATGATCACTTGGACATGGTTGGGTTCGTTCGTGCTGCTCGCCGGGACGCTGGTCGCAATGTGGCCTCAGCGGGCCGGCCGCAGCCACCGCTCCTACGTGCTCAACCCCGTAACCCCCGGTCCGAAGCTGGACGCCGGAGGGGCGGCGTGATGAAGCGTGGAGCCCTGTCGATCCTCGCCGCCGGGATCCTGGTCCTTCTACCCCAGACGCTTCTGGGTCAGGAATCCGCTCCGAGTGACGATCAGGTGAACGAGATTGCCAGCGACCTGTACTGCCCGGTCTGCCCGAACACGCCGCTCGATGTCTGCGAAACATTGGCGTGCAGCGAGTGGCGTGAGCAGATCCGCGAGCAGATCGCCGCCGGCATGAGCGAGAGTGAGATCGCCGACTACTTCGTTGAACAGTATGGCGAGCGCGTTCTGGCAAAGCCGAGAACGAGTGGGTTCACCCTCGTACTCTGGCTTCTACCGGTGGTCGGCATAGGCTTCGGCGTTCTGGCCCTCGCTGGAGTGTTACGCAAGTGGCGGCGTGAGCCGGACGCGGAAGCGGTGGTCGCCCCTCAAGATCAAGAGGGGTCCGTGTCCGCGGAGGCACGGCAACGAATCGAGGAAGAGCTCAGAAACCTGAGTTAGGCAAGCGAGCAACGAACACCCTGTAAAGAGGCGGGCAACGGACCATGTCGGGTTCATTCGTACTGATCGCTGTGGTGATATCGGTGATCGCGATCGCGGTGGTGACAGCCCCGCTGCGCGGTAAGCAACAGCAGGCCTCGCCTGCGAAGAGACGGCCCGAGCCAGGCTCCGAGTACGAGAATACGCTCCTGGCCATTCGCGACCTGGACTTCGATCATGAGCTCGGCGTAGTCGCCAAGGATGATTACCAGCGCCTGCGCGAAGATCTGGTCGCGCGAGCGGCGGAGTCCATGCCGCGGAAGAAGGGGCGCGCCAAGAAGTCGGCCAAAGGGCCCAAGAAGGCCGGCGTCCACACCAAGCGGAGAGCCGCCAGCAACGAGGAAGTCGCGACGATCGCCGAAGATGGTGGCAGCGAATGTCCCGAGTGCGGGCGGCCCCACCGGCCGGACCACGTGTTCTGCGGCAAGTGCGGCGCGCGCTTGTCGGCGGCATAGTCGCCCGCGACAACCCGCAGCCTAGCCCCCTACGCCTATTCGGGAAACGACGCTGCCAGTTTCTCGAAACCGCTCTTCATCGCCGCAACAAGCGCGTCGATCTCGACCTCGGTCATCGGTGTCGAGATCGCCGCAGAGCAGGTGTTGATCATCAGTAGTCCTGCATCGAACAGGTGGTCGAGCAACCGCACCAGCTGGCTGTTCTCCTCGGGAGTCACGAACGCTTCGCGGTAGTTCGACGGCGGCGACTCCTTGAGATGCACGCGGAGAATCGAGCCCCCGCCGGTGACGCAGGCCTTCATTCCCGTGGCGTCGATGGCCTCTTCGATACCCGCAATCGCTCTGGTCGCCAGTGCGTTCACGTGAGCAACGGCCGCCTCGTCGAACAACTCCATGGCGGTAAGGCCCGCCGTCATCGTGATGGGATTGGCAGAGAACGTCCCCGAATGCGGGAAAAGCACGCGTTCGGCGAGTGGGTTCATCACGTCCATCACGGCGGCCCGGCCCGCTATGGCTCCCACCGGGAAACCGCCGCCGATGATCTTGCCCATCGCGGTCAGATCGGGTGTCACGTCGTACCAAGTCTGCGCGCCGCCGAGTTCGGAGCGGAACGTGATCACCTCATCGAGCACAAGCAGCGCGCCGTCTGCCTCGGTCCATTCACGCAGCGCCGCGACGAATTCGGGGTCGGCCGGGTTGAGGCCCACGCGGTGCGGCATGAGGTCCAACAGCACGCACGCCAGCTCGCCGCGGTGCCGGTCGAGAATCGCCAGGGCCCGTTCCGGATCGTTGAACGGGATCACGACGACGTCCGCCAATGCGCCGGGCGGAGTTCCATGCGCCACGGGAACGCTCGCGGGAGCGTCGACACTTCCCCAGTTCTGGGGGTTCGCGGTCTGGCTGACCTCGGCGTAGTCGTACTGGCCGTGATACGCACCTTCCACCTTGGCTATCTTGGCTCGCCCGGTGTAGGCACGGGACGCCCTCAAGGCCGCCATGACAGCCTCGGTACCCGAGTTCATAAAACGCACCATCTCGAAGCCGGGATTCCGCCCGAGGAGATGCTCGGCATATCGGACCTCGACCTCGGTGGCCAGCGTGAGCGCGGTGCCCCGGCTGAGTTGCTTGGTCACGGCGGCGACGATGGCAGGGTGAGAATGCCCGTGAATTAGCGACGCCATGTTGTTGGCGAAGTCGATCCGCTCATCGCCTTCGATGTCGGTGACCCGACAGCCACTGGCGTGGTCGGCGTACACAGGGTGCGGCTGGCGCAAGACCGTGTTGCGGCTGACTCCTCCCGGCAAAAGCTCGAGCGCACGTTCATACAGCGACGCACTGGCAGAAAGGACCTGTGTCGAACTCACGGTTCCGTACTCCCGATGACCGGAGCTCCACCGACCGCAATCAGCGGCGCTCCCGTACGTTCCTGGACATAGTCGAAACTCACGCCTGGACTCAGTTCCACGAGTTGAAATCCCCTGTCGGTAATGTCGATGACCGCAAGATCGGTGTAGACGCGGTCCACCACACCCAGTCCTGTCAGCGGATAGCCGCAGGCCCCGACCAGCTTGGGATCACCCTTCTTGGTGCAGTGCTGGGTAATCACATAGATCGTCTTCACGCCAGCCACCAGGTCCATCGCGCCGCCCACCGCGGGGATGGCGTCGGGGCCACCTGTCGACCAGTTCGCCAGGTCGCCGTTGGCAGCTACCTGCAAGGCACCGAGCACGCACAGGTCGAGGTGGCCGCCGCGGATCATCGCAAAGCTGTCGGCATGGTGGAAGAACGCCGCGCCAGGGTTCGCCGTCACCTGACGTTTGCCGGCGTTGATAAGCTCAGGGTCGCCGTGGCCCGGCTCGGGAGAGGGGCCCATTCCGAGCAGCCCGTTCTCGGTGTGATAAATGACCTCGCGGCCCTCGGGCACGTACTTCGCCACGAGTTCGGGGATCCCGATCCCGAGATTGACGTACGCGCCGTCGCGGATGTCGAGCGCCACACGCTGGGCCATCGCGTCCCGCGTCAATCCGATCTGCTGCGGTTGGTCAGTCATCGGTACGAGACTCCTGCCGCGACGAGAGCAGATTCGTGTTCAGGGTCGACCACCGCAATGACGCGATCCACGAAGATCCCGGGGGTGACGATCACTTCGGGATCCAGTTTGCCGAGCGAGACAACGGCGGAGGCCTGCACTATGGTCGTGGTCGCCGCCATGGCCATGAGCGGGGCGAAGTTCCGCGCCGTCTTGTTGTACACGACGTTACCGTGCTGGTCCGCAGTCCGCCCTTTGATGATCGCGAAATCGGCCGTCAGTCCGTGGGCGAGCAGGTAGTCGCACCCGTCGAACGTCCGGCGCTCGTGGCCTTCCTCAAGCGGGGTGCCCACGGCTGTCTGCGTGTAGAACGCCGGGATGCCGGCGCCTCCGGCGCGAATGCGCTCAGCGAGCGTACCCTGCGGCACCAACTCGAGTTCGATACGCCCGCTTCGATACAACTCGGGAAACACCGTCGAATTGGTCGTGCGCGGGTACGAACAGATCATCTTCGCCACACGGCCTGCCTTGATCAATGCGGCCAGGCCGACCTCGCCACTTCCGGTGTTGTTGTTGACCACCGTGAGATCGGTCGCGCCCTGGTCGATGAGCGCGTGGAGCAACTCGATCGGACTCCCCGCCTCGCCGAAGCCTCCGACCATCACCGTGGCGCCGTCGAATACATCCGCGACCGCTTCCGCAACGCTCGCGACCTGTTTGTTGATCATCGGACGTGTACCTCGAATCCCGCGGCACGTGCCTGGGCGCGACGCGAACGGGATCGACTATCTGTCACCGGCCGCCACCTCGATGCGCGCATCCGCGCCAAGCGCTTCGACGCGCGCGTAATCGAACAGCCCCGCCTCGTCATAAATGACGCGGTCCGCATAGCCATCGAACCAGATCGCTTCCGGGTTGCGGGCGACAATGCACACCTTGCCGCGGTCAGGCGCGCTCAAGGCATTGCGCAAGATCTTGAAGATCACCACGCCGTTCTCCGTTCCAGGTACGCCCGGGATCGGCCCATTGGTTACCGCGGACACCTCAGTCTTGCCCTTGTAGTGAGTGATCGAGAGCCGGGCACGGGTCTCGACGCCGGATAGCCCCTTCTGCGACTCGTTCAAAGTCTGCCAGGCCGTTTCGATCGGGATGTTAAACGCCTCGTGGGCGACGATGTCGCGGCCACAGAAGAAGTAATGGTTCTCCGCACCCACACGCTTCATTGCACGCTGCATGATCCGCAGGGCGTCGGCGTCATCATTGATGCCCTTGATGATCGGCGACTGGTTCTCGACGGTCACCCATCCGCGTGCGGTGAGACCCGTCATGGCTCGCCTCGCCGAGTCGTTCCACTTCAGCGATCCGTTCGAGTTCTCCTCGTAGTTCCCAGCATCATCCTTGACGAGAAACTCGTCCGGATGGTTGAAATGAACCATCACGCGGAGGCCGACCTCGGGATACGTGGCGTGGAAGCCATCGAGCATGGAGAAGAACGTGTCGTCGAACCGGTCCGGATAGAACGCCAGTTCCTTCGTGCCCAGACGGATCGCCTCGACGCCCGCCTCAGCCAGGGCCGCCAACCATGCTGCGATCTTGCCGTTGGGGAGCACCATCGGATCACCGCCGGACAGCAGGACCTCGCGCAACCGTTCGCGACCCGTCTCCGGGTGGCGACCGCCGTTCTCCTCGACGAGCTTGTTGTGCGCGCGCACGTAGTCGGTCACCTCCCCTATCTGGGCAAGCCCCTTGCTCGCGACCGTCCCGTCCTGGCGTTCAACCTCCTTGCGGCTAATCAGCTCCTCGCGGTAGCAGAACCGACAATGCGCCGAGCAGGTCGAGGTGACGTAGAGCAGACCCATCTCGTACTTGTGGAGTAGGCCCTCCACCGGGCTGAAGTCCATCTGATAGCCGGGATCTTCCGAGCCCGCGAGGCTCTTGGTCTCGTCGGGGCTCGCCTTCACCAGCCGCCTTAGATAGGGGCTACGCTGTGCCAACTCGAAGTAGTGGCGGGTCATCTTTACCGGCATCCGCGCTTCAACATCGCGATCGGTGCCCTTCAGTTCGCGAAGAACATCCAGTTCGTCGGACGAATAGAAGTCCTGCATCTCGTCAGGCACACGCTCGCCCAGAAAGGGGCTCAGGCCGTTGACGCTCTCGCGCTCGTAGCGGGGACTCTCGACCGTATCGAGAAATGCCTGTTCCCTCGCCGTGGGGACGTAATCGCCAGCTTTACCCATGAGCGCAGTCGCCTCTCTGCTGATCGTTGCAGCGTTTCGTTCACTCTAGGCGCCAGCGTTGACGCTGATGTAACCTAATGAACAGATTTCGCCACTAAATGTAACACCATGAACATCGCTGCACCACAAGCCTCGATCACGGAGCTCATCGCGAGCGCTGGCAATCGCCTCACCGCGACCGAGCGACGCATCGCCAAGGCAGTGCTCGCAGACAAGACGCTGCTCGCCTTCGGCACGGTCACCGATCTTGCCCACCGTGTGGGCACGAGCCGCGCGTCGATCGTGCGCTTCGCCACCAAGCTCGGCTTCGGCGGCTACACCGAGCTTCAAAACCACGTTCGCGCCGGCATGGCGCGCGAGATCTCGCGCCCCAGCGAGCGCATCCGGCACAGCGACGCACTCTCCACGCGAGCGCGGGTCGCCCTCGAGACGGCGATCGGCGCCGTCCTCCGCGCCACCGATGGCAAGAGGCTGGCGCTGCTAGCCCGTCCGATAGTCAACGCGGCGAACGTATGGATTTTGTCCGGCGAGACCTCCCAGGCCGGCGCGCATGCTCTGCACAGCGGGTTGAGCATGATCCGGCCTGGCGTTCACCTCATCCAGGAGCACTCGAGCGCCCGCGATCTCAGCAGCGCATGCCATGGTGACGTGGCCGTCGTCTTCGACTTCGC
Source organism: Acidobacteriota bacterium (assembly GCA_029263295.1). Lineage (GTDB taxonomy): Bacteria > Acidobacteriota > UBA890 > UBA890 > WLXD01 > WLXD01. The sequence continues at coordinate 33,048 of JAJCXT010000011.1, read as the reverse complement.
GCGCTATCGCCGTCATGCGATCACCGTCACCCGCGCGTTGGCGGACCTAGGGGTCGAGATCGTGGCCATCACCGATGGCCCCCTCTCCCCTCTCGCGTCCCTGACCGATACCTGGTGCAAGCTAGAGGTTCCCGGCGTTGGTCCCTTCGATAGCTCTGTCCCGGCCGTGGCTATCGCCGAGTTGCTCGTCGCGCACATCGCGAGCGAACTGCATGACGCTGCCAGGGATCACATCGATCGCACCGAGGCGCTCTGGGAAGCGACAGGCACGTTTCTCTCCTGAACAAGGACGCCCGCGGGACGTTCGGCTCCTAGCGCGGCGAGATCGTCAGCAGCCAGCCCCGACCCGGTGCAACAGGAATCGAGTCGCCCACGTCGACCTGACGCGCTGTCTGGAAGTTCTCGATAGCCTCGGCGCGCACCCGCACGGTCTCCGGATCCAGGCCCAGCCGTTGCCAGTCGATGTCCAGTTCGATCTCGATCTCGGACTCGGCCCAACTAGCGATGGCCACGAGCGTTCGGCCCTCCTGCACGTATGAGGTAGCGAGAACCCGGGGGTCAGACGTCGTCACGGGCGCGTCGGGTACCCAGTAGCCGATCATCTGACTGCCCTGCATGTCGAAGCGATCCCATGCCTGCCAGATCGGACGGGGGTCGGCGTCCTCCGACCACGGCAGCCGATTGGTCATCCCCCAGAGCATGCCGCGCCAGGGGTTGCCCCCCCCTTGCAGCATCTCGCCCATGAGGCCGAACGGGATCCCGGCGACCTCCGTCATCCAGAAGTCGGGAGCCGAATCGTAGTCGAAGTACTCCCCAAACCAGAGGCGATCCAAGTAGGGGAAGTGCTCGAGGTACAGATTGGCGCTGTTGGCAAAGCCGTCGCGCGGGTTGAACTGATTTGCCGAATGCAGATCTATCAGCGCGCCCGGGCGGTTGCGATCGAGGATCTTGCGCACGCGTTTCATGACAGTGCGATCGAAGGCCACATCATCGATGTACAGGCCGTCAATGCCGACATTGCGCGACAGCCAGTCGAGCCCTTCCAGATAGTAGTTGTGCCAGCGCGAGGTGCCACTGGTGACAATCGCTGCATCCGCCAGGTCGGGCACGAACCACCCGCCGATGTAGCCGCGATCGACGTGTTCCTGCAGCCAGGAGTATCCGCCTCCTGCCCCTTCGTTGAATACCTCAGTACCGAGACTAAGAAGGGCGAAGAGCTCGGGAGCGATGTTGGTCAACTCCCGCACCGTGTAGTAGATCTTCACCTTCATATCGCGCTCGTGCGCGGCGTCGATGTACGCCTTCATCTCGTTGGGGCGCATGAACGGGTAGTTGATGAAGGGATTGATATCGGTGGCGTGGTGCACGTTGATCGTGTTGGCGCCCGCCTCGGCAATCTCGTCGAGCGTGCGGAAGCGGTGGAAGAACCGTGTGCGCCATTGCCGGTCCGTGTCGATGGGGTGGAACGGCGTGATCAACAGCTTGAAGTCGAAGCGCAGCGCCTCCCCTGCCCGCAGTACACGCTCGCCACTGAAGCAGGTCACCTCGTAGGCGTCACCGGTCTCGCGCATGCGGCAGCCACCCTTGCCGCCGTTGTCCCACGAGCCCGGCATGACGAGCGGCTTCTGCTGATAGAAGTTGGTATTCAGGGGCCGCTGGTAGTGCTCGTCGGCCATGCTGAACTGCAGCCCAGCGTTAACGTCGCCGATCCAGGCGCCGTCCTGGTTGCGCTCCACGTCCCAGGTCCAGTCGAAGCTCGCTGGCCGTTCACCCCCCGGGCGCCCCATGCCCATCATGTAGCGCGCGACATCGCGCTTGATCGGAATGTGCAGGCGGATGTCGGACACCGCGGTGTCGGCACTGGCACCGATGGCGATCTCGTAGGCCACCATACCGTCGAACTCGGCCCGGGCCGCCACGTGCATCGACACGTCACCGGCGATGCGCGTCGTTGTCCAGGTCGCAAGGCCGTCAGCGCGCGATCGAAGCGCCGGACCCGACGACTCGAACTTCAGCGCGTCGCCTTGCGAATCGACTACTTCGAGCCCCACCGGAGCCGCGAGCACGGCGCGCGGTGTCTCGCCAACGGAAGTCATCTCGTAGGGGAAGTAGCTGTCGATCGCTGCCGGCAGCCCGTCCTCGCCAACTCGGATCGTCCGCCCGAGAATGCTGACGGTGTCGCCATCCACCCGCACCGGCTCGTAGGGAGCGACGACCTCGTCATCGAGGGCAATCATCGAGTCGAGCCAGCGCAGTCGCGAGTGCCGCCAGGGTTCGTCGTCGCCAGCGGCAGTGATCGCGGCCGCGGCAACCGTCAGGTCGATGGGGAGCGTCGTCGCTGCCATGCCTGCCGGCGTGACCGTGACCTCGCCGCGATATCGGCCGGGCCCTGCCGCTTCGGCAACCTGGATGCCGCACCACAAGGGCTGGATCTCTCCTTGCGCAATGGCGACCTTCTTGCGAAACGGCTTGCCGGTCCAGTCGAGGCCACCGAGCGTGACGCACCGCATGTCGCCAGCGGCGATCCGTTCCCCACCGTTCGCAGCCAGATCCGTGAAACGAACCTCAACATCCGCGATGTCGCCGCGCGCCGCCCAGACACCGAGTTGGAACGCGTACCACTCACCGCGCAAAGCCTCACCCTCAACCGAGCCCTCGGCACCGGCCTCGATCCATCGATACGGCAGGTCGGAGCGCAACCTGATCGGGAACCGGCGATCCTCAGGAAACACGAGATACTCGGCGGCGGAATTCTCCCGCAGCAACGCCTCCGTCTCCGCGGCAGTCGCGATGACCTCCATCGGAAAGAACGAATGGAACGACTCGATCGCCTGAACCTCCTCGACACCCGCGCGCGGCAACTCCCGCCAGCGCTCCGCAATCAGCCCGGCGTCGTCCAGACCATTGGCGACTCGCCACCCGGCGTCGGCGCGATCCTCGGGAGCAGGGTAGCTAACCGTCGGATAGTTGCTGCGCCCCTCCGTCACCCACGGCAAGAAGTACACATGGTAGGTACCGGGGCCCGCGGTCGGCTCGAACGCCAGCACGCCTCGTTCACGAGCCACCGAGATACGCGCGACATTGTCGATCGACTGGTCTTCCGCGTCGGTGACGATCACCGCCTTCCCACCGGGCTCCGCATCACGCCGTCGCCAGGGGACGTCCACGACAACGGCGCTTGCCACGTCCTCAACACGCACCACGATGCGATGGTTGCCGAGAGTCTCCGCATCCCAGTCGCCAACCCCGTATGGGAGCACTGACATCTCGACCTGCGACTCCAACGCGCCCGGCGCGAGCAGAACGGGCAGACACAGGACCAGCGTCAGCGCGGCGCTGAGCATCCAGCTTCGAGGATCAGTCTTCATCGGCCCGGCCTTGGTTCGGTGGCAACGAGATCGAGGGGTGCGCCGCGCCAGTATCGCGCTAACCGGCACCTCCCGTGGCGATCACAGAAACCGCTGCAGCTTCTCGCGATAGCGCGTGTAGATAAACGACACGCCGAGCAACAGGAAGCCGAGCACCACGAACGACAGGATGCGGAAGAGCGGATCCAGTTCGCTCAGGTCGTAGGCGAAGGCCTTGAGCACGCACGCGCCGAGCAACACGAGACCCGACAGCCGGAACACGCGGTCCGCGAGCGTGAAGCCGACGATCATCATGAGAGCGCCCTGGATGCCGAGGGCAACCGTCAACAGGCTGCCGTCGACCTCGTGCACGAGGGTCAGACTGACCAGCAGAGTGGCCAGCACGGCGACCAGGTTGGTCGCTCGGGCGTCAGGATCCTCCCCAGCGTTCGCTTGGCTCCACACCTCGAACCGCACGAGGATCCGGGCAAGGTAGAAACTGAACGCTACGATTCCGACCACGGCTGCATGGATCATCACGGAATGGCCCGCGCTCCCGAATACCTCGCCGGCACCGAGGTCAGGCGTTACGTTGAGAAGTTGGCACACGCCCAGCGTTGGGAGCACCAGCACGTAGCTTTGCGCTCGCAGGTCGCCGCTGGACCAGCGCCGACCGGCCATCATCAGGGACACCAGATAGACGGCCCACACGGGACCGACCCAGAGGGTGGCAACCTCGAGCCACACCAACCCCAGCAGGGCGAGGAATGCGCCCCAGAGATAGGCGCGCGCGGCCTGCTTCTCCCAAGCGGCCGGCGACTCGGCTCGCCGCAGCGTCACGATACGAGCGGCCAGGTAGTACGCCAGCGCGATTACAGGCAGTGCCGTCACCAGCGAGTCCGGCATGCCCGCCGTGGTGCCATCGAGCCAGAGATTCGTCCAGAACAGCCGCCCGAGACTGGCGAAGCTCACGGCGCTGCCCAGCAGGCGCAATGGAGGATCGTCAACGACAGCGCCTGTCTCGATCAGGAGCAGCGCCAGACCGCCCCAGGCAAGGACCACCGCCGGCACCGGCAGGACTAACCACAGGAGACTCATGGTCAGTAGCGTGCCCGCAACCACGAAACCGGCCCGCGCCGCCACGCGCTCCCTGGCGCCCACCTGCCCCGTACGATCCCTGTGCAGCCTTGTGGCCATCAAGACGACGACCACGGCTCCGGCACCCACCGCGAACCGCGCGGCCCCTGTATCGAAGTCAGTCGTCCCGATCACGCCGGCAACCATCGAACCGAACACTCTCGAGATCATCAGCACGCAGATCGCCAGCCCCGAAACACCGTAGGCCTGAAGCCTCAGGTCACGCCGTCCTGCGCGCAGACCGACGTCGAGCAACCCCATGGCTAGTCCCAGCCACCACATCTCCAGGAAGTGCTCAGGGGCCTCGACCGTGACCACCAGGACCAATAGGAACGTCGCAGCGAACGAGTACGCGCGTTCCGCGATCATCGTTGGCGAGCTTCTCGGCGCTCGCAGCCAGCTGCGGTTCAGATACAGCACCGCCGCGCACGAGACGGCCATGAGGCTCCCGTCCTGCATTCCGAGCCAAGCGGTCGCCGAGAATCCCGAGAACAGTCCTCCGAGCACGTTGGCCCAGGCCACCGCGAAGACCGCGACAGCCAATCCGCGAAGGAACCGCCTGTGCAGGTAGAGTCCGCACAGAAACACGATCTGTGCCTCGAGCAACAGGGCCACGCTCACGGAGTGTCCAGAAAAGCGGCTGAAGATCGACAGGACTCCGAGTGCCGCTGCAAGGACCGCCGCGCCCCCGTATCCGACGAGCATGCTCGGCACCGGATCGAGGTTGTCGTCGCCCACGAGCGGACGGAGCCTGGCCCGCATCAAAGCACTGCCCAGAAACGCCAGGGCGGCCAACGGCAAGAACAGATCGAGCATCTGTGCGTCGACGGAGAGCCACTGCAACACGGACACACCCAGGAAGGCGGTCGCGTTGAGGGGAAAGATCGCGTCGCTCAGGGTCAACCTCCCGGACCTCGACGAGGACGTATCCGCCGCCGGAGCCCGATGAACTGGGCGCAACAAATCGAACGCCTCGAACAGGAGCCAGTAAAGAACGAGCACCGTCTGCCCGGCGAAGAAGTCGCCCAGCCGCGAGCCAGTATCAGGCGCTTCGCCTGGCGCGAACATGTAGACGCCGTAAGCGACCAGCACGCCGACGAACGCGAGACGCACCCACGCGAAGCGATGTGCCACAACCAGCAACCCTGCGGCCAGCGGCACCGACGCGAGGATTCCGAACGACGAGTCAGGACTTACCGCCAGCGTGGCAAACCCGACGATGAAAGCAAGGCCGGTCACGACCTCGGATCGATAGCGGAGCGAGCTCAGAATCATCGCCAGCGCCACCGCCAGCAATAGCGCAAAACCCACGACCGGACTCGCGATGACCCTCGCCGCCTCCAGGCCATGCATGGCGTAGGTGGTGAAGTACAGCGCCGCCCAGCCACCTCCAATCAGGCCGCTGCCGTAGAGCCGATAAGCCTCCTTCCTCTCGAATACGCGGCCGGCCACGAGCAGTCCCACCGACGTGGCCAGTCCGATGGCTACGCGCCCCATCGGCCCCGTGGAGGTGAACGAGTACCCGAGCGTCAACGCCAGGCCGATCACCAACACCAGAACACCGAGTTTGTTGAGCCAGTCCTCGCCGATCAGCGCCTCGATGTCCGCCGTGGTGCGCGCGGCAGCCGCTTCTTGCGGGGCTGCGTCGGACTTCGCCTGCGTGCGCTGCGGACTCGCCGGCGGCATGCTCGGAACTTCGGTCGCGACCTCAGGTGGCGCCGCGGCGGCAACCGACGGCTCCGTGCGGCCGACCTGAGGCTCCTGCGGCGGGGCCGCGGGTTCGGGTCGTCGCTGAGATATGGCGCGCTCGGCCTCGCTCTCCAGCGCCGCGATCCGGCGGCCCAGCGCTTCGATCTGGTCCCTACTAGCATCCGGTTGAGCCTGTGCATCGGCGAATCTCAACTTCTGAGCGATCGCGTCGATCCGACTCTCTAGCCGCATGTGGACGACGAGAATCGCCAACCAGGGTCCGAACACCGCCACCAACGCGGCCAGCGCGACGAAAAACCAAAGCATCTGACTCTCCCTTCGAACGAGCTCGAGCACCGCCCGCGCCATCGCCGCCGCTGGCTGGCCCGCCGGCTCCCCGCTCACTCAGGACGTGAGTGTAGCCTCGATCACCAGGTCGACGGGAGAGCCTGAGCGCTCCGAACGAGACCTCGGCGACTGTCGCGGGTGGGCGGGCAGTCCGACGCCCCCACCGATGTCTGATCACGAGGCGGGCTCGTGTCCATGGTCGGCGGGCTGACAGACTCCTGGCTCGCACGGGAGTCCGCCGAGGAAATGCGTGCTTTGATCAAGGCTGGCACCGCGCTCGCGGTGGTGGCAACGCAGGAGCGGATTTGTTCAGATTGACAGCGTTGATGCTGCTCGCATCAATGGCATCGTCCTGGGTGGGCGCAAGTGAGCCCGCCGCAGCCTTACAGGCCGCCGGAGAGCCCGACTGGCATCAGGCACTTGATAACGGAACGCCCATCGGCTTCTTCATTGCCGCCAGTGACGACGCCGCCGCGGGGGCGCAGGTCGGCGATTCGCAGCTCGCGGCTTGGGCGCTGGGCGCGTGGGAGGCGGCCGCCGAGGGTCGTTTCGAGTTGGCATCGGCCGAGCGTGAGCGCGCGCTGATCCATCTGTATTGGGTGTCGGGCCAGGACAACCTGTACGGCGAGATGAGGCCCTTCATGCTAGCCGAGAAACGCGGCGCCGCTGTCTTCGTAGTCCCCGACACGAGCGGATTGGGACGTGAGATCGACCGCCGCGCACGCCGAGACCCCCTATTCCGCGACGCCGTCATCTACCTGACCTGCCTGCACGAACTCGGCCACGCGTTCGGACTGGCTCACACGGCGGACTACGCAGACATCATGTACTCGTTCCAACACGGCGGCGACATCGTCGGCTACTTCCAGCGCTATCGCGACCAAATCCGCACGCGCGAAGACATCGCCCAGATTGCCGGAGTCTCGGCTGGAGATGTTGCCAAGCTGCGAGCACTGTACGAGCTGCCGCGATAGCTGGTCCCTACCGCAGGCTTCGCTAGGCGTAGCGACCCTCGATGTAGTCCGCCGTCGTCTCGTGCTGCGGGGTGACGAAGATCTCGTCGGTGCGTGCGTGCTCGATGACCTTGCCCAGCAGCATGAAGACGCACTCGTCGCTGGCGCGGCGGGCCTGGGCCATGTTGTGGGTCACCATGAGAAACGTGTACTCGCCGCGTAGACCCCAGATCAGTTCTTCGACCGCTTCCGTCCCCGCCGGATCAAGCGCCGAGCACGGCTCGTCCATCAGCAGCACAGTGGGCTTGAGCGGCAGCAACCGGGCGATGCAGAGCTTCTGCTGTTGCTCGAGTGAAAGCGCTGTTGCCTTCTTGTTGAGTCCGTCCTTGACACTGTCCCACAGCAGTACGGTCCGCAGTGCGCCCTCCACGACCTCGTCGAGTTCGGCACGCTTCATCTTCTTGGCTACCGGCTCGTGGAGCCGGTAGCCGAACAGCACATTGTCGCGGATCGACAGGGGCAGCGGGTTGGGCCGCTGGAACACCATGCCGACATGGCGGCGCACCTGCAGGACCTCCACCTCAGGCGCGAAGATGTCCTGGCCCAGAACTGAGACCGCGCCGGTGGTGCGGACGTAGGGTAGCCGCTCGATAATGCGATTGACCGTGCGCAGCATGGTCGTCTTGCCGCAGCCCGAGGGCCCGATCATGCTCGTAATGATTCCCTGCTTGATGTGCAGGTCGACATCGAACAGCGCCTGGAAATCGCCGTACCAGAGGTTGAGTTGCCGGGTCTCGATCGCCGCCTCACCAGGCGCGCCTTCTGCCAGCTTCTCCGGTCCACTGACCTCGTTCGCCGCGGGCTCGGCAGGAATCCCCACGTCTCTAGCCAAAACGCCCCTCCACATATTCGCGCGTCCGCTGGTCCTTCACCGTGCCGGTGAACATCGCCTCGGTATCGTTGACCTCGACGCACTCCCCCATCAGGAAGAACGCGGTCCGACTGGCCAGGCGACGCGCCTGCTGCACCAAGTTGGTAACCAGCACGATCGTGACCTCCTGGCGCAGTTCTTTCAGCACATCCTCGATGCGCATCGTCGTCACCGGGTCTACCGCGATCGAGAACTCGTCGAGGAGCAGTAGTTCGGGGTCCTGTGAGAGCGCCCGGGCGATCGTCAGCCGCTGCTGCTGGCCGCCCGACAGCAGACTGCCGAGCGACCCTAGCCGATCACGCACCTCGTCCCAGAGGGCCGCCCGTACCAGGCACCGCTCGACGATCTCGTCGAGTTGCGCTCTCTTGCGAATGCCCGACAGTCTGGGCGCGAGCGCGACGTTGTCGTAGATGCTCATCGGCAACCCCACCGGTAGCGGGAATACGACGCCGATTCGCCGCCGCAGCGCGTAGGGGTTGCGCCAGTCCTTGACATCGCGGCCGTTGAATCGAATCTCGCCTTCGACCTCCATCGAGTCGGTGAGCTCGTCCATACGATTCAAGGTCCTGAGGAACGAGGTCTTGCCGCTGTTCGCCGGGCCGATAACGCCGAAGATCTCGTGCTCGTGAATGGTCAGGCTGACGTTGCTCAACGCCGGCTTACCGCCATACGTGATGTTCAGGTCACGCACGGCGATCTTGACGTTGGGGCCCGGCGAATCCGAGCCCGCGTCAACCTTGGGGTCCGGTGCAGCGATGATCGATCCGGTTACCACTTGCGCTTACTCCGCAGGTGCATGCGAAAGGCGATCGAGACCGTGTTCATACTCAGGATCAGGCCGATCAAGACGAGGGCAACCGCATAAGGCAGCGCGTCCGGGACGTTCGGAACGTTCATCGAGATCGTGTACAGGTGTAGCGACAGCGCCATCGTCTGGTCGAAGACACTGCGCGGCAGCAGGGGCATGAACATCGCCGCGCCGGTGAACATGATCGGCGCGGTTTCCCCCGCCGTCCGCGACACCTCCAGGATGACACCGGTGAGGATGCCGCTGATCGAGTTCGGCAACACAACCCGCCAGATCGTCTGCCACCGCGTGGCGCCCATGTTCCAGCAGGCTTCGCGGAAGGCGTGCGGCACGGCACGCAGAGCTTCGAGTGTGGAAACGATCACCACGGGCAACGTCATGATCGCCAGCGTCAGGCTGGCAGCGAGGATGCTCGTACCGAAACGGAAGAAGTACACGAACGCCCCGACGCCGAAGAGCGCATGTACGATCGACGGCACGCCCGCCAGGTTCATGATCGCCAGGTTGATCGCCCGCGTGAGCCAGTTCTCCGGCGCGTACTCGCTCAGATAGATCGCCGCGGCGACCCCGATCGGGACCGACGCCAGCAGCGCGACGACGACTAGCCAGATGGTCCCGACCAGTGCGGGAAGAACTCCACCAGCGGTCATGCCGTTCGTCGGCTGGGTGAAGAGGAAGTCCCACGAAAGGAGCGGACCGCCGCGATACAACAGCACGCCGAGAATCAGCAGCACCGGCAGAATCAGCAGCAGCGTCATCAGTAGGAAGAGGGCTTTCACCAGCCCCTCGGCGCGCTTGTCTTTGAAATTGACGTTGGTCGCCTGGAACATCGCGCCTTCCATCACCGGTCACCTCTGCCGCGGATCACGAGGTCGGCGGTCAGGTTGATCAGGAACGTGATCAGAAAGAGGAAGATGCCCAGCGTAAACAGCGCACGGTAATGATCCGACCCGACAGCGGTTTCGCCCAGCTCCGCCGCGATGGTCGCCGTCAACGCGCGAACCGAGTCGAAGACGCTGTTCGGGATGTTGATCGAATGGCCGGTCGCCATCAGCACCGCCATTGTCTCCCCGAAACCACGCCCGACGCCCAGTAGGATCGCCGCCAGCAACCCGTTCTTGGAGGCCGGCAGAACGACCTTCCAGATCACCTGCCATCGCGTCGCGCCCATCGCCTCGGCAGCCTCGCGGTAGGTATCGGGGACCGCCCGCAGCGCATCCTCGGCAATCGTCGTCATGATCGGCGCCGCCATAAGCCCGAGGATGATGCCGGCGTTCAGCACGTTGAGACCGACCGGCACGTCGAAGATCCGGACGATCAACGCGTTCATGATGCTCAGACCGATGAAGCCCCAGACGACAGACGGGATCGCCGCCAGCAGTTCCACGAGCACCTTCAGCGTCTCGCGCGTTCTGCCTGTGGCGAACTCACCGATGTATACGGCTGCGCCCAGCGAGAAAGGCACCGCCACAACCATGGCCAGGCCGGTCACGCTTGCGGTTCCCAGAATCAGCGCCGCAGCACCGTAGGTCGGGTTCGACGACGAGGTCGGCATCCAGCGCGGTGAGGTGAAGAACTCGACCAGGTCGAATCGCCCGAAGATGAAGCCCATCCCCTCGCGGGTGACGAAGATGAAGATGCCGAAGATGAAGACAATCGCAGAGATGCCGCCCACGAAGACGACCAGTTGAACCGCCTTGTCGACGTACCAGTCCAGGCCACGACGGTCGGCGTCGTCCATCATTCGACGCCTTCCCGCGCTCGCGCCGATCCTCGGTTCCGCTTGCCCCGCCATGTCAGTCGGCGTCCTCGCCGCGGAGCCTGACCATGAGGTCCTCGATGTCGCCGGCAAGTCGCCGGTGCAGGTCGTCCAGCTGCGCTTCGACATCGTCGCCATCGAAGGCCATCGGGCACGGACCCACGTCCCACTTCAGGAAGACGGTGCCCCCCGCTGCCACGGGAACGTGGTCCCGCACATCGTCCCAGAGGCTGACGATGACGTGATAGTCGTTGAGCTCGTAGGCGGCCGCAGGCAAACTCGACGCCAGGGACAGCTCCAACGAGAGCCCTTTCTGTTCCATGAACTCCACCAGCGCAGCGGCAACCTCGTCACCGGGCTCCCAGCCCCACCCGGCGCTCGAGTACTCGCCGCTATTGGGGAACGCCTTGCGTGCAATGGTCTCGGCGATCTGGCTGGCACAGACGTTACGCTGATCGACGAACAGGATCTTGTAGACCACCGGCCGTTTCGTCTCACCTGTTGCCGCGAACAGCGTGTCCTCACAGATGTTCTCGGTCTGGTCCAGGACGCGGGTCAGGCGTTGGTAGACGGTCACCAGGGCGAACAGATCGGGCAGTGGACGCGTGCCGGCCTCGCCCTCGGCGATCACGGCGCTGGGAATCCGGTCATAGGCCTTCTCGATCGCGTAGGCAGATTCTTTCGCGATCCGGGCCAGCTCGGCGTCGCTTGCGAGGAACGCCGTGATCGACTTCCGCAGCACCTCGCGCGTCTGATCCCCCATGCAATCGATATCGCTGGCGACGCTCTCGGGGGGGGGCTCGGACAGCCCTACCGCCACCCGCGCGATCGACACCGCATAGTCCCCGACCCGCTCGAGTTCGAGGTCGAGCCGCAGCATCGACGATACCCGCCGCAGGTGGCGTGCACTCGGCAGATGTCGCGCAATGAAGGCATGGCATCGGCGATCAATCTCATACACCGACCTGTTGACCGACTGGTCGCCTATTACGACGGCGTAGGCCAACTCGTCATCGCCACTCAGTAGCGCGTAGACGGCGTCCTTGAGCGCCTGCTCGACTACCTGCGCAACTTCGCCGATCGCCTGGTTCAGAAGTGCGAGGTCTTCCTCGAGGCGCTCTTCATAGTGGGTCATCTCTCACCCTCCACCGCTCGCCACGAGCCAGTGCGCGTGGCTCTGGGAGACGATTCTCGACTCAGGAGCAAGTGACCGCTCGGACCGGCGCGTATCCCTTCTCCTGGAGAATGCACTGCCCTTCGGCGTCCAGAATCCAGTCCATGTAGGCCTTGGCTGCACCCTGCGGCTCGCCGTTGGTGTACATGAACAATGGCCGCGCCACCGGGTAGCTAAAATCGATAGCGGTCGCCACCGACGGCAGGACGCAGTCGCTTCCTTCCGCGGCAATCAGGCACGGCATCTTGACGTGATCGGTGGCGTACGCCAGTCCGCTGTATCCGATCGCGCATGGCGTGTTCTCGACCAACTCCACGACCTCCGAGGACCCCGCCATGTCGCGCGAGCCCAGTTTGTAGTCGCCCTCGCCGAGAATGGCCTCCTTGAAGTAGACGTACGTGCCGGAGCTATTCTGGCGGCTGACGCGAACGATCTCGTCGCTGCTGCAGCCCGGGATGGTGATGCCAAGATGCGACCAGCTGTCCACGCTCCCGTCCTCGCCGTAGATCTCGGCGAGCTGAGCGAGGGTGAACGCGTCGGCGGGATTGTCCGGATGGATGAAGACGGCGAGCGCGTCGTAGCCGACGATGAACTCCTTCGGCATCACGCCATTGTCACCGGCCAACGCGATCTCCGCAGGTTTCATCTTGCGACTGGCATTGGCGATATCGACGCTACCGTTGATCAGCGCGGAAATTCCTGTCCCCGAACCGCCGCCGGTGACGGCAACGACAACGTCCGGGGCAACCTGGGCGTACTCCTCCGCCCACGCCTGAGCGACGTTCACGAGCGTGTCTGACCCCTTGTTTTGGAGCAGGGTACGCGTCGCCCCCTCGCCAGCACACGCGGCCAGAGTCAACATAGCGAGAACCAGTACGAACTTCTTCACGGGAATCGACTCCTGCGCCCCGCTCAGCCCGGCTGCTATCGCAGCTTCTCGGCTCAGGGGCTTGTGCGTTTTCATGCCACCCAGGAGAAGCTCAAGATGCTCTCCGGGCCCACACCAGGGAGTGTCACACCAGTCGGCATCCGACGGTGTCACTATCCAGTTAAGCGTCCGTGAAGTCTACGTAAAGGACACTTAAACCGGCCGCGCGACCGAGCCCCGGACTGGGCCCGGCGGCGCCGGTTCAGGAGCTCCGACACCGGCATCTGCGATGCGTCGTCCGTCACATTCACCTGACGGGTCATGGCCACGGCAAGTTTACCGGCTATGGGTCGGCTGTTACGATGATTTCATTGCGCGGGCACGTTCAGTCTGTCCCCGTTCGGGGTCACCGATTAGAGCCCTTGGCGCCTCTCTCCCCTCCTCCTCCTGGTCGCGATGCTGAACCGTATCCTCACCAAGTTCATCGGCACCCATCAGGAGCGCGAGCTCAAGCGGCTGACCGAAACCTACGTCGAGCCCATCAACGCCCTGGAGGCCGAGTACGAAGCTCTGTCCGATGAGGGGCTGCGCGCCAAGACCGGCGAGTTCAAGGAACGGGTAGCCGCCGGGGAAACGCTCGACGACCTCCTCGTTGAGGCGTTCGCCGCAGTCCGCGAGGCCTCGCGGCGCACCACCGAGTTGCGCCACTACGACGTTCAGCTGATCGGTGGCGTCGTACTCCACAACGGCGTGATCGCCGAGATGACCACCGGTGAGGGCAAGACCCTGGTCTCCACCTTGCCGGCGTATCTCAACGCGCTCGAAGGGAAGGGCGTCCACATCGTGACCGTGAACGACTACCTCGCCCAGCGCGACAAGGATTGGATGGGCCCGGTTCACGAATTCCTCGGGCTGACCGTCGGCGCGATCCAGAACGACATGGAAGATGCCGACCGCCAGGCCGCTTATCAGGCCGACATCACCTACGGCACCAACAACGAATTCGGCTTCGACTATCTGCGGGACAACATGAAGTTCCGCCTCGAGGATCGCGTCCAGCGCGACTTCCACTACGCCATCGTCGATGAAGTTGACTCCATTCTGATCGATGAGGCGCGGACCCCGTTGATCATCTCCGGGCCGACCGAGATCGAGACCGAACTCTACTACCGCATCGATCGGATCATTCCTCGACTGCGCCTCGATGTTGACTACGAACTCGACGAGAAACAGCACAGCGTGGCGATTACCGAGGAGGGTACCCATCACGTCGAGAAACTGCTGGGTATCGACAATCTCTACGACGCCACCAACATCTCGCTCGTGCACCACGTGCAGCAGGGCCTGCGAGCGCATGTGCTGTACAAGCGCGACAAGAACTACCTGGTAAAGGACGGCCAGGTGGTGATCGTCGACGAGTTCACCGGTCGTATGATGGCCGGTCGACGATGGAGCGACGGCCTGCATCAGGCCGTAGAGGCCAAGGAAGGCGTGAAGATCGAGCGCGAGAACCAGACCCTCGCAACGGTCACCTTCCAGAACTACTTCCGAATGTACGACAAGCTCGCGGGCATGACCGGGACAGCAGTGACCGAGGCCACCGAGTTCGCCAAGATTTACGCCCTCGATGTCATGGAGATCCCGACCAACCGCCCCCTGAAGCGTGACGAGGGCCCCGACGTAATCTTCCGCACGCTCCCAGAGAAGTGGAACGCCGTCGTCGACGAGATCGAGGAACTCCACAAGATAGGCCGACCGGTGCTGGTCGGCACGGCGTCCATCGAGAGTTCCGAGCACCTGTCGCGCCAGCTCAAGAAACGGCGCCTGAAGCACGTCGTGCTCAACGCCAAACATCACGAGCGCGAGGCCGAGATCGTGGCCGACGCCGGCCAGATGGGAGCGGTGACGATTGCCACCAACATGGCCGGTCGTGGCACCGACATCGTGCTCGGCGACGGGGTCACGGACCTCGGCGGCCTTCACGTGCTCGGCACCGAACGGCACGAGGCGCGTCGTATCGACAATCAGCTCCGCGGTCGTACGGGCCGCCAGGGCGACCCTGGTTCGTCGCAGTTCTTCCTGTCACTCGAAGACGACCTGCTGCGGGTCTTCGGCATGGACCGCCTGCAGGGCTTGATGAAGCGCCTCGGTATGGAAGAGGGGGTGCCGATCGAAGATCGCCTCGTCACCCGCGCCATCGAAAGGGCGCAGAAGCAGGTGGAAGGCCGGAACTTCGAAATCCGCAAGCATCTGCTCGAGTACGACGATGTCATGGAGAAGCAGCGCCAGAACATCTACCAGAAGCGCCGCGACTTCATCTCAGAAGCAGGCGCGCCACATAAGTACCTGGGTGATTCGGCCGGCGAGATCCTCGAGTGGCTCGTCGAGGAGCACTGCCCCGTCGATCAGGACCCGCTCGATTGGCCGCTGGATCAGCTCAAGGCGCACCTCGGCGACTTCTTCGGCCTGACCGATACCGACCTCTCGGTCGACTTCGACAAGGACGGCCCTGCCGAGATCCTCGAGGCGCTGCGCAACGACACGCGCGGCCGCTACGACGCCAAGCGTGAACGGCTCGGCGACTCGGCTGGCGAGTTCGAGAAGTGGATCTGCCTACAGATTCTCGACTCGAAGTGGAAAGACCACCTATATGCGCTCGACCGACTCAAAGAAGGCATCGGACTGCGCGGCTACGGGCAACGTAATCCTCTGGTCGAGTACAAACGCGAGTCGTTCGACATGTTCACGGAGATGAACGATCGCAGTCAGGCCGAGGCCGTGCGCTACGCGTATCGCATGGAGCCGATGACGCGCGAGCAGCAGGAGGCGCAGCTGGCGCAGCGACGCCGCGCGGCCGCACAGGCCGAGGCAACCGCGAAAGCCGCCACGCGTGACGGCACCGCGCCGACCGTCAAGACCGTCGTGTCCAAAGAGAAGAGTGTTGGCCGCAACGACCCCTGCCCATGCGGGAGCGGCAAGAAGTACAAGAAGTGTCACGGATTTGCCTAGCGGTGTGCTTGGCGACTCCGCCACGGGCAGCTAGCATCGTCGAAACGCAGTCGCCCCTGGTATAACCGAACGAACGGCATTGCGGAGTGCTGGATGAACGACCTGGAGATCCCTCTCGCCCTGACGTTTGACGACGTTCAGCTCATCCCTGCCCGTTCGGGGTTCATGCCCTCGGACGCGGATACCGGCACGCAGCTGACGCGTGGCATCCGACTGGCCGTCCCGCTGCTGTCGGCCGCCATGGACACCGTGACGGAAGCGGCCATGGCCATCGCGCTCGCGCAGCACGGCGGCGTCGGCGTCGTGCACCGCAACCTGACGGCTGAGGCGCAGGCTGACGAGATCGATAAGGTCAAACGATCGGAGTCGGGCATGATCGTCGATCCGATCACGATCGGCCCCAAGCGCACTATCAGCGACGCCCTCGCCCTGATGGCCAAGTACCGCATCTCTGGCGTGCCGGTTACCGACGATACCGGGCACCTGGTCGGCATCCTGACCAACCGCGATGTCCGCTTCGAGAAGAACCACGATCGGCTCATCGAAGAACTCATGACCTCCCGCGAGAAGGGGCTGGTTACGGTGCGGCCCGGCACGACGCTCGATGAAGCGGTCGACATGCTGCACAAGCACCGCATCGAGAAGCTCCTCGTCACTGAAGAAGACGGCACCCTGAAAGGCCTGATCACGGTGAAGGACATCCAGAAGAAGATCGACTACCCGGACGCCGCCAAGGACTCTTCGGGGCGCCTGCTCGTAGGCGCAGGACTCGGCGTCGGGGATGACGCGCTGGAGCGCGCTGGAGTACTGGTCAAGGCGGACGTCGACCTGTTCGTGATCGATACGGCTCACGGTCACACCGACAAGGTGATGGACACCTTGCAGCAGATGAAACAGCGCTACGAGCACATCCCCTGCATCGTCGGCAATGTCGCCACCGCGGAAGCCACGCGCGACCTGATCGCCGCCGGCGCCGACGCGGTGAAGGTGGGCATGGGCCCGTCGGCCATCTGCACGACTCGCATCGTGGCCGGAGCCGGCATCCCGCAAATCACGGCGATTCAAGACTGCGCGCGTGCGGCCGAAGGCAGCGGCGTGCCGATCATCGCGGACGGCGGCATCAAGTACTCAGGCGACATCGCCAAGGCGGTCGCAGCCGGAGCCGACGTCATCATGGTCGGGTCCGTACTGGCGGGAACCGAAGAGGCCCCGGGCGAGATCGAGCTCTATCAGGGGCGGGCGTTCAAGTCGTACCGTGGCATGGGCTCGGTGGGTGCGATGCGAGCTGGCTCGCGTGACCGCTACTTCCAGCCCGACGTGCAGGACGCCAAGCTGGTCCCGGAAGGTATCGAGGGCCGCGTGCCGTTCAAGGGTGCAGTCACCAACACGATCCATCAGTTGATGGGTGGACTACGCGCCGGAATGGGCTACTGCGGCTGCCGCAACATCTCCGAGATGCAGGAACGCGCACGGTTCATCAGGGTCACAGCCGCTGGCCTGCGTGAAGCGCATGTCCACGACGTGCAGATCACCAAGGAAGCCCCGAACTACCGAGCCCAATAACCGGGCGCGGCCCGATTATTGGGCCCGGTGCCGCCTGCATTGCTGAGCCGCGCACAGCGCGGCGGTTGGCGCGTTTCAAGATGCGGCCAGACCGGCCTTGAGTGCCCATAGCTGCGCGACGCGCCCCTTGGAGATACAGGCCAAGCCGGCCTGAGCGCGCATAGTCGAGCAGCGCGAGGCTCAGAGATACGGGCCAGGCCAGGCCTGAGCGCGCAGCGCTCAGGCCATGGCGTCGGTGGGCAGGACGTCGTCCACGCTGATCAGACGTGTGTCGTGCGCGTCCGGGTGGTAGTCCATCTCCACGAGAATCGACGATCCCAGGTCCCAGCCGGCCTCTTCGAGCCGCTCCGCCCACTCGATCACCACGATATGGCGCCGGCCGTAGAGATCCTCCAGCCCGAGATCGGGGAGGTCCGTCGTCGTGATGCGGTATAGGTCGACGTGATACAGCGTCACCGCCCCCCGGTACTCGTTGATCAACGCGTAGGACGGGCTGGATACGGCCGACGGATCATGCCCGAGACCCGCCGCCATGCCGCGGACGAACTGCGTCTTGCCCGCTCCCAGCGGCCCGAACAAGAGCACGACCTCACCGCCGCGTAATCCCTGGCCAAGCGAGCGCCCGACCTCTTCGGTTTCCTCGGCAGTCTCGCAAAGGTACTCGCGCCGACTCATCCCTCCGCCTCGATCGCCGCGAACGCGGCGGGGAGTGCGGCAGCGAGATCACCCGCAGTCATCGAGATCTCCCCTACCTCAGCGGTCGCCGCGTCGCCGGCAGCGCCGTGCAGCCAGGCACCTACCCAGGCGGCCCGAAACGGATCCAAGCCCTGGCCAAGGAGCGCCCCGATCGCGCCCGCCAGAACGTCACCTGTGCCACCCGTCGCCATACCAGGATTCCCCGTTGGATTGACCACCGTGACCCTTCCAGGCGCGGCGACCAGAGATCGATGTCCTTTCAGTACCACGATCGCTCCGCTGCGGTCGGCCAGCGCTCGCGCCGCGGCGGGCCGATTTGCCTGCACTTCGCTGGTTTCGCAACCTAGCAGCCGACCTGCCTCGCCCGGGTGAGGCGTCAGTATCCGCACCTCGGCGGATTTCGCGACCAGGGCGAGGTCATCTAGCGCGTTCAGGCCATCCGCATCGACGACCACGGGCAACTCTGCGCCACGCACGAGGTCGCGCACCAGCGTTGCGACGACACTGCCACCTCCCAAACCGGGGCCGATCACGACGGCAGTCGCCCTCTCGATCAGTTCCTCGAGGTCCTTCGCCGCCACACCCAACGTCCCATCGTCGGCGACCCGCATCGGATGCACCAGCGCCTCCACGGCAGCTCCGCCAACCATCTCGTAGACGGATTCCGGGCAGGCCACGTCGACCAGTCCCGCGCCCGAGCGCAGGGCGCCGCGAGCCGCGAGCGCGGCGGCTCCGGCCGTTCCCGGAGCGCCCCCGACGACGAGCACCCGGCCGAAACTACCCTTGTGCGACTCGGCCGCGCGCCATGGCAGCGCGGCGGCTACATCCCCCCGCTCGGTCAGCAGTAATCCGGCGGTCGCAGCATCAAGAACCGCCGCCGGCAGCGAGATCTCCGCCACGCTGATATCGCCGCAACACTCGCTCGCAGGCGCGAGCACATGGCATGCCTTCAGCGCGGCGAGACTCACGGTCGCCCCGGCGCGGACCACTTCTCCTTCCAGAGTGCCGCTGTCGGCCTGTAATCCGCTCGGCAGATCAATCGCCAGGATCGGAGTCGTCGATTCGTTCATCGCCGTGATCACCGTCGCCGCCGTGCCACGCACGGCCCCTTGAATCCCTGTGCCCAGTATCGCGTCGACCACATACTCGTATCGCGACAGCGTCGCGGCCATGCTGCCGGCCTCGTCAGCTCCGACCTGAACGACCGGCACCCCGAACGCCACCGCAATGTCATAGTTCAGGCGCGCATCACCGCTGAGCGAGTCGGGAGTGCCAACAAGGTAGACGATCGCTTCGCGACCGAGGTTGTGCAGGTGACGCGCGACGACAAAACCGTCACCACCGTTGTTGCCACGACCGCAAACCACGGCGGTCGACAGCGGCGCGGCGCCACCGTTGATCTCGTGGAGTACATCGAGCACTTGCAGCCCGGCATTCTCCATGAGCACTGCGCCGGGGATGCGGTATTCTTCGATCGCCGCGCGGTCGCAGGCTTGCATCTGCGCCGCTCCCAGTACCTTCATCATGACCAGGCAAGTATATGTCCCTGCGGACACTGCGATTCCTCACTGCGGGCGAGTCTCACGGCCCGATGCTGGTTGGCATCCTGGAGGGGCTCCCGGCAGGTGTGCCCATCGACTTCGCACGCGTCGATGCCGATCTGAGGCGGCGCATGGCGGGCCACGGCCGCGGCAAGCGCATGAAGATCGAATCCGACACCGCGCGCTTCGTCGGCGGCATCCGTCTGGGTGAGACCCTGGGGAGTCCGGTGGCCTGGCTCATCGAGAATCGAGACTGGGTGAACTGGCAGCAGGTGATGAGCGTGGCCCCCACGGGGAGTGGAGGCGTGGCGGAAAGCGGCAACACGCCCGGCCCGGTGGAAACGCGCCGGATCACACGGCCCCGACCCGGCCATGCCGACCTTGCTGGCGGCCTCAAGTACGACCGTGCGGATCTGCGCGACATCCTCGAGCGCGCGTCGGCACGCGAGACCGCCTCGCGTGTGGCCGCCGGCGCCGTAGCGAGGCAGTTCCTGGAATGCCTCGGAATCAGGGTGGCGAGCCACGTCACCCGGATCGGCCCGGCCGCATACGCCGAGTCCGCGGATGCAGTTCCGTTCGATGCCGCGGTCGCCGTGGAAGAGTCGCCCGTCCGCTGTGTCGATACCGCTGTTGCGAAAGCGATGATCGACGCCATCGATGAGGCGCACAACGAACTCGAGACTCTCGGCGGCACGTTCGAGGTGATCGCCGCCGAAGTGCCGACCGGGCTCGGTAGCCACGTGCAGTGGGACCGCAGACTGGAGGCGCGGCTGGGCCACGCCCTGCTGTCGATTCAGGCGCAGAAGGGCGTAGAGATCGGTCCCGCTGCCTGGTGTGCGACGCAGCCGGGATCGCGGGCCCACGATCCGATACTGAGCGATGAACACGACCGTTTCGCCAGGCCCAGCAACCATGCCGGCGGCACCGAAGGTGGCATGACCTGCGGAAGCGAACTGCGGCTGACCGTCCACATGAAACCGCTCGCAACCCTACGCCAGCCCCTACCCTCGGTTGACATCGAAACGGGCGAGGCTGTCGACGCCGTGGTTCAGCGGTCCGATGTCTGTGCGGTGCCGGCCGCTGCCGTAGTGGGCGAAGCGATGGTCGCCCTGGTCCTGGCGGACGCTTGTCTCGAGAAGTTCGGTGGCGATAGCCTGCGCGAGACGAAGCGCAACTACGAGGGCTACCTCGAGCAGATGGCGCGCTACCCCGAACACTAGTCGGAGCTGGTCTCTGCCAGAAGCCCGCCCAGACAATCGATCGCCGTCGTTACCGCCGCATCGTCGATGTGCCTGTGTGTCACCAGCCTCATGTAGTCAGTGGCGGTGGCCCCGCACAGTACGCCGCGTTCCGCGGCCCGCGCCGCGAGCGCGGCCACGCCCCCTCCGGACACATCGAGCACAACGATGTTCGAGTCCACATGGCCATACGCCAGGCTCGCTCCGCCGCCGGCCGTCAGGCCCTCGGCCAGGTCGCTGGCGCGGCGATGATCCTCAGCAAGCCGCTCGAACTGATTCTCCAACGCCACAATGCCCGCGGCGGCCAGCACGCCCACCTGCCGCATCCCACCGCCAAACAAGCCACGCACCCGGCGGGCCTCCCGAACGAACGCACCGGACCCGGCGAGAACCGACCCAGCAGGGGCCGACAGCCCCTTCGAGAGCGAGATCATCACGGAGTCGAAGGGCGCGGAGAGTTTCGCCATCGATGTCCCCGTTGCAACCGCCGCGTTGGGCAGTCGGGCGCCGTCGAGATGTACGGCCGCCCCCGCCGCGCGGGCCGCCGCAGCCGTCTCGGACAGCGTCGCCAGCGGCCAGGCCTTGCCTCCCGCCATGTTGTGCGTATTCTCGAGAATCACCAGGGAGATGCGCGAACGCAGCTCCGTACGCGGCGCCAGAACCTCAGCCAGCGCCGCCGCGTCGATGATGCCGGCCTCGCCGTCAACCGCGCGCAACTGAACCCCAGACAGAACCGCGGCCCCCGCGTTTTCCCAGTCGTGACTGTGCGCGAGCCGCTCGACTACGGCCTCGTCACCAGGGCGACAATGCAGGTGCACCGCCGCCTGATTGGCCATCGTGCCGGTCGGAAAGAACAGTGCCGCCTGTTTGCCCAGGAGATCGGCGGCGAGCTCCTCGAGTCGCCGCACCGTCGGGTCTTCCTGGTAGACGTCATCACCGACCTCTGCGTCGGCCATCGCCTGACGCATCGCCGCTGTCGGCTGGGTAACCGTGTCGCTGCGTAGATCGATCACTCTTCCGCCTCCAGCGCCTCTTTCAGGTAGCCGCCCGTGTGCGAATCTGCGTTCGCCGCGATCTCCTCCGGCGTTCCCGTTGCCACGACCGTCCCGCCACGATCGCCGCCCTCCGGGCCGAGATCGATGACCCAGTCGGCCGCCTTGATCAGGTCCAGGTTATGCTCGATGACGATGGCGGACGCACCCGAATCGATCAACCGGTTGATCGCGAACAAGAGCTTGGAGATATCGTCGAAGTGTAGCCCCGTGGTCGGCTCGTCGAACAGATAGAGCGTACCCTTGCCGCCTCCCTGAACCAGGTGAGCGGCCAGTTTCACGCGTTGCGCCTCCCCGCCCGACAGAGTGCTCGACGGCTGCCCCAGTCTGAGGTACCCAAGCCCTACATCTTCGAGGACTTTCAGCCGCCCCTCTGCGTGTGGCACGTCGGCGAAGAAACGGCGGGCCTCCGCCACGGTCATGCCAAGTACGTCATCGACGCTGCGGCCGCGATACCGGATGTCGAGCAGATCTCGCCGGTAGCGAGTTCCGCCGCACTCCTCGCAAGGCAGCGTGACGTCTGGCAGAAACTGCATCTCAACCACTGTCTGCCCAGTCCCCTCGCACATATCGCAGCGACCGCCAGCGACATTGAAGGAAAAGTGGCCAGGCTTGTAGCCCCGAGCCTTCGCCTCGCGGACTCCAGCGAAGCACTTGCGAATCGAGTCGAACGCCTTCACATAGGTGACAGGGTTGGAGCGCGCGCTCCGTCCGATCGGCGCTTGATCGATGAGGATCACCTGCCGCAACGAGTCGAGCCCCGCGATGCTGTCGTGATCGCCGACGTTCCCCTTCCACTCGCCAAGGTGACGCTGGGCAGCCGCGTGGACGACGTCGTGCACAAGCGTGCTCTTGCCCGAGCCGGATACCCCGGTGAGGCAGCACAGGACGCCCAGCGGAATCTCGACATCGATACCCTTGAGATTGTGCTGGCGAGCGCCGCGCACGGCGAGCTGCCCTTGTGGCGGTCTGCGCAGCGCCGGAAGCGGCACGCGGCGTCGGCCGCCAAGATACGCGGCCGTCACCGACTCCGGCGAGTTTGGCAACTCGGTCGGCGGCCCGGCGTGCACCACCCTGCCACCCAGCGCCCCGGCACCAGGCCCCATGTCGATTAGCCAATCCGCCGCCTCGATCATCTGCCGGTCATGTTCCACGACCAGTACCGTGTTGCCGAGGTCGCGCAGCCGCTCGAGAATCGCGATCAGCCGATCGTTGTCACGCGGATGCAACCCGACGCTCGGTTCGTCGAGCACATACAGCGAACCCACCAGCGTAGAGCCCAAACACGTCGCCAGGCTGATCCGCTGTGCCTCGCCGCCCGACAAGGTCCCCGTCAGCCTCTCCAGCGTGAGGTAGTCGAGACCCACCTCGACCAGATACTCCAGTCGGGTGCGTATGTCCTCCAGCACCTTGTCCACCACCAGTGCCGCGTGCACGGGCAACTCGAGCGTCGCGAAGAACTCGGCCGCCT
Organism: Acidobacteriota bacterium; assembly: GCA_029263295.1. Taxonomy (GTDB): domain Bacteria; phylum Acidobacteriota; class UBA890; order UBA890; family WLXD01; genus WLXD01. The sequence continues at coordinate 9,464 of JAJCXT010000011.1, read as the reverse complement.
CTCCAATGCTCATCGCGACGACCTCAGGCAAAGTGAGACCGGCCACCTGGACGGCAAACGCATCGGCCCGCAGTCGCGAACCCTGGCACGACGAGCACGTGACGTAGCCGCGATAGCGAGCCAGCAGGACCCTGACGTGAAGCTTGTGCTGCTTCTTCTGTAGGCGGCGGAAGAACCCGTGCACGCCGGCATAACCCTTGCCGCCGTCGAGGAGGGCCTGCCGCTGCTCAGGGGCGAGCTCGCGCCACGACACATCAAGCGGAATCCGCTCGGCCTTGGCGAACTTCCGCAGCGCCGTGCGCTGCCGACCACGCGACTCCTTGGTCCACGGAACGATGGCGCCTTCGTCCAGAGTCAGGCGCGTGTCCGGGATCACCTTGTCGAGATCGATCTCGATCGTGCTACCGAATCCACGGCACTCGGGGCACGCGCCAAACGGGTTGTTGAAGGAGAACATGCGCGGCTCAGGCCGCACGAAGTCGCGATCGCAATCCGCGCAGCGATACCGGTCGTCGAAAGCTCGCGCGGTCAGCTCATCATCTATCTCGAGCCAGGCGCGCATTCGACCGCCGCCCTCGCCGAGCGCGATCTCGACGGAGTCGAGCAACCTCTCCCGTTGATCCGGCCGCAGACGAAGGCGGTCGACGACTACGTCAACTCCACCGCCAGCAAGCTCGGCCGCCTGTTCTCTATACCGGCGAGGCTCCAGATCGACGATAACGCCCTCTACGAGCAATCGACGAAACCCCTGCTGGAGGAGCTGTTTGATCTCCTCCGCGCGAGCATCCGCATCCCCCTGCAACGGCATGGGGTACGCGATCAGCGCACGACGATCTGCCCCGTCTTCAAGCAGGCCGTCCACGACATCGCCCGGTGTGTCCGCCCGGACGGACTGGCCACAGCCGGGGCAGATCGTCGTCCCGGCGCGCGCGAACAGAAGCCTGAGGTAGTCCTGCACTTCCGTGGCCGTGCCCACGGTCGAGCGCGAGTTACGAGGAGGTACCCGCTGCTGAATCGCTATGGCCGGGCAGATACCCCGCACCTCGTCAACCTCAGGCTTGTCCATCCTCTCGAGGAACTGCCGCGCATAAGCCGACATCGACTCCACGTAACGTCGCTGACCTTCCGCGTAGATCGTGTCGAAGGCCAGACTGGACTTTCCCGAGCCTGATACGCCCGTCACTACGACTAGTTGCCCCGCGGGGATATCGACATCCACGTTCTGCAGGTTGTGCACGCGCGCCCCACGCACGCCGATCGGCTCGGCCGCGGCGGCAACGGCTGCTTCTACGGGTCGCACTTTCTTGTCCGTAGGCATCATGTGACCGGCCTGTGGTGAGTTCGGCGTGGCCGAGAATTCGGCCGCGGAAGCAAGCGAATCATCCTAGCAGGCCGTGGGAAGACCGACCATTCGCCCGGTGCTACCATGCGCCCATGACAACAAATGGCGGTCGGATCTTGGTGATTTGTTACGGCAACCTGTGCCGCAGCCCGATGGCTGAAGGGCTATTGCGCGCCCGTCTGGGGCCGGAATGGGACGTACGTTCCGCCGGAACCAACGCATACGGTGGTGACTCGCCCTCGCCGCTGGGCTGTGAGGCGATGAGGCGCGAACACAGCATCGACATCACCGCCCAGACGTCGACTCCTCTGACGGTGCAGGAACTCAATGCCGCTGACCATATCTTCGCGATGTCAGTGCAGCAGGCCAAGATTGCCGCGGCGCTCGGCAACGTGGCCGATCGCGTCCGACTGTTCGGCTCGTTCGCACCAACGCTCGAGCAGGCAGAGGGCAGCGCCGATCCGGGCGGCACGACAGTCAGCATCTTCGAGGTAGCAGATCCGATGGGCGGCACGTACGAGGAGTACAGCGTGTGTCTCCACAGGCTGCACGAGTGCGCGGACAAGTGCGCGGTGTGGATCGAGAGCGGCGCGCCGGAGGCTGCCGGCCCGCCGTCGGTGGCAAGCCCGCGCTGGCGTTTCCAGGCAGGCTGAGAAAACCCCCGGCATCGTCGCCGCAATGACCGTCTCGAACGGGTGTGAACATCCATGAACGACGACACCTCGCTGTACGGGCAGGACGAGTATTTCGCGCTGATCGAGCGCCAGTTCGGAATCCGCCGTGGCGGACCGCTCATGCTCTCGCCGCGCGACTGGCAACGGGTCGAAGGCTGGCAGAACAAGGAGATACCGCTCGAAGTAGTCCTCCGCGGCATCAATCGGGCATTCGATCACTTCGCTGCGACCGCCGGCAAGACCCGTCGTATCAACTCGCTGTCGTACTGCGAACAGCACATCTACGACGCCTGGGAGCAGGCACAGGAACTCGCCGCAGCCGCCGGAGAGGCGAACCCTACCGATCCAACTGTGACACACCTGATCGAGTGCGCAGCCGCTTGTCGGCGCCACGCCGGCGCGGGCCGGGAGGAGGCACTCGAAGGGGCTGCCGCAGCCCTCGAACAGCTGGCGCGGGAAGCCGCAGCTCTCTCGCCGACGGCGCTTGATGCCCGTGCCACTGAGATTCAGGAAGACCTGGCGGCAAGCCTCGGCGACGGCAGACAAACGGTACAACTCCCACCGTTCAGCCCCTGGGCGGTCTAGGGGTTCGACCCTGGCGGTCTGCGGGTCGCCAGTACTGCTAGCGGGCGCCCTCGTCGCTGGCGCGTGGGCAGGTGATTTCGGCCCCGCCGTCGATGGCTACCGGGTGGCAGCCTCCGATCTGGTTCTGCGGGTCGCTGCCGTTGCCGCCGTCTGGAGCGCTGGCCTGCGCGTTCGCGAGCCACTCGGATTTCGCGCGGCAGGAGCCGTTTGCATCGCGGGATTCCTACTGGGATGTACGTTCGCTGTGTTCGAGCGTCGCCCCGCGCCTCTCTCGGCTCTCCAGGATGCACCGGGCGGCATGCGGCGGTCGCGCTGGCTGCGTGGCACCGTGGCTCGCGAGCCCGCCGGCACGGCAGAGGCCAGCCGGATGCTCTTCGATGTCGAGACAGTGCTCGTGGGCGACCATTGGCGGGCGCTGCCCGGCCGTGTCGAGATCCGCGTGCCGCTACCTCCACCGCGCCCTGGCTGGTACCGCGGCACCGAGGTGGAGCTGTTCGTGCGACTCCAGACAGACCGCCCGCTGGCCAACCCGGGCACGCGGCAACGCGACCGCCTGCGCGCACGAGGGATCGATCTGCGCGGGAACCTGAAGGACTGGGCTCAGATACGATTGCGCTCGCCCCCCACCGCTTCGTTCGGCGCAGCTGCAGGTAGAGTTCGCGACGTCCTACGCCAGGCCATCGAACGGCACCACGGGGAAAGCGGCCTCGTTCGCGCACTGCTTCTGGGCGAGCGCGATGCCGTGTCCGATTCGTTCTGGCAGGCTCTCGATCGCAGCGGTCTGTTGCACCTGCTGGCTATCTCCGGACTGCACGTTGGACTTCTGATCGGCACGGCCCACGTCGCCTGCCGCACGGTCGGGCTTTCTCCCGTCTGGGCAGCCACGGCCGGACTCCTGGTTGTTGCCGCAGTGCTGCTCCTGGTCGAGCCGCGAGCACCCGTCCAGCGCGCGGCAATCATGGCCGGAGCCTTCCTGTCCGCCCGCGTGATCAGCAGCCGCACGTCCCCAGCCGAGAGCCTCGCCGGAGCGGTGGTGGTGCTCGTGACTCTTGCGCCGTTGGACGTCCGGGAACTCGGACTGCAACTCAGCACGATTGCTACCGTAGGGCTGCTCGTCGGCGCCACCGGCGGCCAACGCCGGGGGCCGATAGCCGGCATCCTCACCGCTGCGGTTGTCGCCCAGGTCGCTGTCGCCCCTCTGCTCGCTCTCGAGCGCTGGCGGGTGTTGCCGCTCGCTGTTCTCTGGAACCTGCCGGCCGTGCCGCTGCTCGCCGCGGCGTTACCCGGCGCGATCGCGGCCACGGCCCTCGAGATCGCCGCGAGCATGGCGCCCGCCGACCTCCTGTCGCGCGGACTCGGGTACGCCGCAAGCGCGATGGCCTCCGGTACCGATCAGCTCCTCGGGCTCTTCCGCGCCGTTTGCTCGATCGGTGCTCAATCATCTCCCAGTCTCGCGCTGCCAGCAGTCACATGGCAAGCGGCGTGCGGCTACTGGATCGGCCTTGGAGCCGCCACCCTGAGCGAAGGGCGAGTGGCACGCGGACTGGGAGTCTGCCTGGCCTTGAGCTCGGTGTGGTTTGCTACTCGCCCGCTTCAAGTCGAGCCCTTCACTCTGGTGAGTTTCGACGTCGGCCAGGGCGATGCGATCCTCCTGCACGGGCCCCGTGACGCGGTGCTCTACGACGCTGGCGGCTACCCGGGGCTGGACTACGACATCGGCTATCACCTGATTGCGCCACAGTTGAGGCGACGCGGCATCAGGCGCCTCGAAGCGCTCGCGATAAGTCATGCCCATGCGGATCACGCTGGCGGAGCAGCGGGTGTGCTGCGTGAGATTGGAGCCGCCTCGGTGTGGGTGGGCAGCTCCCCCCCGGCGAATGTGTTGATCGAAGCCCTTTTCGAGGCCGCCCAGGAAACGGCCGCGACGACTCTGTCGCCGCGCGGCGAAGGTTTGCCGGCCGCCGGGTGCCTGTGGGATGCGATGCTGCCGACGACCTCCACCTTGCTGCGCGGTACTGAAGACATCAATAACGGCGCGTCGCTCGCCTTCGATGTTCGCTGCGCGAGGCGGCGCATCGTACTCGCCGGAGACGCCGACTCGGTCGCCGAACGCGATTGGATAACGGGCGGGCTGGAGCCCGGAACAGGACCCGTCGTGCTCAAGATCGGTCATCACGGCAGCAGTACGAGCACGAGCGCTGCACTACTGGATCATCTTCAGCCCCGCCACGCCCTGATATCGGTCGGAGCCACCAATCCCTGGGGCCTGCCCCGAGACAGCGTGGTGAGCGAGCTCTACCGCCGCGGCATCAGCGTCTACAGGACCGACCGCGATGGCGCTGTCACGATCACCATCGGCACCCGAATCCGCGTCCGAGGAGAGCGCTGGGTGCGCGGGTCAAGGTGACCCGACGGCGGGCTACCGCAGTGGCCTAGTCGCCGTTCCCGGGATCGAAGCAGTGGCGGCAACGCGCCTCGTAGGCATCCGAGGCTCCAACGACGACCCGCTCCCGGCTCTCCGTGAGCCGCTGCGAAAAGTTGGCGGGTTCGCCACACTGCATACAGATCGCCAGGGTCTTGGTGATGTACTCGGCCACCGCGAGCATGGCTGGCATCGGCTCGAACGGTTCCCCCCTGTAGTCCTTGTCGAGGCCGGCGACGATAACTCTGTGCCCATCAGCCGCCAGCCGCTGGGACACCGTCACGAGGCCAACATCGAAGAACTGTGCCTCGTCGATGCCGACTACCTGCGTGTCGGCCTCCACCTGCGCCAGGAGCACAGTCGAGTCCGGCACGCGCCGACTCGGCAACCGTTGTTGGTTGTGCGAGACGATGTGATCTTCGTCGTAGCGATCATCGATCCCCGGCTTGAAGATCTGCACCTTCTGGCGGGCGATCTGCGCGCGCCTCAACCTCCGGATGAGTTCCTCGCTCTTGCCCGAGAACATACTGCCGCAGATCACCTCGATCGTGCCGAGGCTGTGATTCGTCTTGCGTGGTTCGAGCTGTGCCATCGAATTTCAGTTATCGGCCAAGAGAGAAGTCCCCGCCCCTGCTAACATTCGCGCTCCGCCCATCGAGACCAACGCTGGCAACGCCCTTCCGAGGCGCCCGTGGAAGAAGCTCTCAACGACGATTCCCCACTCCGCACACTGCTTGCGGGAATCGAACGTGCCCGCAAGCTTACCGTCTGGACACTGCTGGCGCTCATCGCCGGAACGGCCGTCTCCTGGGCGTACGCGCGAGAGATCTATGCCTTTCTGGCGCTGCCGTTGACCCGCGAGCTCGCTGCGCGAGGGCAGGATCCGCGACTGATCTTCACCGGGCTGTCGGACGCTTTCATTCTCTACTTCACGCTATCGCTGCTGGGCGGCCTGGTAATCGCCACTCCGATTCTCAGCGCCCAGCTCTACCTGCTGGTCGCACCCCGAATTCGGGCGCGTTCCGCGATCGCCATCGCGGCTTTCGCGATCGCGGGCACATCGCTGTTCCTGGGTGGCATGGCGTTCTGCTACTTCATCCTCCTGCCATTCGCGATCGCTTATCTGCTCGACATCGCGGTGCAGTTCGAGACGGCGATCACGGTCCGTGATTTTCTGAGCTTCACAACCCGACTGCTGCTGGCGATGGGACTTGGAGCTCAACTGCCACTGGTTTCGCTCGTAGCCGCGAGAGTCGGCCTCGTCAGCGCGCGATCGCTGTGGAAGTGGTTCCCGTACGCCGTGATGGTCGCGTTCATCCTCGCCGCCTGGATCACGCCCCCCGACGGCATGAGCCAGCTACTCGTGGCGATACCGCTTCTCGGCCTCTATCTCATCGGTATCGCCCTGGCGGCCATCGTCGGCCGCTAGTAGTCCGAGGGAGCAGCCGAAAGGCGCTACTCGCGCGCCTTCACCCGCCGCCACTCCGCTTCCATAGCGTCGGCTGTCTGCCCCACTCGCCCCTCGTGGACAGCGGACTCCACCTGCCTGAAACGGCGCTCAAACTTGGCCGATGCGCTGTTCGCTGCCACCTCGGCAGATACTCCCAGATGCCGGGCCAGGCTGGTGAGCGCGAGGAGTAGATCGCCGAGTTCCTCCTCAGCCGCGACGCGATCACTCGCGGACGTAGCAGCCTCCAACTCGTCGACCTCCTCGTGCACCTTGGCAAGAACTGCGCCGGCGTCAGGCCAATCAAAGTCCAGCTGCGCCGCTCGCTTGCCGAGCTTCTGCGCCCGTTCCAGGGCCGGCAGACTGTGCGGCACGTCATCGAGCAAGGATGCTGCTCCTACCCCTGCCCGCTCTTCACGCTTGATCGCTTCCCAGTTGCGCAGAACCGCATCGGCATCTGCAACGTCGAGATCGCCGAAGACGTGCGGGTGCCGGCGCACCAGTTTGGTGCTGATGGCATCGATGGTGTCATCGACACGAAAACTGCCCTCTTCAGCCCCCATTTGCGACAGAAACACGACCTGCAAGAGAAGATCCCCGAGTTCACCGGCTAGCGCACGACGATCGCCGTCGTCGATCGCCTGTACTACCTCGTAGGCTTCCTCCAGCGTGAATCGACGCAGGCTGCGGAAGTCCTGCTCCCGATCCCACGGACAGCCGTCTGGCCCCCGCAGGCGCCGCATGATGGCTATCAGGTGCGCGAACCGCTCACCGGCAATGCGGTCCTCAGCCGTCGGCTCGACAGCCTCTTCCGGGCTCAGTAGTTCTCTCGACGTGTCCATGGCGCCGCAGTCTAGCAGTCGATGAAGCAACTCCAATGGCAGGTCAGACAGCGGCTACCCGCCCGCAACTCCCGTTGTTAGACTGCCCCTATGCACGATTCCCAATCTGACAATGATGCACCGTCGAAGCTGAAGGTCACCGACCGCAGGTTGTTCGACAGCGACGGCAACTTCCGCGAAGGCGTCGACGTGGAAGAGACGCCGGACGATGCGGCCGATCAAACGGACCGTAGCGACCCCAGCCACGAGGCGGCAGAGCCTGCCGCACAAGCAGAGCCTGCCTCACAAGCAGAGCCTGCCTCAGTGCCCCCCGCCGAGAGCCTGCCGACCACGCCCGTCGATGCGGCGCAGGATCTGAGTTTCGGAGAAGAAGCGCTCATGCGCTTTGTCGAGGAGCAGTACATCGGAGGGCTGATGGCATTGGGCGCCATGCCCGAGCCCCAGAGCGGCCAGGTCATGGAAGATCTCGACCTCGCCCACGTCCGGATCGAGGTCCTCGGGATATTGCAGGAGCGGGCGGCCGCCAATCTGCCACCCGAGGCCCGGAAAGGCCTGGACGACGTGGTGTACCAGCTCCGCATGGCCTACCTGCAGAAGAGCAAGGTAGCGAAGCTCTAGCGGCCCGTCGCGGCAGCCGGCCCCTCGGGATTCGTGCCGCACCCTGCCCGGGCCTCTGTAGACCTGCACACGCCTGAGCAGCACAGGCGTGCCCAGCGTACTACAAGACGGATCCTACAGGCTCGAAAAATGACTTGATAACACTCGACTAAGATTTTATAATTCTCCTCATTCAATCGATCAGTTAGCGGCGGCGGCCCGAGCAGCGGCGCGCCACCCTGAAGCCAGCGACAACGGCACCGCACACGCGGCAACAGAGCCCGGCGCGGTCAACCTCTGGAGAATGAGAACCATGGCCAAGATCATCGGTATCGATCTGGGTACCACCAATTCCGTAGTGGCAGTGATGGAAGGCGGCGAGCCCGTCGTGATCCCGAACGCTGAGGGCGGCCGCACGACCCCATCGGTTGTTGCTTTCAAGGATGACAGCGAGCGCCTGGTCGGACAGGTTGCCAAGCGCCAGGCGGTCACCAACCCCGACAACACGATCTTCTCGATCAAGCGCTTCATGGGTCGCCGGCGCGACGAGGTGTCCGACGAGCTCAAGATGGTGCCGTTCACTGTCGAAGAGGACGGTGACGACGTGCGCATCGTCGCCGGCGACAAGCGCTACTCCCCGCCCGAGATCTCCGCCATGATCCTGCAGAAGCTCAAGCAGGCGGCCGAAGACTACCTGGGAGAGAAGGTCGAATCCGCGGTCATCACGGTACCGGCCTACTTCAACGACTCGCAGCGGCAGGCCACCAAGGACGCCGGCCGCATCGCTGGCCTCAAGGTCGAGCGCATCATCAACGAGCCCACCGCGGCGGCCCTCGCCTACGGTCTCGAGAAGCAGAACGACGAGAAGATCGCCGTCTATGACTTCGGTGGCGGTACCTTCGACGTGTCGATTCTCGAAGTCGGCGATGGCGTCGTGGAAGTAAAGGCAACCAACGGCGACTCGCACCTCGGCGGCGACAACCTCGACCAGCGGATCATGGACTGGATCATCGAGGAGTTCAAAAAGGACCAGGGCGTCGACCTGTCCGGCGATCGCATGGCGCTGCAGCGGCTACGTGAAGGGGCGGAGAAGGCCAAGATCGAACTGTCGAGTGTGGCGGAAACCGAAATCAACCTGCCCTTCATCACGGCCGACCAGAGCGGTCCGAAGCACCTCACGCTGAAACTGTCACGGGCCAAGTTCGAGAGCCTCGTGGAGGCCGATCTGGCGCGCGCGATCCAGCCGTGCAAGCAGGCTCTCGCCGACGCCGGTCTCAACCCCGCCGACATCGACGAGGTGGTTCTGGTGGGTGGTTCCACGCGTGTGCCCGCGGTGCAGGCCCAGGTTCGCGAGATCTTCGGCAAGGCTCCTCACAAGGGCGTCAATCCGGACGAGGTCGTGGCTCTCGGCGCGGCGATCCAGGGCGGCGTGCTGGGTGGCGAGGTCAGTGACCTCCTGCTGCTCGACGTCTCTCCCCTGTCGCTGGGCATCGAGACGCTCGGCGGCGTCACCACGGTCCTGATCGAACGCAACACGACCATCCCGACGCGCAAG
>JAJCXT010000010.1 GCA_029263295.1 Acidobacteriota bacterium | reverse complement strand
CGGCTGGCCCCTGGCAAGTCGGCCGGGCAGTCCATCGCCTCGTCGCGGCTTCACTCTGCGCAGCGCTGGCAATCTCGGGAATCGGCTGCGCCTCCCTGGCACCGCGCCCGAGCGTAGGCCACGCCGGATTCCTCGCTGTCTCGACGCTGGACGTGGTCTCCACTCAGAAGGCGCTGAACGCCGGCGCCCAGGAAATCAACCCGCTCATGGGCAGTAATCCCACCGCGCTGAAGATGACCGCCGTGAAGATGGTCGGCTGGTCGCTGCTGCGCACGATCGAGAACACCGTGGAGCAGGAGATCGGTCGGGACCTGAGGTGGTACGAGCAGGTGCTGTTCTGGGTGATTCCGACGGGTCTGACCGCCTGGGCGTCGGCCCACAACTTCGGGGTCGCATCCGAGTTTTCGCGTCGCGACTGACGGACGCGCAGTCCACCCGCGACGTGGGACCGGCCGTCGGCTACGAACCGTACCGTTCGTAGCCGCGGCCCGGAGGAACCGCTCTGAGCGCGACTCTCGAGAGGTCGCCCGTCAGCTTGCCTTCTAGTTCAGGAGGCCGGAGTGGGGGCCCGTGAAACCGAGCACGATGCTCGTGACGACCCCGATCCAGACCGCGATGTAAGTGGGCAAGAAGAAGAATCGCCTTGTCTCCCATTCCGGGTGGCTGACAGGCATGCCCTGGAACTTGCCGCGCGGCCTGCTCAGGAAGAAGAACGTCTTGTACGTCTCCGTGGTGGCGATCGTGTACCCAAGCGCCGCGCCGGCCAGGACTATCCAGCTGTCGGTGAAGTGCGCCAGCATGAACGCATAGGCAGCCGCCATGGCTGGACTGCGAAAGAACTTGAAGATCTGAAAGCCTTCCTTGGGAGCGTCCTTCCAGGCACCGCCGAACGCAGATAGCCAGCCGCCGACCGCTCCGACCGTGACCACTACAAGCAGCCCGGGCAGTTCGACCTTGCCCTGCAGGGCGTTCAAACCGAAGCCGATGGCCAGCACGACCACGATGTAGCTAAACCCGACCATGAGTTGCGTGCTGCGGCTCTCGACCACTTTGCCGAAGACCGAGAACTGCATCGGGATGAAATACTTCGACTGGTCCTCGACCCTGAGAAATGTCTTCCAGAATTCCACCACGGCGCGCTCGGTCACGTAGCAGCCACCGAAGAACACGGCCATGTTCGCGGCCTGCGACAAGTCAAATCGCAGGAAGTACTGCAACGCGAAACCCGCGAAGGCGCCAACGAAGGTGCTGCGAAAGAACTTCGGCCAGGCGAAGCCCTCGTGCGGAGCGTCCTTGTACATGCCCCACGTCGAGGTATGGAGGCCGGCCGCCAGGCCGATCAAGACAGCGATCAGTTCATTGCTCATGTTTTCAACTCTGAGTCACTCGGTGGGATGGCTGACGCCAGCCGTAGCGTAGGCCTGCTCGACCAACCGCAAATCGCGCTCGGCCAAGTCGAGATCGTACGCCGGTTTGTCATCGTCGCGCATGCTGCGCAGGAAATCGTCGAACATGGCTCCGTAGCCGGCGATGTCGCGCAGACCCGGGAACAGAACACGTTTTTGGCGCCCCCGCACGAACACGAAAATGCCGTTCGACTCGAATGTGATGCTTCCCTCGCGTCCCCAGATTCGCGAGATGCGCAGGCCCTTGAACAAGGACGGAACTTCCCAGGAGTAATAGAGGGACCCGACCGGCCCATCGCCGTAGCGCAGCGCCAGCATCATGCTGCGTTCCGGACTGCCATCGGGAGACGGGCGCAGACCGCTAACCGTCAACTCCGACAGCCCCAGGCTCGCTGCGAAGCTCACCCAGTGTATGCCGCCTTCGTAGAGCGCGCCGCCGCCAGCAACCCCCGAATCGTTGCGCCAACCCGAGACTTGTTGCGTCTTGAGGGCGTTGAGAGACACGAACAGGGGCTCACCGATGACGCCCGCCGCCAGAAGCTCCCGCAGCCGCACCAGAAGCGGTTTGTAGAAGTAGTTCTCCGCGACGTATGCCCGCACCCCACCGGACGTCGCCGCCTCCCGAACCGCAGCGAAATCGCTGCTCCGCAGGAATGGCGGCTTCTCGATGATGGCGTGCTTGCCGGCGCGCAGCGCGGCCAGCGTCAGCTCGAGATGAGTGTCTGGCGGAGTGGCAATGAAGACCGCCGCGATCCGCGGATCGGCGATGGCTTCCGCGTAGCTTCCGAACGAACCGCCGCCGCCATACTTCTGGTTGTACTCCGCCGCGTGCTCACCGCTGCGGCTGGCGTAGAAGCGTTGTACCGGGCGCTTGGCTAGCGTCTTGGAGTGCATCCGGGTTGCGTTACCGCATCCGAGAAACGCCATGCTGAAGGGTGCGGCTGTTGTCACGCGGACTCCGGCTCAGGACTGGGCGACGAGCTGTTCGCCCACTCTGAGCGCGTTGGCTGCAACGGTCAAGCTCGGGTTCACGCCGCCGCCCGACGGGAGGATGCTGGCGTCGACGACGCGCAGGTTCTGGACGCCGCGAAAACGGCAGTACTCATCAAGCGCAGACTTCGACGGATCGCTCCCCATACGGACGGTTCCCGCAGCGTGCGAGAACGTGTGGATGTAGTGGGAGTAGCACCACAGCGCACCAGCCTCGGTCAGGACTTCGCGCGCGCGCACCAACAATGCGTCGCGGGCACCGAGATCGCGCTCGGTGTAGACGTGTCGAATCTCCGCCGCCGGCAGTCCGAATTCGTCCGCTGCACCCTTGCGCAGCATGACGCGATTGTCGTAGCGGGGCTCGTCCTCCGCCATCACCAGCAACCCCGTCATGCGCGGCACGATCAGGGCGCCTACGAGATGTGCCAATCCGGGTGGCAGGTGCTGGTGCACAAGTCCCACTGGCGGGGAGTGTAGCTGCTGGATGCCGCCAAGCTTACCGAGCGATGCCACCCTCTCGTCGCCGTGGTAGTAGTCGTGTAGAGCAACCTGCTTGTGGAACTCCCGCGCCGGATTCACCGGTCGCCGGAAGAGACCAAAGGCAATCGCGTTGCAGTGCCTGGTGAGGTACCTGCCCACGACATCGCCGCCGGGATTCAATTGGTCGAGGCCGGAGGCCAGTAGCAGGTGCGGCGTGGCGAGCGCACCTGCCGAGACGACGAAGTGGGTCGCCTCGAAGCGCAGCGGCTCGCCACTCTGACGGTCGGTGGCCTCGACCGCCACGACGCGATCTCCATCCACCACGAGTCGCGTGACTACCGTATTGGGACGCAACTCGAGGCCGCGCGCGAGCAGCGGCGCCAGCACCCGCGTGGCGACGTCGTTCTTCGCCCCGATAGCACAGGCGAACGTGTCACAGGTGGTGCAGCCAACGCAGGCATCGCGATCCTCAGCAGCGCCATAGTTGATCGCGAGCGGCAACCGAAAGGGCCGCAGGCCAAGTCGATCAGCCGCGCCAGAGATCATCTGGGACGTGGCTGAGAGAGGCGCCGGTGACTGCGGATAGGCGGCCGAGCGCGGCGGCTCGGTGGGATCCCCGCCCGCCTCGCCGGCAACGTCGAGCAGCGCTTCGGCCGCGCAATAGTGACTCTCCAGGGTGTCGTACCCGAATGGCCAATCGGCTTCCGAGTCGCCATGCACAGGATCGGGATGAAAGTCCGTTTCCCGGAGGCGCAACGACACCGCGCCGTAGAAGACCGATGGGCCGCCCACGCAGTAGCAGCTAGCCACCGTCGTTGCCCCCGTGCGGCGCGTCATTAGCTTGTCGAGCTTCGACGCGGTCTTGTCGATCTGCTCGGCGACGCAATAGGGCGTCTCTTTCGAATAGAACGGCGTCAGATCAAGGCTGCCATCAGGCTCCCAGTTGTGGTCGCCGCGTTCCACGCGCTCACCACGCTCGAGCATGAGCACGCGCCAGCCGGCTCGCACCAGTTGATGGGCTACGCCCCCGCCGCCGAAGCCTGAGCCGATGATGATTGCGTCGTATCTGTCCAACCGACCCTCCGCCGATGTCTGCGTACAGCATGCGAGCCTGTACGTCTCGGCCGCTGCAAGCATAGTCGTGCCGCAACCCGCTCGCTTCAGCCAAACCGCTGCAGCCTGGGCTCGGATGGGCCATGATCCACCTATGTTCATCGCAGCCGACATCGGCGGGACTCGGGCCCGCTTCGGTCTCTACGACCCGCGCGCCGAGAACACGGAGCCTATTCGCACGGCAACTCTGGCGACCGCTGCGGCAGCCGACCCGAGTGACCTGGTAGCCGAGTTCGCTGGCGTTGATCACTTCGACGCGCTATCGCTCGCCGTCGCGGGCGCCGTCGTCGACGGCCAGGCGCGCGGCTCCAACCTGCCCTGGAGGATTCAGGAGCGGGAATTGCGTGACCGCTTCTCTTGCCCGGTCCGGCTACTCAACGACCTCGAGGCAATCGCTCACTTCGTGCCGCACGCTGGCGCCGACGAACTCGAGTTCCTGCAGTCCGGAACGCCCGTGCCCGAGGGCCCGATGGGCGTCATCGCGCCGGGCACGGGGATCGGCGAAGCCATGCTCTTCGCTGGCGATCGGGGCTACCGGCCAATGCCCGCGGAGGCCGGGCACATCGACTTCGCCCCGAACGACAGGCGTCAGGACGCTTGGCTCGCTCATCTCCGCGAGAGCCACGGGCACGTGAGCTTGGAACGCGCCTGTTCCGGCAACAGCTTGCCGCCGATGTATGAGTTCATGCGCAGGCACTCGGAGTTGGAGGCCAACGCGAACGTGGCCGCCCAGCTTCAGGCTGCCAGCGATGCGGCGCCGCTCATCGCGCAGGCAGCACTCGACGACACCTGTCCTGTCTGCATCGCTACGCTCGAGATGTTCGTCGATATCCTGGGCGCGGCCGCGGGCAATCTCGCGCTGCAGATTGTCGCCACGGGCGGCATCGTGCTGGCGGGAGGAATCCCACCGCGTATCCTGCCGGCGCTGCGGAGGCCGCGTTTCCTGCGAGCTTTCCGCCACAAGGGGCGATTCACGCATCTGGTAGAACGCGTCCCAGTGGCGATACTGCTGAACGAGAACGCTGGCCTGGCCGGCGCCGCGCTCGCACACGTGGCCCTTCGGACCGACTGACGCCGGCTTCTCGCGGAAACCGTTCTGCCGCTACTCGTCGCGATCCTGGAACTGAGTGTTGATGTGGGTGCGGCCCTCCTGCACGCTGACGATGACGTTGAAGGTGCGGCCGGAACTCGCGAGCCTCCCCATCAGAATGCCGCTGGAGCGACCTCCGATGCCCTCCCCCGTCGTCTGGCTCGTCACCTCGTAGCCCGCATCGCGCATCTGCTCTTCGTAGTAGCCGAAGACGTCCTCTCCTGCGTCGTCCGTTAGCAGCACGAAGGCGCCCGCAGAGAGACCGTCGGTATCTACGACCACATTGCCCCCAGCATAGTCAGCGCCGGGGTAGAGGAATATCCAGTCATCGAGATCATCGAGCGTCGACCGACCAAAGGTGGTGACCGTTCCGTCGGGAGCCGTCGCGACAGCGGTGCCTTCGGCCGCATTGACCGACAACTCCCCCTCTTCGGTGGCGAAGCTGAAATTGCCGTCAGCAATCTCGGAGAAGTCGACCGTAAGCTCTTCTCCTGAGCCTGTATTGCGCACGGTGATAGTGCCCGCATCATCGTCGCTACTCACCAACTCGAGGTCGGGATTCACCCTCACGGCGAGTTCGGCAGCGGCCCTGGCCGGGTTCGCCTCGAAGTCCGCCGCCACCTCGCTCGCGATGCTACCCAGGTACCAGACGCAGGCAGCGCAACCTCCCATGAACAACACCGCCACCACGCCGATCACGATGAGCACTTTCGTCAAAGTACTCATCCCCTCGCCACCTGCCGCCGATGTTGCTGGTGCCTGCGCTGAATCCGCCATCACTACCTCCTAGCTGCCACTTCGTGACCGTTGACATCTTCAATTCTAGATCAAACATCGCCGCTTCCGGGTTTGACAGTCCACGCGGCGGCGACGAAAATTCCACCATCGTCTGCGGACCTTCGGGGCCAGGGCATTGCACGCCCTCCGGACGATGTTTCACGGACCCCGAACGTGTCAGCAGCAGAGAGGAAACCATGACTTTGGCAGAGATCGCGCAGCAGATTGTTGGCCCGCAGAAGGGCGTCTTGGCCGCCGACGAGAGTTCGCCGACCATCAAGAAACGCTTCGACTCGATCAACGTCGAATCGACCGAGGACAATCGACGATTCTATCGCGAGATGCTCTTTCGCACGGAGGCGGCCAACCCGTACATCGGCGGCGTCATTCTGTTCGACGAGACTCTGCGGCAGAACGCGGAGGACGGCACGCCGCTGGCGCAGGTCCTGACGGACCAGGGCATCGTGCCCGGCATCAAGGTCGACAAGGGCGCCAAAGCTTTGGCCGGCGCGCCAGGTGAGACGGTCACTGAAGGCCTCGACGGCCTGCGTGAACGACTGGCGGAATACTACGAACTCGGCGCTCGGTTCACCAAATGGCGGGCCGTGATCAAGATCACCGACATCCTCCCGAGCCGCTACTGCATCGAGGCCAACGCGCACGGCCTGGCGCGCTTCGCCAAGCTGACGCAGGAAGCGAAGATGGTGCCCATCGTCGAACCCGAGGTTCTGATGAGCGGCTCGCACACCGTCGAGCGCTGTGCCGAAGCCACTGAGGCCACTCTGGCCGAGGTGTACCACCAACTTCACATCCAGCGGGTGGATCTCGCTGGCACGCTGCTGAAGCCCAACATGATCGTGTCTGGCGACGAGTGCCCCGATCAGGCTGACGCGCAGACGGTCGCGGCAATGACGGTACAGACACTCGCGCGCACCGTGCCGAGCGCGGTGCCAGGCATCGTGTTCCTGTCGGGCGGGCTGACCGAGATCGACGCCACGCGCAACCTGAACGAGATGAACAAGCTGGGCCCGCACCCGTGGGAGCTGAGCTATTCGTTCGGCCGCGCGCTGCAGGCGTCGGCGCTCCAGGCGTGGGGCGGCAGCGTGGACAACCGGGAAGCCGGACAAGCCGCGTTCGCCCACCGCGCGCGCTGCAATGGTCTGGCAAGGACCGGCGACTACGGCGAGCAGGTCGAAGCCAGCGCTACCGCATAGCCGGAGTCTCAGCGTCCGAGAAGGGGCGGCCCGGCTCCAGGAAGCGCGACCTGATCTCGCCTAGACCCGCGTCCTGATGTCGTCGATGGGCTTGCGCGAGATATCCGGCACCTGGCAGTCGTCCGTTGGATAGCCGACGACCAGAAGCAGGAACGGGGCTTCGTTGCGCGGGCGGCCGAGAATCTCGTTCATGAAGCCCATCGGGCTCGGCGTGTGCGTGAGCGAGGCCAGGCCGGCGTGGTGCACAGCCGCGATCAGCAAGCCCGTGGCCAATCCCACACTCTCCGTCGCGTAGTACTGCTTCACCTTGCGGCCGTCTTCAGCCTCGTCCCAGCGCCGCGCGAACACAGCGATCAGCACCGGGGCCTCCTCGATGAACGGCTTGTGCTCGTCGGTCCCCACCGGCTTGAGCGCATCGAGCCACTCCTGCGGGGCCCGGTGCTCGTAGAACTCGCGCTCCTCCTCTTCGGCAGCCGTGCGCATGCGGCTCTTGACGTCGGAGTCGGTTACGACGACGAAGTGCCACGGCTGCATGTTGGCGCCACTGGGAGCAGTACCCGCCGCCGCGATGCACTCGTCGATGATGGCCGGGTCCACGGGGCGCGAGGAGAATTCGCGGATCGTGCGCCTACGACCCATCTCCGCATGGAACCTCGCCGCACGACTCTGCATCTCGTCAGCCGGGAGCTCGCGATAGTCGGGCAGAGGCACGAAACGGGGTTCGCTCATCGGGGGGGGGACCTCTTGTTCTCGTTCGGGGGACTACACTCCAGGCGCCATGACTCTATCTGCTAGCGAACTCGTCCGCGCCGCACTGGAGGCGACACCGCTCGTCGATGGGCACAACGATGTCCCCTGGCAGCTCCGGCAAAGACTGCGCAACGACCTTGCCAGCTTCGACTTTCGTGATACCACCGGGCTCGAGCCGCCGATGCACGTCGACCTGGAGCGTTTGAAGGCGGGCCAGGTAGGGGCGCAGTGCATGGCGGCCTATGTGCCCATCGAGGTCGCCGGTCGCCCCGAGGCCGCGCAGGTGATGTACGAGCAACTCGACGTTGCCGCCCGGCTGATCGACGCGTATCCGGATGAACTGGTCCGCGTCCACACGGCCGATGAAATCGAACGAGCACATGCTGGTGGCCGGATCGCGGCGCTGCTGGCCGTAGAAGGAGGCCACGCGCTCGAGAACTCTCTCGATCATCTACGCGGCGCCTACGACGCCGGCGCGCGCTACTTAACGCTCGTGCACAACGTCCACACGGACTGGGCGGACTGCTGTCGCCTGGACCCTGTGCACGATGGCCTGACCGCGCTCGGCCGCGAGATCGTCGAGGAGATGAACAAGCTCGGGATGCTCGTTGACCTCTCGCATGCGGCGGTCAAGACCATGCACGATGTCCTCGACGTCTCCCGCGCGCCTGTCGCCTGCACGCACTCGGGGGCACGCGCGGTGAACGACTACCCACGCAACACCGACGACGTCGTGATGCGGCGGATCGCTGACGGGGACGGCATCATCATGGCGACGTTTGTTCCCTACTTTGTATCGCCGGAGGTGCTTGCTCACCGTGCCGCGCATGACGCGGAGACCGCCCGTCTGACCATGCTCCATCCGGACGAGCCTCGGAGACGCGCCGAAAGTCTGGTGTCCTGGTGCGCGGCCCATCCGAAGCCCCGCGCCACGCTCGACCAGGTCGCTGACCACATCGACCACATGCGCTCGGTCGTCGGCTGCGACCACATCGGCATCGGCTCGGACTTCGACGGCATCGACGAGGTGCCGGATGGACTGGACGACGCCGCCGCGTTCCCAGCGCTGTTCGAAGAACTCGCCCGCCGCGGCTACACCCAGGCTCAACTCGAGGCGATCGCCGGGCGCAACTTCCTGCGAGTACTACGGGCCGTCGAGGCCGCCGCCCAGTAGCAGCGGCATTGGCTACCCCGCCAGCAAGAGGCGCAGGGCAAACAGCACGATCGTCGCGGACACGAACCAGCGTATCCATACGTGTCCCTTAAGGACCGTCAGATGTACGCCCAGTTGCCCGCCGACGAGGTTGCCGGCGCCGAGAACGGTCCCCGCGAGCCAGTTGATCGCGCCGCCCGAGGCGAAGACGAGAATCGTGACGACCGTCCACATCAGCACCAGGGTCACCTTGACGGCGTTGCCACGCACCAGATCGAGGCCCGCGGCCGTCGTGCCCGCCAGCAGGAGGAATCCGACACCAGCTTGAATAAGGCCGCCGTAGACACCAATCAGGAAGAAAAGCGCCAGCAAGGGCATTCCGATCGGTCGGTTCTCGTCATGCGCCGCCACCTCACCGGGTGACGGACGCAGCAGCGTCCACAGCGTCATCGAGAGCATCAACACCGCGAGCAGACGGCGGAAAGCCAGATCGCTGACCTGCAGCGCCATCCAACTGCCCAGAGCGGCGCCGACGATGGCGGGCCCGGCGAGCCGCAGGGCAAGACGCGCGTCGAGCACGCGATGCCGGCGGAATCCCCATACCGCTCCGACATTCTGGAAAAGCAGCGCGACCCGGTTCGTCCCGTTCGCTACGCCGGGCGGGATTCCCAGGAAGATCATGAGCGGCAGCGTCAGGAAGGAACCACCGCCAGCGACGACATTCAGGGTCCCGGCAACGGCGCCCGTTACGAAGAGCAGAAGAAGACTCCAGGGCGAGTCCGCGAACGTCATCCGACGTGCACCAGCAACTGCCGTACCTTGGGCGCGGCCCGATGTTCCCACAGGAAAACGCCCTGCCAGGTGCCAAGCCCAAGACGGCCGTCAACCAGCGGAATCGTCAGGCTCGTCGACGTGAGCGCCGCCTTGATGTGCGACGGCATGTCGTCGGGCCCCTCATCTGTATGGGTGTAGAGCGGGTCGTGTTCGGGAACAAGCCGCTGCAGCCACTCCTCCAGATCGCGGCGGGCAGACGGGTCCGCGTTCTCCTGAATCGTGAGGCTTGCCGAGGTGTGTCGGACGAAAACCGTGCAGATCCCCTCAGTCGAACCGATCACGCTCACGATCCCCTGTACGCGATCCGTTATCTCGTACAGGCCCGGACCACGCGTCTTCACCATTAGCGTCTCGGTCATGGGCGGATTCTAACGCCGACGGACCCTGGGCAGCACCACCGACGCACGCCGATGCCGCAAGCTGCCTGCTATACGAACGGTGCGTCCCCGGGCAGGCCGCTCTCGCTGTTCATCTCTGCCGCGCGATCACCGCAATGCGGGCAAACAGCCACCGAGTCACGCTCGGTCAGCCACAGTTCGTGGCCGTCATTCCACTCGTGTTCGCCGAACCCCCGCTTGCAGATTGGGCACGGGATCCAGAAGCGACCACGCGTCCATGCATAGATTCGATGTAGGAGCCGGGGCTGATAGAACATACTTAGCCTACGGGGACAGAGTGGAGCGGTTTCATCCTACACCTCGGAACGCCCGGTTGGCCATGGCGATGCAGCTATCGGGGCATGCTATTCTGCTCCCGGGCTCCACAGTGGCTCCTCGACGCCGCCAACATGGTTCTCGTAACGGGCCATCGCGAAGAGCAGGTCCGAGAGCCGGTTCAGGTACGGCACCGCTACGCCCGTTTCGGCCTCGCGTGCCAGTGCAACCGCATCGCGTTCGGCACGGCGACATATTGCGCGCGCAAGCTGTAGCAGCGCCGCGCCCGGAGCCCCGCCGGGAAGAACGAAATTCTCGAGCGGTCCGACGGCCGCCGCGAACTCGTCGATGAGACCTTCCAGGCGATCAATCCTCTCCTGCGTCAGCCGCGGTACCTCGAACCCCGGCTCGGACTCACGCGGGGTGGCGAGATCGCCGCCAAGGTCGAACAGTTCGTTCTGAATCCGCCCGAGTTCCGTTGCCAGGCGGTCGTCAAGAGGCCCGGCAAGAGCCACCCCGATCACGCTATTGAGTTCGTCGACGGTGCCGTAGGCGATCACGCGGCGCGAGTCCTTGGGAACATCGGCGCCGTCGGCAAGCCGGGTGGATCCATCGTCACCGGTGCGTGTGTACAAACGAGTGAGTCGCATGGGCTGATTCTAGCCGACGCGCGGGCTCTGGCGGGGTCGGCACCAGCGGCGACCATCCGGGCCGAAGCAGAACTCGCTACGGACGCTCCGCGGCCGCTTCGAAGCGCCGCACGATCTCGCCCGCCGGAAGGACGTCGGTAATATCGGCGACGCTCTTGCCAGCACCCCACACGCCGCGTTCTCCATCCCCTCTTTCCGACGACCGCTTGAGTTGTCGCCCGGCTCGCAGCGCGTAGAACGCGCGCATCCAGTGCTTCGTGCGGCCGCCACGCAGCATCCAGCGAGCCAGAGGTCCCGCCTTGGTCCCCACCCGCTTGATGTAGGGCGTGTTGAGCACAGCAACGGGTACTCCGGAGATACGGTCGGTAAGCACGACGTCCGACTCGCCAGCCTGCACAATCGCCTGCTTGTAGGCGTCGCTCGCCGTGCACTCCGTGGTGGCGATGAAGCGCGTACCACACTGCACCCCCGCGTAGCCCATGTTCAGCGCAGCGGCGAACGCCTCCGGGCTCCCGATGCCTCCGGCGCTGATCACCGGCACACCGAGATCACCCAGTTCCTCGAGCAACCGCTCGGGTGTCTTGGGGCCGGCGTGTCCGCCGGCGCGCGAATTCACCGCGATGAGACCGTCCACACCCGAGCCCACGCCCTTCTGCCCCCACTTACGTTCCGTTGCGTCGTGATACACAACGCCACCAACCGCATGAACGCGCTCGACGACCCAGTCGGGCTTACCCAGCGAGGTGATGAAGAAGCGGACCCCTTCCTCGAGCGCCACATCGATCCACTGGCGCATGCGGTCGAGGTACTTGCTAGACGACGCCTCGATCAGGGCGTTCATCCCGATCGGGTTACTCGTGAGTTCGCGCATGAAGCGAATGCCCGCGCGGAATTCATGTCCGTGAACATAGGTGAGCGCCATTGGCTGCAGCACGCCGAGGGCTCCGGCCTCCGAGGCCGCCGCCACCAGTTCCGGGTTGCTACACGGGTACATCGGTCCGCAGATGAGCGGAACGTCAACGCCCGCATCGCGTGTGAACTGCGAGGCCAGGCTCATGACACCACCGTGTGGGGCGAGCCCAGTTCGCCTCGCGCCGCGGCGTCGCCTTTTCGATCGAGCCGCCAGGTGGCCGTCAGTCGAGCCACGACATCGCCGTCCCTATCGCTAATCTCCGCCTGAACCTGATAATCGGTGGGCTCGCTAACCAGCGGAGCCTTGCAACGACACTCCGCCACCAGCACGCCCCGAGCCTTCTTCATGTATTCGGTGTCCAGGCGTAGAACGATGCCCCGAACCTCCGGTGGAAGCCCGGTGAGCATGGCCAGTCCACTGGTCATCTCGCCGAGGTTCGTGAGGGCCACGGCATGTATCGAGGCGAGATGATTGCGTACGCCCCTCCGTTCGCGCAGCTCGCTGCGGCAGTACCCCGGCCGCAGCTCCCGCACCCGCGCTCCTAGCGCACCGGTGTAGGGCACCATGCGGCCGACCAGCCAGGCGAACAGACGTCTGCCACCCGGCAGCTGGTGAAGTCGCCGCCACAGGGTCAGGATGGTGATACCCGGTGACGAGTTCTTGCGCGTCATGGCACCCCTCGTCGGTATGGTCGAGGTGCGCAGGATATCGCCTGCTCGGCTCCTCTGCTCAGCGCCTGATGGCGGTGACGATGGCATCCGGCGGCGCGGCGTTGTTCCGTTGCACGGGCTTCTTGGTGGGGTAATTCGAAGAAAAGCTCAGGCCGACCACGTACTCCGTTGACCGCCGGTCAACACAGATCCCGACCGCGACATCCCCCTGAGTACCGCCGAGGGGCGACGAGAAGAGCAGCTTCGGCGTCGCCATCCGGCCCCGCCTCAGGCTATCGGCACCATAGTCGATCTTGGCCACCAGGACGTCACCTGCACCCCGGTAGTCGTGGAGCGGTTTGACTACCGGAAGGTCACTGGACCAGGTCAGGCCCGCGATGTGTGCGTTATCGTCGCGATCCACGGCTACGCCATTGCCCCGATCGAGTTCAGAGCCGCCGTGGTACGTGGCAAAGACCATCTTGGCGCGAGCTCTGTAGTCCCAGCCACCGTTTGCGGCACGAACCGCGAGGCGACTCAGATCGAACACGGCGAGGGCAGCGTCGCCGTTGCCGGCGTGGCTGCCCTGAATCGCATCCGCAGTGACTGGCAGATCGTCGGAGTGCGTCTCCATGACGATGACAGCGCGATCGGCGCTGTCGTGCACCAGGTCATGGGCGAAGTCATCCTCGCTACCGCCGTAGTAGCTGGAGTAGACGAGCTTCGGCTTGGCTAGAACGTTGCACCACTTGGCGAGGAAAGCATCGACCTCACCGCCGAGCTTCTTCTGCAGGGCCCGTACAGTCGGAAACTTCTTGATCGAGTCGGTAATCCCGGCCGCCGTGATGCACTCATCCACGGCCCCGCGCGCGGCGCCCGTGTCGCTCAGTGCCACCCCGTATCCAGTCTCGCTGCCCTTGCCGCCGAGGAAGGTCGAGAATTCCAGCGTGGCGGCGCCGCCACCGAGGGCCGGATTGAGCATCGCCACGAAGGCGTCCCGCGTCTTGAAGAACTTCTTCTGCGTGGGTTTCACTTGCGGGAAGTCCTTCGACTCCGTCCCGCCAGTGATCACGATGTAGCCGTGGGCGTTGGTGATGATGTCGTTGGCGAAGTCGAGCCCAACACCGCCCAGAGCCGTGGAGAACAGCAACTGGTCGAGATCCGCGGTAAAGACAGACACCCAGACATCCGTATCGCCACTGGGGGTTTGGATAGGATTCTCTACCGGGAAATCAGCCGACGCGGTCTGTCCTGTCACGTAGACATACGGCCCCGCCCGCGAGCCATCCTCGCGCGCGAGGTCCGGGCTCGCGACGTGAATCGAGTTGGCGAGGTCGACGCCCGACCCGCCGAAAAACGTCGAACTCAGGAGCTGCCCTCTGGCGTTGAACGCGGCCACGAAGGCGTCACAAACGCCCGCCATGGCGCCCTGGAGTGCGGACTCCGTCGGAAACCCGGCCGAACAGGTCCAGCCGGCCACGTAGACGGTTCCACGTCCATCCTCGACAACCTCCTCGGCGGAGTCCGAACTCCCACCACCGAGGTATGTGGAGTACTTGATCTTGGGATCGATGACCAGCGGCAGCCGGTGATCGTAGGCACCGATCGCGAACTCGACCTGGTCAGGTGCCGCAAGCACGAACTCTCCCTCGATCGCGTGTCGCGTTTCCGTTCCATCGCTGCCACGCACATCCTGGAAGACCACCGGCGCACGCTGCACGAGAACCTGGCCACCCACGTCCATGAGCAGGTCGCCGGATTCGTCAATCGACAGCTGCTCGGCGCCCTGGAACTGAAGACGAATGGCGCTGGCATCGGCCCCCGGTGCGACGATGAAATCGTACTCGAACGACTGCTCGTCACCACGGAAGACGAGATCTACGCCCTCGTATACGGCCTCGTAGCGGACGGCTCCGTAGTGTTCCGCGCGGATCCTTCGCGCGGTGCCGATGTCGTCGGCGCCACGGAAGTATGTGCTGTGACTATCCAAAGGGTCGACTCCGCGGGGAATCGCCTCGTCGCTGCCGCCGAGCCATCGCATCGTCACGGCAACCTCGTCTGTCGGCCGCACCGAGACCACGGCCCCGTTCTCCCGTTCGACCTCGAAAGTGGCACGGGCCAGGACCGCAGCGTCACGGGTCAGATACAGCGTCCCGGCCCCGCTCCTGCCAGCGTACTCAATCGCGGCTGCCGTCTGACCTTGGTTCGACTCGAACACCAGAGGCCGCACGTAGGACGTGGCCGAGCCCCCGTCTGCCGGTTCGACACCGCTACCGGCTACCGCCGCGACCCCGACGGCCACAACAACAAGCGCGAAACATGACGTGGCCAACAGTCGTCGCATACGGTCGCCTCCGAGCAGGACCCTCGGCACGCGACCGGGATCAGGATGGGCCAAGCGCTCATACTCCGACCCGTCCCCGCTGCTGTCCAGGCGCGCGCGACTCAGTGTGTGAGCAGGCCGGCCCGCGGCTAGCGTGCCCCCACACGAGCGGAGAGCCACTCCGTCATGATCTCGAGCACCTCGGCCGAGAAGGTCTCCTCAATCGCTCCGTATTCGCTTACCTGCCCCGTGGTGGCATGCTGGAAAAGGTGGTTGAGTCGCTCGAGGGGGTGGGTGGCCACATCGGTGTTACCGCCGCGCGCCAGTGCGGCCGCGATGGCCGGAAGATTCTGGTCGGCGGAGACCTGCAAATCGAGGGTGCCGTTGAGGGCCAGTACGGGCGCGGTGACCTCCTCCAGATACACGGCGGGATCGGCGGCGAGGAAGAATCGCAGCCACGCACTGGTGACCTGCGCCTTCGCGGCGGCGAACGCGTTCTCCTTCGCCAGCGCGCGCTCTTCGGCAGGCACGCTCGACAGCTGGAGGTCCAACAGAGCGTCGAGTCGTTCGTCGATGACCTCTTCCGCCACCTCGGATGTCATCGCATCCCAGAGCGACAACTGCAGTTCGATTTGCCTGGCCACGTACTCGTCTGGCATGTCCGCTGCGCGCAGGATCATCTCGTTCTGGACCCGCAGGAGTTCAGCGCCGTTCACTCCGGGTCCAGCCAGCATCACCACGAACGCGATGCGCGCGTCATCGGCCGCCACCATCGGCCCGATCAGCCCGCCCTCGCTGTGCCCGATCAGGCCAACGCTGTCGCTGTCAATCTCGCTCTGGGCACGCAGGAACGCGACGCCGGCAGCGACATCACCGGCAAAATCCTCGCTGGTCAGCCCAGCACGGGCGCCGTCGGACCCGCCGATACCGCGGTCGTCCACCCGCAGTACCGCGATCCCTCGTCGCGACAGATGGTCGGCAATCACCCAGAAAGGCTTGTGCTCGAAGATCGTCTCGTCACGATCCTGGCTGCCCGAGCCGGTGATGAGCAGCGCGGCCGGGTGTGGCCCTGCCCCCGCAGGCAAGCTGAGGGTCCCCGCGATCGTGTTGCCCTCGACCGGGTTGGCGTAGGACACCTCGCGGGACTCGTACGGGAACGGCGCTTGCGGGGTTTGCGGACGATTCGGTGCAGCAGGCGCGGCGGCCTCCCCCTCCGCCGTCCGTTCCATCGTCAGCGGAAACTCCGCACCCTGGTTGAGCGTGCCGACCGCGGTGGCGTCGTCGCGGTCTGCCGCGAACACCGCCGCGGGCGTGACCGCCAGCGTAAACTCGATTCGCGTGGCGGTGTACACGACGCTGGCGAGCGGCAGGTCGCGCGCGGACTGTGCGGGAATCGAGATCGTCGCGGACGGCAGGCCGCTATCGACAACGAAGGTCACGAAGAACTCCAGCTCCGCCGCGCCCGGCAGATCGACAGTTCCGTGCCAACGTTCAGGTTCCTGGGCACGCACGGGAGTCGCCATCAAACACAGTAGGAGAAGTCCACACACGACTGCTCGGTGATTCATCGGATGCCCTCCGGGCCATTCTGGACAGTGCCGGCCGCAACAAGCAGGCGGCGCCTCTGGAGCGAACGCTTCACCATGGTTGTGCCGCTGTAGCCGGGTTTCTTCGCTCCCCGCGCGCTGCGAGGTCGATAGGCCCGTGCCGAGGCCTCAGCGACGACCGGTTGGGCGGGCACGCGACCCGCTGGCGGGCGCGGAACATCACGCCTCGGCTACGACCGGCCGGCTCTTGCCTCTGCGCGCCGCGGCGCGGATGTCCATGACCAGTGAGAATACCGCCGGGACGAGGAAGAGCGTGAACACGGTCGATACAGCGAGACCGCCAACCACGACGCTGCCGAGCCCGCGGTAGATCTCCGAGCCGGCACCGGTCACCAGCACGAGCGGCGCCATGCCCATGACCGAGGTGAGCGTGCTCATGAAGATCGGCCGGATGCGATCGGCTACGGCGGCCCGCAGCGCCTCGCGATGTTCGAGACCCTTGTCACGAACGTAGTTCAGCGTCTGGTGCACGATCAGGATGGCGTTGTTAACGACAATCCCGATCAGAATCACGAACCCCATCATGGCGATCACGTCGAGCGCCTGCGGGGCGACGAACGTGTTCACGAGACCCAGCCCGACAAAGCCGCCAACCGCGGCGAAGGGCACCGAGAACAGAATGACGAACGGGTAGACGAACGACTCGAACAGCGCCGCCATCAGGAGGTAGGTAACCAGCAGGGCGAGCAGGAAGTTGCTCTGCAACGCCTGGCGCGCCGAGGTGAGCTTGTCGGCGGTACCGGCGAGCTCCGCCTGGTAGGCTCCGGCCAACGACCCATCAGCGCGCATGGGCGCCAGGATCTGCTCTTCAATGTGGCGCATCGCGGCTTCGAGCGGTTGCGCCTGCGACGGCACCACCTGGATCGTCACCGTCCGCTGCCGCTCGCTGTGATTGACCTGTGTGGGGCCAGTCGTCTCCACGACGCGGCTCACATCACCGATGCTCACCACCCGTCCGGACGGCGTGGCGATATTCAGCCCCTCGATGTCCTGGCTGCGGCTCGCATACTGCGGTGTGCCGCGCAGGATCAGGTCGATCGCCTGGCCCTCGTGTTGATACTCGCTAACCTTCACCCCATCGACCAGGGCGTTCAGTGCGAACCCGATGTCTTGCGCCGTAAGCCCTAGCTGCGCTGCCCGCTCGCGATCGGGCACGACGCGGATCTCCGGGTTGCCCAGGTCGAGACCCGGTATCGGCTGTGCCTGAGCACCCGGCATGGTGGCGCGTACAGCACCGAACACGCGGCTACCCAACTGCAGGAGCCGACCGAGATCGGGCCCCGTCAGCTCGACGTCGATGGCGCGGCCAGCCTCCGCGCCAGTCTGGAAGATCGACGGCTGTTGCACGATCCCGAACGTGCCGGGGATCGTGCTGAGCACGCCCTGCAACACCGGCACCAGTTCGCTCGTGCGGTCCGCGTATTGCTGGTATCCGATTCCGCCCATGAAGGCGCCGGCCGGAAACGAGACGAAGAAGAAGTGTTCGATCGGGGGGCCGTCGAGATCAGCCTCGGCCGGATCGCCGGGCTTCGTGTTCCAGTACACACCGAGCTGTTCTTCGACGTGATCGGCCATGTCGATATACTCGTCCGGGTTGTACCCGGGCGGCGGTATCAGCAGGCCGAACGCGAAGTTCTGATTGCCGGTAGGCAGATACTCGGTTTCCGGCATCAAGACATAGGCGCCCAGCACCGCGCCACCCGTGAGCACGACCACCGCGACCAGACGCGCTGCGACCGAGCCCGATAGCGTATAGACGAATCCGGCGATCCCCTGGGTCACCCACGTACCGAGCCGACCGAGCACGCCGCTCTCTGCTGCGTTGTCTGACTGCGTCGCGGTGCTCAGCACCCGCGCGGCCATGCTCGGGATCAACGTGATGGAGACAAGCAGCGAGATCAAGACCGCCGAACTCACCGCCACGGCGATGTCGCGGAACAGCTGTCCCGCCTCGTCACGGACGAACAGCACGGGCAGGAATACCACCACGGTGGTCAGCACGGAGGCGAGCACCGCACCCCAGACCTCGGTGGCGCCGTCGAGCGCCGCCTGACGCCGGTTCTTGCCCATCTCTTGGTGCCGATAGATGTTCTCGAGCACGACGATCGACGCATCGACGATCATGCCCACCGCGAATGCCATGCCCGCGAGACTCACGACATTGATGTTGCGCCCGAGAGCGCGCATCACCAGGAAGGTGGCCACGACACTTACCGGAATCGCCAGACCGATGACCAGCGTGCTCGATACGCTGCGCAGGAAGAGAAAGAGCACAATAACCGCCAGCAGGCCGCCAATGATGATGTTGCGCTGTACGAGCGAGATCGCGCGCTCGATGTAGTCCGACTCCGCAAACGCGATCGACAGCGCCATGCCCTTCTCGGCAAGCTGCCCCTCGTTGAGCCGATCCACCGCCAGCCGCAGATCGGCCATGATGCTGAGAGCGTTGGAGCCCTGGCGACGCAGCACCGCGAAAGCCATTGACGGCTCGCCGCGCTGGCGCATGACTTCGGTCGGATCCGCGTAGCCCAGCTCTACGACAGCGACGTCGCGAACATAGATCGGGGCGTCGTCGCGCCAAGCCAGCACAACATCACCGACTTCCTCCGGCGAGGTGTACTCCGCCACCGTTCGCACTACATAGCTGCGCTTGCCTTCGTCGAAATCTCCCGCGCTGACATCCCGATTTTCCGCATCGAGCGCAGCTGCCAGCTGGGTCAGATTGAGTCCGCGAACCGCCAGCTTCTGCGGATCCACGGTGACATGCAGCTCACGACCGCGACCGCCGTAGACGTTTGCCACCGCCACACCATCAACTCGCTCGATAGCCGGCTTGACGACATCCTCAGCAAACTGCCGCTCGAGTTCAATGTCGACATCTGATCCTGGCAGGCCCAGTAGCACCAGCCACGCGATCGACTGCTGCTCGAAAGGGTCGCGGCTCGTGATGACGGGACGCAGGGCGTTCTGCGGGTAACGCGGTACCTGCTGGAGCGCGTTGTTCACTCTCATCAGCAGCGCTTCCTGGTCGGCTCCGACCTGGAAGCGCAGCCGCACCATACCGCTCGACTGCCGGCTCTCGCTGGTCATCTCCACCAGCCCCTCGAGCGACTTGAGCTGCTCCTCCTGCTTCTGAACGATCTCGGTCTCGATCTCCTCCGGTGAGGCGCCGGGCCACACGGTGGTTACGATCGCCTGCGGAATATCGACATCCGGAATGAGCTGCACCGGAATACTGAAGAGCGCGAGCATGCCGAACAACGCGACGAGAAGAACGGCCACCGTGACACTAACCGGATAGCGGATCGCCGAATCGACGAGCTTCACTGTTCGCTCTGGCGCGGATCGATGGCGATGGGCCGATCCGGATTGGCCTCGGGGACCACTGGCGTGCGGATGTTGGCAATGCTCACGGGCTGACCCGGGAAGACACGCTCGTTGCCGCGCACAACGAACACCTCGCCGGCCGACACCGGACCGTAGACAACCTGCCACTCACCCCGGGCTGGACCGGGATCGACGCTCACCTGCGCAATGACCCCCGTGGCGCCTTCGCCGAGTTCGCCGGCAGGCGCCCCCGGCATGGCGGCGGGATCAATGCGAAACAGCAGCACCTGATCGCCGCGGCGCACCACCGCATCCTTGGCAACCAGCATGGCTGGCTGAGGGCTACCCAGCTGGGCGCTCACCCGCGCTGCCATCCCGCTCTTGATGGCCAGGTCGCCGTTGCGAATATGGAGCAATACCGGGAAGGTGCGGGCTTCGGGAATCGCCTCAGGCACAACCGCGTGAACTCGACCCGAGTACTGCCTGCCGGGCAGCGCATCGAACCGCACATCAACCTGAAACCCCACGGGCACCGCCGAGATGTAGCGCTCGGCTATCTGGATGGCCACTTCGACTCGCGCGAGGTCAAGCAGCGACACAATCTGGTTGCCACGGTCGACCCATTCGCCGACCTCCACGGTGACCTCGCTAATACGGCCGGCGAACGGTGCTCGTATCGTGGCGCGATCGAACTGATCCTCGAGTCGGGCGACCTCCGCTTCGAGCCGCCTCACACCCTGAGCGAAAGCGTCCCGGTCGGCCACGGCCTGATCATATTCCCTGGCCGAGATCGCCTGACGATCGCGCAGGCTGGCCAGCCGGTCGAAGTCGGCGGTAGCCCTCGCCAGGCGTGCCTCCGTCTCATCGCGAGCAGCGCCGGCGGCAGCGAGCTGCTGTTCGACCGCGGTCGTTCGCAGGCGGACGAGCGGATCGCCCGCCTGAACGGCATCACCCTCGTCGACGAACAACTCGGCCACCAGGCCGTCAACCTCGCTCGCCACCGCTGACTGCCGCGCTGGGCGAGCCGTGCCGAGAAGCTGTACCTGCTCGGCGGCAATGGTTTCGACCGCGGCCACGACGTCCACCGGAGGCGCGCTGAAAGCAGGGCCGCCTGGGGCCCCTCCGGCTGCCGCGTCGCCGCTGGCGCCAGAAACCCCGTCGGCCCCACCGCCAGAAAATGCCCACCAGACTCCGCCGAACATGAGCCCAGCGCCAATCGCGACCCCGAGCAGGATCGCAACGAACGTGGGCAAGCGTCGAGGTGGCGGTGCGGGCACAGGTAGCCTCTATGCGAACTTGGGGAAACGGCGGCAGATAGGCTGAGCGTAAGCCCGCGAACACGAATGGGCAAGACACGGATCCGCGACCGCAGGCCGGCTACTGAACGCTCGCCGCAGGGTCCGGACAGCGTAAACCTGGGAACCCTATTCCGCGCAGCCGGAAACCGGTAACGACTCCACGGGTTGGATGCAGCAGAAGTTGGCAGCCGGACGCGCCGGCGAGCGCCGCAGCATCCAGTTCGCTAGCGGTGCCATCAGGCCAACGGATCCGGGCTCCGTCGAGCTTCGGGATGCGGGGCAGCCCGAACGTCAGGACGAACTCGCTCTGCGACGCGTAGGACGATCCGGACCGGACCATCTGGCGCTGCCGCCACTCGCCCGCCCAAACCTCCATCACAGCCCCCAGGGCGCGCGAGTTCCCGCCGTCCATGCGCAGGTCGAAGCGCACGAGGCCTGGCAGCGACTCGCGGTCCCGGGCCGTGTTCAGGAACAGATGCGCCGGACCGTTGTTGGTGGTAACCACGATGTCCAGATCACCATCGCCATCTAGGTCGGCGTAGGCTGCTCCGCGGCCGACGAGAGGTTGTGCCAGAGGTTGGTAGTCGGCACCACCCACGTCCGCAAGCCTGCCGTCGCCTTGGTTGCGATACAGCAAAGGCCTCTGCGCATAGGTAATGCTCATCTCGATCTCGTTGATGCGCTCCTCCAGATGCCCATTGGCGGCAAACAGATCGAGCCAACCGTCGAGGTCGAAGTCGAAGAAGAACAGCCCGAACGTCAGGAAGGGAAAGCTGCTGCGGCCGATCCCGGCGCGCGCCGCCGCATCGACGAAGATGCCACCGGGCTGCAGCTCGAACAGCCCGATCATCTCCTTGCTGAAGTTGCCCACGGCCAGATTGAGTTGACCGGTGTTGTTGAGGTCGGCCGTGTCGATGCCCATGCCTGCCCGCGCTCGCCCCGAAGCATCGAAGGCCATCCCGGAGAGCAGGCCGACCTCTTCGAACGTGCCGTCCTGGCGGTTGCGGAACAGGAAGTTGGGCTCGGTATCGTTAGCGACTGCGAAATCGGGCCAACCATCGTCATCAATGTCTGTGACCGTCACCCCGAGAGACTTCCCTCCGGGCACGAACACGCCGGCATCCCGGCTCACGTCGATGAACGTGCCGTCGCCCTCGTTGCGATACAGCACCGAGGGTTCGCCCACGTAGGACTCCGGGGTGCAGTACGACTTCGCGGTGCCATCCAGCGTGCACCAGATGTCTTCGTCGGGTGACCAGCGGACGTAGTTGGCCAGATACATATCCAGGTCACCGTCGCGGTCGTAGTCGAACCAGGCCGCGGATGTGCCCCAGCCAGGGTGGGCCAGCCCCGAGGCCTCGCTCACGTCGACGAATCGGCCATCGCCCTCGTTGCGAAACAGGTGGTTGGGCCCGTAGGCGGTGACGAACAGGTCGAGGTCGCCGTCACCGTCATAGTCGGCGGGGGCAGCCCCGAAACCGTACGTCTCCACATCGAGTCCCGCCGCCCGGGTCACATCCTCGAAGGTGCCGTCGCCGCGATTGTGAAAGAGCCGCATCGTCGCCCCGCGAAGCTCGGGGTCCACGGCGTCCTCGTGTCCCTCCCAGGCCCCGCCCTGGACAAAGAAGATGTCTGTCCAGCCGTCGCCGTCGGCGTCGAACAACGCCACGCCCGCGCCGAGGCTCTCGGGCATCCACTTGCCGCCGAAGGCGCCGCTAACGTGACGGAAGTCGATGCCGGCTGCCGCCGTTCCGTCGACAAACGGATCCTCGCTCTGGGCGCCAGCCGCGCCGGTGGAGGCCAGCAGGCTGGCGATCACCCACGCCGTCGCTCCCCCCCGTAGCCGCAACCTCACTGTCCCCCCTCCGCCGACGTCGCATTCGGACGGTCCGTGCGACGCCAAGGCGGTGTCGGTCCCGGGTACTCGACCGGTGCGCGCCAGTAGCGACCGCCGGTCATCCACTCCGTGTAAGGAAACCGCTCAGCAGCACTGAAGAACGGCCCGACCGCGCCGAGAACGTGCCGATGAATGGGCTGCGCCTCGCTGTTGGCGATCGGATTCGCACGCTTGTACGGACCGCTGATCTGCCGGATGTCCTCGTCTTCGCGATAGCGCAGGTAGCGCGATTCGTGAATCTCCGCTTTGGCCTCCTCCCCGAGAGCCCGGTAGGCGAGCATCAGGTTGTAGTGCGCCCCCAGCTCTTCCGGATCAATCTGGTTGATCACGAGCAATAGCGGGGCCACGGCATCCTCGTAGCGACGCATGAGGTAGTAGGTGTTGCCCAGATCGATCTGGACCATGCGGTCGTACGGGAACTCCTCTGCCACCGCCTCCAGCAACTGCGCAGCGCGCTCGTACTCGCCAAAGCCGCGCGCCACACGTGACAGGAAGTAATTGGCTTTGAAGAACCCTGGTCGTAGAGCCAGCGCGCTCTGCAAGGCCGTCTCCGCCTCGATCAGATTGCCCTCGGCCAGGTGGACGCGAGCCTCGTTGATGAAGGCGTCCGCATATTCGGGAGCGAGCCGCTGCACCTGGCGAAACGCTGCCAGCGCGCCGCGCAGATCGTTCTGGCGCAGCAGCCCGATGCCGTAGTCGTTGAAACGCATCCACTCGTCGGCCTCGCCTTCGGCGTAGTCTCTGGCGAGCAACTCGCCGTCCACCATCGTGGCGCCGGGGCCGACGTCCAGTTCGACACTCACCTCGTCGAGCACCACGACGGGCAACTCGGGCACCTTGGTCTCGTCGTAGTCCCAGGTTCGCGTGTCCACTCCCGGCTCGCTCAGCGTGCCCGGTGGCTGAACGGCTGCTGCCGTCGCTCCCATCGCCCAGCGGTTATACGACTGCTTGTGCTTGCGGTAGTTGAGGCGCGCGCGCAGCGTCACGGGTCCGCGTACTCCCGGTGGAACAGCGAACCGGTAGTGAACCGTGTCGGCAGCCCCGGGCGGGATGAAGCGGACGTACACCGGGGTCCGGCGATCCCAGCCGTTGCGCTTGTCGATCTCCTGGCCCGCCGCGTCGAGGAACAGACCTCGGTAGGCATGCGCCTCCTGGTCCACAAAGCGATCCTCGCCCATGCCGCCCGACATCAGCAGCGGCGCGCCCGACGCGTCGAGCAGCGAAACTTCCAGCCAGGTCATGTTGCTGTCGCTGGTGCCTCCCGTGAACTGATGGCCCACACCGCGGGTCCGGACGACGAGTTCCACATCCACCTCGGTTCCAGGAGCCAGATGGACCGCATGTGAGTCGATAGGAGCCACCCGCAGTGCCGCCCCACCCTCACCGCCGACCTCCAGGGCAAAAAGATCCAGCGTGACCTGGTCGTCCTGGAGGAACTCGGCCGTCGCCTCGAGCTGTGCGGTGTACCCGTGACGTGCCGATAGGGCCGTGTTGGAGCCCAGGAACCGATGCGAAGCGACGTAGCCGTCATCATTGCCGGCGTCATCCGACCGGACCTCGGGCATATGACAGTCCTGGCACTGCATCGGCTTGTCCGGATAGTAGAAGGAACGCGCCGAACCTCCCGAGACGCCGCTGTCCTGCCAGCTGTCGTACTCGTCGAAGCCGCGAAACCACTTGTAGTTGTTCACCGGCGTGATCAGCGACTGCTTGTGGCAGGTGGCACAGAACTGCGACAGCCCGTGGAAGTAGCTGCGCCGACGCGACTTGTGGCGCTGGATCAATCCGGGGTTGGCCAGCAGCTGTTCGTTCCCTTGAGCGCGGAGCTCAGGGTCGGTGGTTCCCGCGTTGGGCAAGGCGGCGGCAGGTGCGAGGCGGAATGATCCATTGGCTCGCGCCGGGTGGATCTGATCGACGCTGTGGCAGAACTGGCACGAGAGGCCGATGTTCGCGGCCGCCGAATCGAAGTCGATCTCCTCGCCGGCCTGCATCTTGCCCGTCATCATCAGTGCGGGGTCATGGCAACCAGCGCACCACTGTGACGTCTGCACGCCGGCACGCTCCTGGATGAACTGGATGCTGCGCCGGTACCAGGGGTCGCTCATCGAGGCCAGATGGTGTGTCGACTCGAACCACATGTCGTAGATGTCCGCGTGGCAACCGGCGTCGCCGCAGCGCTCGACATCCATGAGCTGAGCCTGCGAGTAGAACTCGCCGGAGCGAGTCGACGCGGACGACGGATACCATGGCGAGTCTGGATCGAGCGGCAGCTCAGTGAAGTCGTAGCCCTCGAGATGGGGCCCTGACTGAAAGTAAGCCGGATGCCGGGTCGGATCGGCGTAGTCGTCTTCGTCCTGTTGCGCCCCCGCTGGGCGTTCGGCGGCCAGCGTAAGCAGCACGCCGGCTCCACCGAGCCCTGCTGCTATGAGCAGGACACGCAGGCCGTCAGTCGAAGTCAGTCGCGGTACACGCATGCCGACCACTATGCCACGACGCTATGGCGCGGCTACAGCAGCTGCGTCAGGTACCGCGTACCGCGCCAATCACCGCCTCCATATGGGCGAGGTACCGTTCAAGACAGCCGCGCCCGTCTTGCGTCAGCCGGTAAACACTGCGCGGCGATCTGCCGACGAACCCTTTTTCGCAGGCCACATAGCCCGCCTCCTCCAGCTTGCGCGCGTGCACACTGAGGTTGCCGTCACTCACCTCAAGGAGACTCTTGAGGTCGGCGAAGCTGAGTTCGGCGTTGACTGCCAGAGCACTCACCATCGCCAGCCGTACGGGCTGGTGGATGATCCTGTCGAGCGCGCGGGCGTCTTCCGCGCCGCCCTCGAGCACGCGCGGTGCCTCGGCTGACTCCGGAGAGCTCCTCTTCCGAGTTGCCTGGTTCGCCACTTCTACCCACTCCTGCGATCACTGCCGAGCACGATCGACCCGGTCAGAAGATGAAGGCCACCGAAACCGCCGGCAACCAGAACTGTCGCGAGCCACCAGGGCGCGAACGCCGCCACCGTGCCCAGCCCCATGAAACAGATTCCGAGGACAGTGATGAGACGAGTCGAGAAGATGCCCGCGACCAGAACACCCGTCCCGTAGAGAGTCAGCCAGACAGTCGGCAGCAGGTCGTAACTTTCACGGTGCAGCAGCCCGGCGCTGAGGATCACTCCGGCGGCAACAGGCGTGGCCAGACTGAGCACGAAACGACGGGCCACTCCGGCGGCAAGATCCACGCCGCCGCTGCGCGCGCGGTGCACCATTGCCGCGACACCGACCGGCAGCGCCAACCCTGCTGCCATCAGCCAGACAAGCACCCATTCGCGCGGCGTCTGCACTCGTGCCGCCGCGAGGCCGGCCACGATGCCAATCGTGCCCATCAGAACTCCGCCCCATCCCGGCACCGCCGTGAAAGACCCGGCACGTTCCATCGCGGAACGGATCACGCGCAGATGGCCCTCGGCGTGGTCGTGTACTGACGGAACTGGCTGCACGGCACTGTCCTTTGGTGCGAACGAGAACTTTGCGTTGCAATGTTACCGCACGCCAGCCCCGCTGCCACCGGCCAAGCGAGCCGTGGCAGTGTGCGTGCCCGCCCGCAGGAAGTAGAATGCGCCCCCAGCAATCCCTCCACCCCTGCCGCAGCACTTTCTGGAAGTCTGACTAGCGTATGAATGACGATACGGGCGCCCAGCCATACCTGATGCTGCGAGATCCCGACGGGCAGATGACCCGGGTCTCGTTGGACGATCTCCCGATCACGATCGGGCGACGCAGCACGAATGAAATCCAGGTACTCGACCCGACGGTCTCGCGCGACCATGCGCGCATCAATCGCGATGGCAGTGACTATTTCGTGGAGGACCTCGGAAGCACACACGGCACGTTCGTGAATCAGGAACGGATCACACGGCACGATCTCTCCGCCAACGACCGCATCCGTCTCGGCGGCGCGATGGGGCACGTGCTCACGTTCCGCAGCGGCGGCGAGTTCACGATGCTCATCGGCACGACCGGCAAGCAGAATGCCACCGAGCCGCTAGCTACGGCGACGGGCGGCACCGTGGCCCGGCAGGAAAGCGCCCGCAGCCTCACCGCGCTACTCGAAATCAGCAAGGCGCTGAACTCCTCCCTCCGTATCACGGACGTACTGGAGAAGGTCATGGATGCGGTGATCGCGCTCACCGACGGCGAGCGCTGCCTGATGTTGCTCGGCAAGAATGCCGACGAACTGGAGACCGCCGCCCATCGCAACCTGACAGCAAGTTCCGATGAGGTGAAGTACAGCCAAAGCGTCGTCCGCAACGTCTTCGAGAACGACGAATCGACGATTCTCACCGACGTCGCCGAGGACGAGCGTTTCAGCGCGCAGCAGAGCATCGTTGGCCTGAACCTGCGTACCGTCATGTGCGTACCGCTGCGATTGAGCCACTTTTCAGACGATGCCGAACCGCGGTTGGACGACTACCAGACCGGGACCAGCGGTGACAGTGGAACCTCCCGTATCCTGGGCGTGCTCTACGTCGACCGGCGGTCACCAACGCGGCATTTTGGCGACCAGGATCTGGCTGTACTGGAGTCGTTCGCGAGTCACGCCGCGATCGCCATCGACAATGCCCGCCTGTACGAAGAGGCGCTGGAAAAACGACGACTCGAAGAGGACGTGCGCGTTGCCAACCGCATCCAGCGGAGCCTGCTGCTCTCGGACTTCCCGGAATCCGACTGGTACGACGTTCACGCGGTGAACATCCCCTCGCGTGGTGTCGGCGGCGACTACTTCGAGTTCTTCGAAATCGAAGATGACGGCCTTGGATTCGCGGTCGGTGACGTGTCCGGCAAAGGCATCCCAGCGGCGATGCTCATGGCCACGCTGCAGGCCGCGTTTCTCGCAGCGATCCGCGGCAACACAGACCTCGCGGACGCCTGCGCGCATGTAAACGACTTCATCGTCGAGCGCACGACCCCGGAGCGTTACGCGACCTTTTTTGTCGGCAAGCTCGAGACGGACGGGACGCTGCACTTCGTGAACGCCGGACATAACCCGGCGATGCTAATTGACGGCAACAACAAGGCCGAAGAGCTGTTTGGCGGCGGCATGCCCCTCGGCCTCTTCCCGGCGCGCGAGTACGAACTTCAGACAACGCACGTCCCGCCCGGCGGAGTCATCGTGACGTTTTCCGATGGTGTGAGTGAAGCGAACAATCCGCGCGAAGACGAGTACGGCATGGAGCGTTTCGAGCGGGCGGTGCGGGCTTGCCATGACACCTCAGCGGAACGCATCAGCAAGGCGGTTTTCGACGATGTCGACGTGTTCGCCGAGGGCACTCCGCCGTTCGACGATCTCACTCTGATGATCATCAAGCGGACCGAGTAGGAACGTGTCGGACTCTGCGACGACCAGCGCCGCGACGGCGGTGGCCGTGCGCGTCATGGAGGGCACCGACCTCGAACAGGTCCTGGCGATCGAACTTGCCAGCTTCCCGACGCCGTGGCCGCGCTCGGCATTCGAACTGGCCATCGCGGCCCCCGACCTGCTGAGCGTCGTCGCCTGCTCCGACCGGGTGCTCGGATACCTCGTCGGCTGCCCCGACGTGAACGATCTGCTGATAGCCAACGTGGCCGTACACCCACGGGCGCGCCGCGACGGGCTCGGGCGTCGCCTGATCGACCAGGCCGTCGACCATGCCCGCGAACTCAACCTGGACGGCTGCAAACTGGACGTCCGCATGAGTAATGAGTGCGCCCAGCGACTCTACGACCGCCTCGGATTCGAGCCCCACGGAATACGGCGTGGCTACTATCAGCACCCTGCCGAGGACGCACTGCACATGCGGCTCCGGCTGGCCCGCTAGCCCCCTTCCTCGCTAGCGAGAGCGCAGCACCGGACGTGTCAGACACGTCGCCCCGCCCTCTCCCTTGTGCGAGATCTCCGCGCCGCGGTAGGTCAATACCTCACACCCCGCCGCCCGCAACCGTGCCGCCGTCTCCACGTTGTCCTCCAGAAGCACGCAGCGGCGCGGGGCCAGCGCGAGTACGTTGGGGCCCTGAGTGGAAAACTCGGCCTCAGGCACCGTCACCAGCTCGATGCCCCGCTCCGCGAGCCATTGCCGGAACGGCACCGGCAGGAGCGCCGGGTACGCGACAGCGAGATCATCGTCGATCATGCTGATCAACGACATGAGATGCAGGCACGCGGCCGCTCCCGCGTAGACCGGGAGCGGTACAGCGATGCAGCGAGCGTCGAGGGGCGCCAATGCTTCAGTCAGTTGCTCGAGCGCGGCCCGGTTGGTGCGGAACCCCTGCCCAACGGCCAACGTCTGACCATCGATCCAGAGGAGATCACCGCCCTCGGCACGGGCATCGCCATGCAATCGATAGTGAATCGGTACGCCGGCCCTCTCCAGCGTCTGGGCCAGTGGCATCTCCTCGCCGCGGCGAAGATCCTTGCCCATGCTGAGCACGATCGTTCCGGCGTCGCATACCAGCACCGGATCGTGCACGTACATGGCGTCCGCCAGTTCGGGAAGGTCGGCGTCGTGCCAGATCAGTTCCGCACCCTCGTTCTCCAGCAGAGACACCAGCTCCGCATGCTCCCGCCGAGCTGCCTCGATCTCAGGTTTGCCGTGGTAGTTCCACGCCGCGGGGTCGGCATCTCCGTAGGCGGGCGAAGGCGCCCGCACCACTACGCGGCGCAGTGGTTCCACCATGTTCTGTGCGCCGTATTTGCGAGAGTTCATGCGGCGATTTCTCCTCACCGGCCAGCGTTGACGGTAGAAGTCCGAGCCTAGCAGGCCGCCTCGATAGGCGCCGGTCAGGTGCGGCCCAAAGAGGCCATCGACGGCGGGTGCTGCGCGACTCCGGATCGTCCCGCTGCTACTTTGCCCGCGACTGTTCCTCCCCCGGAGTCGACATGTTTCTGCCACGACAGCGTATGCCTCTCGCTGTGGCGCTGTGCTGCGTCGTCAGCGTGCTCGCCGTGACCTCGCCGCGCTTGCGTGCGGCGCCCTCCGCCGTCCGCGCGATGTGGGTGTGGGGTGAAGCTGACGAACAACTGCCGAGCTGGGCCCAGCAGCAGGGCATCGACACTCTTCTCTTCGAGATCCCGACCGCGCGGCTGCGCGCGCCCTCGACGCGCGAGGTCATCCGCAGCGCCGATCGTCGGGGCGTCCGTGTCTGGGCTCTCTCCGGACATCCGGCCTGGGCTACCGACCCGCGCGCTGCCAGACGGTGGGCGCGCGCCGCTGCCAAGATCCAAGGGATCGCCGGAATCGTCCTCGATGTCGAGCCCTACCTCCTCGACGCCTGGAAGACGAACCGCCGCAGGACGATCAAGCGCTACCTCCGCGCGCTGCAAGCCGCCAAGAAGGGTGCCGGCGACCTGCCACTGATGGTCGCGGTGCCATTCTGGTTCGATCACGACTCCTATCGCTCGCGCGCGGGAACGCTCGCCGAGCAGGTGGCCGAGCGAGTCGACGCCCTCGTCGTCATGGCCTACCGCGACAAAGTCACCGGAGCCGACGGGATCACAGCGCTCGCGCGCGGCGAAATCAGCATCGCTAGCCGCACCAACAAGGTGGCTCTGATCGCACTGCAAACTGCCGCAGATGCTCTCGACAAGCTCACCTTCTACGAAGAAGGCGAGCGCGCCCTCGACGCGGCCATCGCCGACGTCGAGCGAGCGTTCGCCGATCAGCCGGGCTTCGGCGGCGTCGCCGTGCACCACTACCGCGCTTACCGCGATCTACGCCAGTAGTAAGGCGCGTGGCACGCGGTTCATGATTTCCTGAGCCAGTTCAGGGAGAGTTTGCGCGTTTTCTAGTAGACGCCGGATCCTCCGGCCACTGATGCACCAGCGAGGACCCATGCAATACCGAATCACCACAGCAGCCGCCGTCCTGGGCGTCGTTGCCCTGACCGCCAGTTCCGCGAGTGCTCAGTTCGGCCAGGTCCGAACCCCCGCCCGGGTGGCCGCCGACGCCGCAGCATTCAGAGCTGCCCAGCCCCGGGACACGCCGTTCGTCGACCACAATGGAGCCATCGTGCTCGGTCACCGATGCAGCACTCATGATCTCACCGACGCCGAACACGCGGCGTCGGACGCCAAGGTGGCCATGATCGAAGCGAGAATGGCGATGCCGACCGTGGCCGAGCTTCTCGCGGACCCGCAACTTGCCGCCAAGAAGAACAGGGTGAACACGTACGTCCACGTGATCCACAGCGGCAACCAGGGCAACGTGTCGACGTCGGCCATCAAGGCCCAGATCAAAGTCCTGAACAAAGCGTTCAAGAAGCATGGCTTCAGGTTCAAGCTCAAAGGCGTCACGCGCACCAACAACGGCAAGTGGTTCAGAGGCTGCGGCGGTAACGCCGAGCGGCAGATGACCAACAAGCTCGCGGTGAACCCACGCCAGAACCTGAACATCTACCTGTGCAACCCCAACGGCGGGATTCTGGGATGGGCCTACCTTCCTGGAAGCGGCATCACTGGATCGAGCCGAGACGGGGTCTTCCTGCTTCACTCGACCCTGCCCGGCGGCAGCGCTGCACCCTACAACAAGGGCGACACGGGAACGCATGAGGTCGGGCACTACCTCGGTCTCGACCACACCTTCTTCGGTGGCTGCAGCGATCGAGACAAGGTAAGCGACACACCCGCCGAAAGGTCGCCGGCCTACGGCTGCCCTGTCGGGCGCGACTCCTGCCCGGGCGGCGGTAAGGACCCCATTTTCAACTTCATGGACTACACCGACGACTCCTGCATGAACTCGTTCACCAACGGGCAGCGCTCGCGGATGACCAAACAGGTCGCAGCCCACAGGCCGGGAATCTAGCAGCGGCCGCCTGTCGCCCGCCGCAGGGCCAGGGGCGCCGTCGGCTAACCGACGGCGCCCTTGCTTTGGCCGTCGACGAGAGCACCCCCCACCGGCTACGATTGAGTCTTGATCATTAGGCGTCCGCGCCTCCCCTCACGACTAGCGAGCACCATGCGCAATCGACTTGTCTCCGTGCTATTCGCAGCGGCAGCGATTTCCCTGGCAGTGACTTCGGCCAGCGCTCAGTTCCCGGGACTGCGGACTGCCGACGATGTACTTCTCGACGCGGCTGCCTATCGGGCGCGGCTTGTCGGTGACACACCCATGGTGGCACCCGACGGTGCAGTCATTCTCGGCACTCGCTGCGCCACGCACGGCCTGACGGCCGCCGAACACGCGGCGGCCGATGCCCGCGGAGCCATGTTCGCAGCCAGCGCCGTAGAGCCGACCGCGGAGGCGCTCCTCGCCGACCCCAAGTTGGCGAGAAACCGGGTCAACACGTACATCCACGTGATCCACGACGGCAAGAACGGCAAGGTCTCGGACGCTGACATCGCCGCCCAGATCAAGGTGCTGACCCGTGCGTTCAAGAGTCGTGGCTTCGTGTTCAAGCTGAAGGGAACGACGCGCACCAAGAACAAGAGATGGTTCACGAAGTGCCACAAGAACGCGCCCTACAACCGGATGACGAACAAGCTGGCCGTCGATCCGACGAAGAACCTGAACATCTACCTCTGTAATCCGAGTGGCGGCCTCCTGGGTTTCGCCTTCCTTCCTGGCGGCGCGGTCACCGGCACGAACCAGGACGGTGCGGTGCTTCTGTATTCGAGCCTGCCGAACGGCAGCGCGGCCCCGTACAACGAGGGCGATACCGGCACGCACGAGGTCGGGCACTGGCTCGGTCTGCTGCACACGTTCCAGGGTGGCTGCAACGACGGTGACAAAGTCGGAGACACGCCGGCCGAAACCTCACCGGCCTATGGCTGCCCTGTCGGACGCGACTCCTGCCCGAGCGCTGGCGTCGATCCGATCTTCAACTTCATGGACTACACGGACGATTCCTGCATGAACTCCTTCACGAAGGGGCAGAAGATCCGTATGCGCCAGCAGGTGGCCGCGTTCCGACCGGGGATCTAGCGGACCACAGCGAGACTCTGATGAGCACCGAGGACGCCGTCGATCTACCCATCGACGGCGTCCTTGATTTGCATACGTTCCGACCGGCCGACGTGAAGGAACTCGTGGCCGACTATTTGGATGAATGCCGCGCCCGCGGAATCCTCGAGGTGCGCGTCATCCACGGCAAAGGCACCGGCACGCTGCGCCGGATTGTCCATTCCGTCCTCGATCGCCGCTCGGACATCGACCGCTACACCCTGGCGGGCGACGGCTCGAGCTGGGGAGCGACGCTAGTCACGCTCCGCCCGCGCGAATAGAATCCGGCGATCAGCGACCCACGTCGCCTCGCAACGGGAGGAAACGAATGCTCGCGCCACACCCTCGCCGCCCCGTCCTGATCGAAACGATCCTGTGCACCCTCCTGGTGCTTGCCGTCGGCGCCTGCGATTCGCCACCCGACCCCTCAGCGGCTCCCGCGGCAGCGGCAGACTCCGCCGCCGAGCAACCCGTCGAAGCCATGTCTCTGCTTGGTGTCGAGCTGCGCCGCCCCGACCTACCCGACAGCACGCGCGAACGGCTCGAAGGGAACCTGGCCGCAGCGGAAGCCGCCCACGCCGCGGATCCCGAGAACGAAGAGGCGATCATCTGGCTCGGCCGCCGGCTCGGCTACCTGAGTCGCTACCAGGAGGCCATCCGGGTGCTGAGCGAAGGGATCGAACTGTTCCCCGACTCGTACCGACTACGGCGCCATCGAGGCCACCGCTACATCTCTACTCGGCAGCTGGACCTGGCGATCATCGACCTTGCGGCCGCCGCCGAGTTGGCCGCCGGACACGAAGATCAGATCGAGCCCGACGGAGCACCCAACGCGCTCGGGATCCCGCTCGGCACCGACCACTTCAACATCTGGTACCACCTGGCGCTCGCCCACTACCTGCAGGGTAACTTCGACGCGGCGCTGGCAGCGTACGAGCAATGCATGGCGGTATCCGGCAACCCCGACCTCCTCGTTGCGACGAGCGACTGGATGGTGATGACCCTGCGCCGGCTGGGTCGCGCCGATGAAACGGCACCGCTGCTCGCAGCGATCACCGCGGACATGGAGATCATCGAGAACGACTCGTATCATCGACGCCTGCTCATGTACAAAGGCGAACTCGCCGCGGAGGACCTGCTCGACTTGCGCGCCGTCGACGATCCCGACCAGGCGCTGAACATCGCCACGCAGGGCTACGGTGTCGGCAACTGGTATCTCACCGTGGGCGAAGAGTCGCAGGCGATCGAAGTGTACGAACGCATTCTCGACGGAACCTCGTGGGCGGCGTTCGGCTATATCGCGGCGGAAGCCGATCTCGCTCGCCTCCGGAGCGCGGAGTGAAGCGGCACGTTCTCCTGCTCGGCGCCCTTACGCTCGTTGTCTCGGCTAGCCTCTTCGCGGCAGCCCCCGCCTCGCCGGAAGCGCTCACCATCCAGGTGACCCTGACGGACGCCGCTGCCGCCGGAATCGCCGACCTCGGGCTCGAGGTGCCAGTGAACGGCAGAGTGTTCGTGGTACTCAGTCGTCAGAACATGGCCGGCGAGCCGCGTGAACAGATCGGCGTCAATGGCGTCCCGCTCTGGGGCATGGACGTGGCCGCGATGGGCCCGAACGACAGCGTCGTGCTCGATACGCGCGGCGTGGTCACGAGGGGCGACGAATCTGCTGGCGGCGTGATCGGCTACCCGCTCGCCGA
Source organism: Acidobacteriota bacterium (assembly GCA_029263295.1). Lineage (GTDB taxonomy): Bacteria > Acidobacteriota > UBA890 > UBA890 > WLXD01 > WLXD01. Next base: position 29,139 of record JAJCXT010000010.1, on the reverse strand, counting down.
CTTCGCCGCGTTGCCAGCCGGCGACTATTGGATACAGCCCTTTCTGAACGTCTACACGACGTTCGCGCGCGCCGATGGCCACACCGTGCACCTGCATCTGAATTCGGGGGCTGGCCAGAGCGCGTTCAGGGCGCCCGGGAATGCCTATGGCGAACCTGTCCAGATGCACATCGATCCCGTCGCAGGAGGCCAGATCGAACTCGAGATCAATCGTGTGATCCCGCCGATCGAGCCGCTGCGAAGCGGTGAAGTTCTGCAGCAAGGCAACCCCCGCGATCAAGGCCCCGCCCGCTACGTGAAGATTCGCAGCGAGCTGCTGTCGGAGTTCTGGGGCCGCGACATGTACATCGGTGCCAATGTCCTCCTACCAGCTGACTATGACGAGAGTTCTCAGCCCTATCCGACTCTCTACCTGCAAGGGCACTTTCCCGGGCGACGTGCCCCGCTCGGCTACGGCGGCGAGAATCCGCGGCCGCGCAGCGAGTTGCTCACCCGATTCTGGGAGTCAGACTCGGCGCCACGCATGATTGCCGTAACCATCCGCGACGCCAACCCCTATTACGACACTGCCTATTCCGTCGATTCGGCCAACGTCGGCCCGTATGGCAGGGCGATCACCGAGGAACTTATCCCCTACCTCGAACGGGAGTTCCGCATGATCGCGGAGCCGTGGGCGCGCGTCACCGCGGGAGGGTCTACCGGCGGCTGGGAAGCTCTGGCCATGCAGATCTTCTACCCGCGCTTCTTTGGCGGCGCCTGGGGTTGGTGCCCGGATCCAGTCGACTTCAACTACTACCAGATCGTGGGGATCTACGAAGACGACAACGCCTACTTCACCGGCAACGAATGGCATCAGGTGGAGCGGCCGAACGCGCGGCGGCCCGACGGCAACATCATCTCCACCGTGCGGCAGGAGAACCACCTGGAACTCGCGAGCGGGCCCGGAAGTCGATCAGGCGGCCAGTGGGCTGTTTGGGAAGCGGTCTTTGGCCCCGTAGGCGAGAACGGGCTGCCACGGCCGATCTGGGATCCGGTGGGGGGCGAGATTCACCGCGAGGTCGCCGAGTACTGGCGCGAGAACTTCGATCTTCATCGTTACCTGCGTCGACAGTGGCCGGCGGTCGGCCCCGACCTGCGCGGCAAGCTGCACCTCGCCGTTGGCGACATGGACACCTACTACCTGGAACAAGCTGTCATGCTGCTGCAGGAGTATCTGGAGTCGGTGGATAATCCCCCGGCCGAGGCCGGCTTCGAGTACGGTTGGAAGAAGCCTCATTGCTGGATCGGCGCGAGTCCGACCGGCTCGGGCGACGACATTACATATCCGGAGTTTCTCGAGGTCGCCGCGGCCCACATGGCCAGCCGCGCCCCCGCGAACGCCGACATGGACTGGCTCCCCGCACAGGACTGAAATCCGGATGAGTGAGAACGACGAGGACCGCGCGCGCGCGAGTCGACTCAGTCGGATGTTCGAGCTGTCGCTCGACCTCCTCTGTATCGCCACCCCGGACGGCTACTTCGAGCGCGTGAACCCGTCATTCAAACGGCTTCTCGGCTACGACGATGGCGAACTCATCAGCCGCCGATTCATCGAGTTCGTTCATCCGGACGACCGCAGACAGACTCTCGACCACCTGGCAGGACTCGCCGAGGGCCAGGCTGTGATCGATTTCAAGAACCGGTACCGCGCCAAGGATGGGAGCTGGCACTGGCTCGCCTGGCGGTCGTCTCCCCCCGACCACGAGGGCCTGATCTACGCAGCCGCCCGCGATATCACCGAAGAGATGCACTCCCAGCAGCTCATCGCGCGGCAAGCCGAGGATCTCGCCCGATCCAACGCCGACCTGGAGGAGTTTGCCTACGCTGCCTCGCACGATCTCCAGGCGCCGCTGCGAGCGATCGCCCATCTGGCGAAGTGGATCAGCGATGACATGCCGAGCGACATCGAGCCGGGAGTGCAACGGCACCTCGACGAACTGGGCTCGAAGGTCGGGCGCATGCAGGAGCTCATCGAAGACCTGCTGGCCTACTCGCGTGTTGGGCGCACGCCCGAAGATGTAACCAGCGTCGACGTCGAAGCGATGATCGGCGAGATCACCGAGTTACTGACCCCGCCGACGGGGTTCGTCGTGGCCAAAGCGGGGCCGCTGCCGACACTCGCCGCGGAGGCGGCTCCACTGCACCAGGTACTCCGCAACCTGATCGCCAACGCGATCGCCCACCATGATCGCGAAGCCGGCCGTGTCGACATCAAGGCAGTAGATCGCGGCGATCACTGGGGGTTCGAAGTGACGGACGACGGTCCTGGGATTCCCGAGCACGACATCGAGCGCGTATTCTCCCGGTTCGTCCGCCTCGACGCCCAGAGCGGCGGGTCCGGAATGGGTCTTCCGCTGGTCAAGAAAATTGTCGAGCGCGGAGGCGGTAAGGTTGGTGTGAGTTCAGAGCCCGGCAAGGGTTCGACCTTCAGTTTCACGTGGCCCAAGTCACCGCGAATCGCGGAGTCATGATGACGAGAATTCTTGTAGTCGACGATGAGTACGTCGACCGCGAAGTCGCCCGCCGGTGTCTCACGTCCTCGAACGAGCAGCTCAAGCTCGAGTTCGCCAGCGACGGCCAGGAGGCCCTGGACATCGTCGCCGCGAAGAGCATCGATCTCGTGCTCACGGATCTGCGCATGCCCGAGATCGACGGCCTCGAACTCGTCGAGCGGTTGCGCGAAGACTATCCGCTGATCCCAGTCGTCTTGATGACCGCGCGTGGCAGCGAGCAGATCGCGGTCAAGGCGCTTGCCGCGGGCGCCGCGAGCTACGTACCCAAAGACGAGATCGAGGAAGAGCTCTGCGAAACGATCGCCCAGGTCCTCGATGTCGCCGAGGCGCGACGGACCCGCAGCGAGTTGCTCTCGTTTCTGCATCGCGAGACCCACTTCGAGCTGGTCAACGACATCCACTTGATCCACCCGCTGGTGGCCTATTTTCAGGACAGCCTCGAGCGGCTCGAGTTTGGCAACGAGGCCGTGCGCACGCGCGTGGGCATGGCGCTGTCGGAAGGTGTCGCCAACGCCATCGTTCGTGGCAACCTCGAAGTAGGCTCCGAGTTACGCGCTACGGATCGCGACGCCTACGACGCGCTGATCAAGGAACGGCAGGGGCAGGAGCCCTACTCGGAGCGCCGCGTCTACTGCACCGCTATGGAATCCGTCTCCGAGGTTCGTTACACGATCCGGGATGAAGGAAACGGATTCGATCCGGCCAGCGTGCCCGACCCCACAAAGGCGGAGAACCTGCTCATGGTGAGCGGCCGCGGCATCATGTTGATGCGCACATTCATGGACGAAGTCAAATACAACGCCAAGGGCAACGCGGTGACGCTGGTCAAGCGCGCCGCGTCCGAGTGACGGCGCACCCACAAACGTCGCAGCCTTACCCAGCAACCGGAGGCACCCCCGTGTTCACCATCCTGCTCCGACGGACTCTTCTCGCAACCGTTGCCCTTGCTGTTGCCTTCGCGACGGCCGCGCCTGTCGCCGCCCAGCCAGGCGGTCGCGGCGAGCCTTCCGGACCGCCACCGACGATCGAAGAGAAGACTGCCGACATGGAGGCACTCGACGGCTTCTACCCCCTGTACTGGGACGAGGCCGCGGGCCAGCTGTGGATGGAGATTCCCCGCCTGAACGAAGAGGTGCTCTACATCAGCGGCCTCTCGGCAGGAGTCGGCTCCAACGACATCGGCCTCGATCGCGGGCAACTCGGTGGCACGCATCTGGTGAGCTTCAAGCGAGTCGGCCCGAAGATTCTCATGGAGGAGCCCAACACGACCTATCGCGCGATCAGCGACAATCCCGCCGAGCGGCGGGCTGTCGAGGAGGCCTTCGCCAAGTCGATCCTGTGGGGCTTCAAGGTGGCCGCCGAGACCGACGGTCGCGTGCTGGTGGACATGACCGATTTCCTGATGCGCGACGCACACGGCGTCGCCAGCCGCCTGCAGCCGGCTAACTATCGGCTCGATCGCACCCGCAGCGCGATGTTCATGGATCGCACGAAGTCGTTTCCCAAGAACACCGAGATGGACGTGACCTTGACGTTCACCACCACCGGCGGCGGTGGACGCGGCTTTGGCGGCTTCGGCACCCAGCGCGGCCCCGGCGGCGGCTACGGCCGTGGGTCCCTGGGAGCGGTGACTCCGACCATGTCGGCGGTGACCGTACGCCAGCATCACTCGTTCGTCGAACTGCCAGGTCCCGGCTACGAGCCTCGCGAGTACGACCCTCGGGCCGGCGCCTTCGGGCTCCGCTACCAGGACTACGCGGTGCCGCTGGGCACCTCGCTGACGAAGCGGTTCATCAACCGTCACCGGCTCGCGAAAGTCGATCCGTCGGCGGCAATGAGCGACCCGGTGGAGCCGATCATCTACTACCTCGATCGCGGCACCCCGGAGCCCGTCGCTTCGGCACTGCTGGACGGCGCTCGCTGGTGGAACCAGGCCTACGAGGCGGCTGGCTACCGCAACGCCTTCCGCGTGGAGATGATGCCCGAAGGAGCGGATAACCTCGACGTTCGCTACAACGTGATCCAGTGGGTGCATCGGTCCACTCGTGGGTGGAGCTACGGCGGCGGTGTGAACGACCCCCGCACGGGCGAGATCATCAAGGGCCACGTGACGCTCGGATCGCTGCGTGTTCGGCAGGACTACATGATCGCCGAAGGGCTCCTCTCCCCCTATGAGTACGGCACGGAGACGCCGCCGGAATTGGCAGAGTGGGCGCTTGCCAGGTTGCGCCAGCTGTCAGCGCACGAGGTCGGTCACACGATCGGCTTCGGCCACAACTACTGGGCCAGCAGCCTCGGCCGGATCTCGGTCATGGACTATCCGCACCCGCTCGTGACCCTCGGCGATGATGGCGAGCTCGACCTCTCGGCCGTGTACGACGACAAGATCGGCGACTGGGACAAGGTAGCCGTGACCTACGCCTACCAGGATTTCCCTGCCGGCGCCGACGCGCAGGAAGAGCTGCGCGCCATCCTCGACGAGGCCTGGGAACGCGACGTTCTCTATATGAGCAACCAGGACATGTCGGCGCAGCCGCGCGTGCACCAGTGGGCCAACGGCGACGATCCCGCGGTAGAACTGAATCGCATGATGGCCGTGCGGCGCCACGCCCTGGACCGCTTTAGCGAAAAGGCGATCAAGCTCAACCAGCCGCTCGCCGAGCTGGAGGAAGTACTGGTGCCGCTGTACATGCACCAGCGCTACCAGGTTACCGCCACCGCCTCGGCGCTAGGCGGGATGAACTACCACTACGCCCTGCGCGGCGACGGCCACGGCACGGCGACCAACCCGACGCCGGCAGCCGACCAGTTGGCGGCCCTCGACGCGCTGCTCGCTTCGATCACGCCGGCCGAGTTAGCCATCCCACGGAGCGTTCTGGGACTGCTACCGCCGCGACCGAGCGGCTATGGCCGTCACCGGGAGCTGTTTCCGCGCTACACCGGGCTCACCTTCGACGCGATCACTCCGGCGGTCATCGCCTCGCAGCACGTCGCGGCGGAGATCTTCAACCCGGCGCGCGCTGCCCGCCTGGTCCAGCAGCACGCGCTCGACCCGAGCCTGCCGAGCCTGGCAGACGTCCTCGACAAGACCCTGACGTCGGTGTTCATGCACGAGCAGGAACTGGACGGCTACGAAGCGGAACTGGCGCGGGCCACGCAGCGCGTGGTCGTCGAGCAGGTCATGCGACTGGCGATGAGCGCCCAGATGCCGCAGGTACGCGCCATCGCGACGTCGCGACTGCGGATGATGGCTGAGCACATCCACATCGCAATCGACGGGGACGAAGCCGACAACATGACCATGACGCCAATGGACGCCGGTCAGGCGCACATGGCGCTGCTCGGTGCCGACATCGCGCGTCTCCTGCACCGGCCGGCGGAGCCCTACTCGTCGCCTTCGACCCCGAGTGCGCCTCCGGGCGCTCCGATCGGTCAGGCTCCGCAGTACTGGATCGACCCTGTGCTCTCGCTCGACAGCACGCTGCCGCCGCTGGGATCACTCCTCGATCTTCTCGTGCCGGCCGACTCGGCCTGCGGCTGGGAGTACTAGGACCTCGCACTGACTCATGGGCCCGCCCGCTGGGCGGGCCCGCTCGCTTCCCCGGGCTACACTGCTCTTATGTTCAAGCGTCAAACCTCTGGTGCCGTTGTATGCCCTAACTGCGGCCGACTCGTCGGCGTGCAGGACAGCGAGTGCTACAACTGCGGCCAGCGGAACCCCGGCCTGTGGGGCTTCGCCCCCCTGCTGAACAAGTTCGGACGCAACCTCGGTTTCACCGAGATCGTTCTGTTCGGCTGCGCCGCGATGTTCGTGATCACGCTACTGGGCGAGCCGGCGGCGATTGGCATGAACAGCATCTTCAATCTGCTCTCGCCAGGACGCCAGCCGCTGTTCCTGATGGGCGCCAGCGGTGCCTTGCCGGTGTTCGGATACGGCCGCTGGTGGACGGTGCTGAGCGCCGCCTGGCTGCACGGCAGCCTCCTGCACATCGGCATGAACATGATGTGGCTCCGACAGTTGATGCCGGCTGTCAGCCAACTGTACGGGGTCGGCCGGCTAGTGATCATCTACACGGTGGCCTCGGTGGGAGGCTTCGCGGCGACGTCGATCATGGGCATCCTGCCGATGCCCTGGCCGCTCCAGGGTGCGGGATTCACGGTAGGGGCTTCAGCGCCGCTGTTCGGGCTGTTTGGCGCGCTGATCGTCTACAGCCAGCGCGCTGGCACGACCCATATCGGCCAGCAGGTCTGGCGCTGGGTGATCATGTTCGTCGTCATCGGTCTGCTGATCCCGATGATCGACAACTGGGCGCATCTGGGTGGCTTCGCCGGCGGTTATCTGGCCGCCCGCTGGCTCGATCCGCTGAAGGAGGAGACCAGCAAGCACTACCTGGGAGCGCTTGCCTGCCTGGTACTGACCTTGGCCTCGATCGTCGCCTCGTTCGTGCACGGAGCCCAGTTCTTCCCGTAGGCGAGAACCGATCGAGGGCGCTGGGACGGATACCCAGCGGCGCCGCGACCAGACGAGAGCGACTTCTTCACGGCCGGGGAGACACCCGCCCGGGCCCTTCCCCGATCGCGTCTACGGCCACAAGTCTGTAGAAACCACCGTCGGCCGCATGGTCGGCAGTGAATGCTCGTTCCGAGTACCCCAGACCGCTCTCCCTCTCGCCTCTCACGATTCGTGGCGTGTATACTCAGTCGTCCTCCAACGCAGGAACCGTCCCAGTCATCCCGGTGAACATGTCCATCAAGAATCGCCTCCCCTGGAAAGCCCCGCGATTGGCAGTTGTCCATACACAGGAGTCTGCCGGGTTCGGAACAGGCTCGATGTATACTACGGGAACAGAAAATAACGCTATGTACGGTGACGTCACCAAGTCCACCACCACTACAGAGCAATCAGCCGGCGGTGGCCAGTCGGCCGGACCTGGCAACGCCGGTGCAAGCTAGCTACGTCGAAGGGCCAGTCGGCGCGGTACAACCAGCCTGCCCATCGTGGGCGATGTCGCCCGAGCCTGGCTTGATCAGACTCTTGCTCATGGAACAGGGCCGCGCGCCGTCCGAGTCTCTCGATCGCTGCGTCCGCGAACCCGTGTCCTCTCGTTGATGCCACGCGAAGCTCTCCTCCCGTCTTGTGCCAAATCCTGCGACGATCCGGCGGCAGCCCCAGCCGCCGGCTTGACAGGGTCTTCCTCCGCTACGGAGAACATTGGGAGGATCTCAGGTGGGAGAGACCGAAATCGACCTTCAGGACGGAGCAATGGGTGCCGGACTGCGGGCCGGGGGTGTTCACGTGCGCGACTACAGGTCGTCGCTGTCGTCAGCGCTAGCATGTGTCGAGGCGCCGGACGCCGTCATCTAACCGCACCGAGACTATGTGGACGCGGGCGCTGACATCATCACGGCCAACGACCACGCGGTGACGCCAGCGCTACTGGCGCGAAGACCTTGAGAACGAGTGGAGTTGCCTCGGCTACGTGGACGGTCTAGGGCTTGGGGTGGAGGATGTCCACCATGGCAAGAACGAACCCGTATCCGCCGGAGTATCGGCAGCAGATCATCGAGTTGGCGAGAACCGGCCGCGGTGCCTACGAACTGCCCCAGGAGGTCGAACCGTCGTACTGGTGGAGCAAGAGATCCTCCAAGAGGGCGCAGCCTGGTTCGCACAAGAGACCGACTCGGTGCCCAAGAAGCGTTCGAGTTCGTGAGCGAGCACCAGGTCCACCACCCGGCTCCCCCAGATGTACCGGCAGCCTGCGAGCGAGCGCGCATCGGCGCCCCGTCCGCTGTGACAATTCCCGTGACAATCTTGGCCGGACCAGGCAACCCCTCCATCGTCTGGTGAAGATGCTCATCGGCCGTGTGCCACCTCGGCAATAGGCCGGCTGCGCTAGAAGAGGCGCAGCGCGTAGGTGACCAGAACGCGCCGGCCCAGCTCGGGCGCCACGTCTTTGATGAACGAGGTGTGGTTGCGGTAGAGCTTGTCCGTCAAGTTCGTGGCTCGCAGCGTGAAGATGTGCATCACCTTCGCCGTGACCAGGGTGTACGAGGCCGACAGGTTGAGCAACGTGTAGCCATCGGACGGCGTCTCTTCGCCAAACGTCTTGTCCTGCTCTGAAGCGAACACGAGTTCGGGGCGGATCTGCCAGCGGTTCGCGGGCAACCAGTCGACCGCCAGGCGCGCGCTCAGGGGCGGTATTCGCGGCAACGGCTCATCGGCGTCCTTCAGCTTCGCATCGACCACGCCACCGGAAAGGTGGACCCACCACCGCGGCGAGGCGTGGAAGCTCAGGCTCAGATCGCTTCCGATGAAGCGGCCGTCGCCCTGGAGGTACTCGATCTCCGTGAGTCCATCCACGATCTCGCCCGTGGGCGCGCCGAAGATGAAGTCCTGGATGTCGTAGTAGAAGAAGCTGGCCTGACCGTGCAGCTTGCCGGTGTTCAAGCGCAGGCTGACCTCGCCGCCGTTGGAGCGTTCGTGCTCGAGGTCAGGGTTGCCGATCTCGAACGCCAGGTTCCCGACGTGTGGCCCGAAGTTGTAGAGCTCTTCCAGCGACGGAGCACGGTGCGAGCTCGACAGGTTGGCCACGAGGGCCCAGCGATCGTCGTTGAACGGAACCCGCACGCCGACGGAACCGGACAGACCGGTGAAGCTACGGTCGCGGACTTCCGGAGCCTCCTCGCCGTGGTGTTCGTCGTCTTCACCGTCGGCATCCAGCCGCAAGTCGTGATCATCGTCCTCGTGACCGTGACCCTCCTCCTCCGGCCGTTCCTCGGGCTTGTATTTGTTGTACTCGAGGCGGCCGCCGAACTGCAGGCTGAACCCGTCGAAGGCGAGCTCCTCGTAAACGAAGCTGGCAAAGGCGTCCTGGATGGTGGGGGGCGAGAGGGCCTCTTCTCCCTCGGCCTTGTAGTCGCGATGCATGCCCCAGAGTCCGAACTGGCCGGTGAGACGGCTGGTCGGATCCTGCTGCACCTCGAGACGCCCGATCGTCGTCTTGTTGGAGAACTCGGTGCCGATCTCGCGTTCACCCGTGTCCACGAAGTTCTCGATTTCCTTGTGGTTCCAGTCGATATAGCTGAAGACCGCCTTCACGCCGTCGATGAGACCGGCATCGAGATCGTGCAGACCACCGTCCAAGCGCACGACCTGGCGGCGCTGATCGAGCTCGATGAGGAACTCGTCATCGTGGTCGTCGTGACCTTCCTCTTCGTGGTGGCCATGGAGATCACCGGCGAAAGGAATGCCGTACAGACCGTCTTCTATCTGGTAGCTGGCCGAGATATGAGATGAGCCCGTGAAGTAACCGAGGCCGAAGCGGCCGTTGACCTGTTCGGTCTGCGAGTTCTCTACCGCCCCCTCCGGTGTGCCGTACTCGCCGGTGCGGCGGGCGCCGCCGCCGAACCACGTCATGAACCGGCCGTTGCCGTACTGGAAGTTGGCCGAACCGCCGGCCTGGTCATGGGTCGAGCCCAGATCGGCGTTCACCTGCCCGCGAAGCTCGTCTGGCGGGTTGTCGTAGAACTGCTGCTGCGGCGTGATCGTGTTCACTGCACCACCGATGGCGTTCGAGCCGTAGAGCAGCGTCGCCGGGCCCCTGAGGATCTCGACCCTCTGCAGCCCACCCGGATCGATGGATACACCGTGATCGCCGGACTGTGACGACAGGTCACCGCTGCGCACGCCGTCCTGCATGATCAGCACGCGATCGTTGTCAAAACCGCGGATGATCGGCCGGCTCGAGCCGGGGCCGAAGCTGCGCTTGGCCACGCCGGGCTCGTTCTGGAGCAGCTCGCCGAGGGTGCCGGCCATGTTCTTGGCGATGTCCACAGAGTCCATGACCTGAACGCTGTTGAACGTATCGAAGGCCGTGGTCTCGCGGCCCGTCGCCGTGACCGTGACTTCCTCGTGCACCGCGGAGAACGCGAGCGTGAAGTCCTGTGTGACCACAGCACCTGCCGTGACCTCGACCGTGGCGCGATTGGCCTGCAGATGCTCGCGGGCCGCGAGGACCTGGTAGGCCCCGGCCGGGACGTTGTCGAACGTGTACCTACCTTCGAGATCCGAGAGGACCGATCGGCCGAGTTCGATGAGAAGCACCCGTGCGCCGTGCAGCACCGAGCCGTCTTCCTCGAGAGTGATGGTTCCTTCAATCCGGCCCGAATCCGGGGCCTGCTCCTGGGCAAACGCCGCCGGCACGATCAGCACAATGCTGAACGCGAGCAGCGTGACTCGCAAAATCGTCTTCATTTTCCGTCTCATGCAGCGCCGGAGATCAATCCGGCAGAGGTCGTGAAGCGGGACCCCGTCCCGCGGCCGGGCGTTCAGGCCCGGCGAGCGAACTCAGGCTGCGGAGACAGGAGGACCACGCCGTAGGACCGGCGCGCCGGCGGGCGGCGCGGTGGGAGGCACCTGTGCGGGCGTTGTACGCGAAGTGCTCGGGCGCGGCTGATCGAATGTCAGCGTCACTGCGCCCGGTTCCGGGCACGAACCGCAGGCGCACAGGTAGCAGTCATCGGATGCCCTGAACTCGTGGGTGTGCGCGCCGAAGGCGCCGAGCACCATCACAATCACGAGGGCAACGAACACTCTCTGACGGAGATGTCGCTGACGCATACCTATAGGACCTCAGTCCAATCGACTACCGGGAGGTAGACAGCCAGGAGATAATAACCCGCACGAATCGGAGGGACCGGAACTGATCGAGTTCCGACAGGGCATACAGCAACAGCTGCGCTCGAGAGCTTTCGTCGCCCGCGCATCGTCGCTACCGCTGAAGACGATGAAATCAAGATCTCGAGACTAGTAGGAATCTGGGGCGTAGACTGCCGCCGGTGAGCACTACCCCGCGCCGGCGCGGTTCCAGCCCTTTCCTCACGGCCCGGGCGTTGTGGTGCAGGCGCGGACGGCTCGACGCGGCCGGCATCCACTATCGTCGGCCCGAATAGGCCGCCTTCTTGGTCTCCGCACGTGCCGCGCGGGTGTGGCCGACGTGCCGCATCAGGCGGGCCGGGCGACGATCCGGGGGATCGAAGGACGACGACTCCAGCACCACGAACCCATCGTCGGTCGCGGCCAGACGCGCGTAGTCGTCCCAGAAGCGCGGGTCGCCGTCGCTGACAACTGTCCTGACCTTCTTGAGCCGCTTGTCCGTCGTCACGACCAACCCGCGTAGGCCGTCTTCCGTCGAGTACTGCCCGGTGAAATGGAAGCTCTTGCCGTTGGCAGACAACGCAACACCCGCTGCGTCGATGGGTCCCTGGGCCGGCACCAGCGAGCGCGACTTCTTGACCTTTCCGCCGCGCGTAACCGCACGCAGGAAGAACGCGCCATCCGCGTCTCCCGACACGTAGACGGTACGCCCATTGGGGGCGACCAGGAGCGCGGCTATGGTTGCGGCGCGCGTCTTCTGTCCGAACTCCCGCCTCCACATGGCTTCGCCGGCATCGTCATAGCTGACGATAAAGAAGAACCTGGTCGTGGTATTCCGGAGTGGACCGTCCAGGCCAACAACATAGTGGCCGGCGCCGCGCGGATCCGCGGCGAGGCCGAGGAGGAACAGCTGCTCGCCGTCGCTCGGCTGCCCGTACAAACGCGTCCACACCACGCGTCCGGTGCTGTCCACGCGGCTGACGAAGTAGCCCCCAATTGTGACACCGCCGGCCGTGGTGCCGGCGAGCAGCACGCCACCATCACCGGTGGCCGACAGTTCCACGCGCGAGGTTCCGGACTCGCCCGCCGGGAGAAAACTCCGCCGCCACTGCCGCTTCCCTGTCGCGGCGTCGTAGGCCGCCACCCAAACCTCGGAACCGGCCAGCCCGGCCGCCATGACTACGAGGCCATCCGCGGACAGGGCGATCCGCCGCACCCACGTCCCCCTCGCCTTGGTCTTCCAGAGCAGGTCGCCCGCTGCGTCGTGCGCGTAGATCATGCTGCGGGTCTTGCCGACCGTCTGACTGAAGGGGTTAGCTGACGTTGCAGAGAAGATCCGCCCTGCGGGGCCGGCGACGACGCTCTCGGCCGACGGCAGGTCGAGCTCTGCCTGCCACACCTGCTGCCGAGCGCCCGTATCGGCCGCCACCAGGGCCGAGAAAACCAGCAGGAAGGCAACGACAGTAGCTCTCGCTCGCGGCGAGCGAGCGGCTCCAGGATTCACATCTTCGTTCACGGACGACTGCCTGTGCTGGGGAGGTTGGCGCAGACTGTCATTGTAGCCACCCGCCGAACCCGCGGGATGCTCCACTCGTGCGGAAGTGTTGGGACCGCCACGACCGATCGGGCTCACGATGAAGCGCGCTCCGGCGGACACGCCACTGTCATGGACCGCCAGGACGCAACCCGCGCCAAGGGAGCCCCATCTGCGCCCGGTGGGAGTCGGAGGTTCGATGTCTCCCACGCCCACTTCTTCAAGCCTCGTACTTCTACGCGCGACATGAACACAGGCGAAGTCACGTCGATGGCGCCGGAAACGACAATCTGAGTGTCCAAGCAGAACGCTCGTAACCTCCCGCCTCGCCGGGTATCCAAGTGCTAGCTACGCGAGCTTCGGTGCTCTCGGAACTTCTGCGGCGATGCGAGCCCGTGTCCTGTGGAGGTCCTGGCCCCGGATGCTCCTATCAGTTGCTCAGATCCGGCTGCCAACTCTGGCGACTCCAACCTCTGGCAAGTTGATCCATTCCAGTTTAGGAACGAGGGGAGAACAGACCACTCATGAATCCTGCAATTCTCGACGAAGCTAAGTCGGAGAGACCGCTCTACGCCCTCTTTCTCAACTGCACGCTGAAGGCTCATCCAGAGGTCTCGAACACGGAGGCGCTCTGCAATCTCGTCATCGAACGCCTCCAAGCGTACGAGCCTGACATCGAAACGGAGATCGTCAGGGTTGTCGACTACAAAGTCTCGCCCGGCATCGCAAACGACGAAGGTGAAGGCGACGAATGGCCGCAGATCCTCGAGAAGGTGAAGCGCTGCAACATCTTCATCCCGGCGATGCCGATCTGGATGGGGGTGCGCTCGTCGGTTGCCCAGCGTGTCATCGAGCGCCTCGACGGCACGACGAAGACGGTGATGCAGGAGGAATCAGGACAGTTTCCGCTGTACGGGTCGGTGTGTGGCTGCATCGTCACGGGGAACGAGGACGGCTCGCACGATTGCGTAGCGAACACCTTTGCGAACCTGCTGCACTTCGGTGTGACGGTTCCGCCGAACACGGATGTGTATTGGGTCGGTGATGCTGGCCCGGGCGCCAGCTACATCGAAGCCGGCGGCGAACTGTCTCCCTATGTGCGCCGCAACGCAGAACTCACGGCCCTCAATCTTCTGTTCGCCGCCAAGCTGCTACGCGAACACCCCTATCCGATCAATATCGCCCAGCACAACAAGGTGATGATGGAACGCAACGAGGTCAAGGCGGAAGCGATGAAACAGGCGATCCAGTACATGCGCCAGAACATGCCTTCCTAGCGCAGGCTACTCGAAGAGCCATCGGAGCCAAAAACATGATCGCAAAAGACATGGTCGAGGGTCTCGGGGTGGCAGACGTTGTCGACGCCATGATGATGACGTTGCCCCACCGCGCCCACGCTATCCACTTCGATTCACCCGACCCCCAGCGCGTGCTGTTCGGAGCCGCCGTGACGATCGCGTACATGCCCGTGCGCAAGGATCTGATGGACCCCGAGAAGCACAGTCTGGGACCGGCCTTCTACCGTGCCATCGGCGACGAGGATCCCGCCGGCAAAGTCCTCGTGATGGCGAGCAACGGCCACCCGCAAACGTCGCTTGGCGGCGGCACCAAGCTGTCGCGGCTACGAAACCACAGGATGGCCGGCGTTTTGTGTGATGGCCGCCTCAGAGACTACGAGGAACTGAACTCCTACGACTTCGCCGTGTACTGCAAGGGCGAAACCGCTCGCGCTGGCGGCAACGAGGTCCAGCCTTATCTCACCAACGTGCCGGTGTGCGTCGATGGCGTCACCGTCGTTCCTGGAGACTACGTGTTCGCCCAGGGATCGGCGGCGGTCGTTGTGCCAGCTCACTCCGCCGACGCCGTCCTACAAAAGAGCCGCGCGATCATGGAGAAGATGGATCGTGTGAAGGACTCGCTCGTGGACGAAGACCCGCAAACCGTGCTGAGCCAGGGCAGCTCGGAAATCTGAGAGTTCACCACTATGAACAGAACTGCCGCTGACCAACTTGTCGAGGCGCTCGCTGCCGAGGGCGTGAAATACGTCTTCGGCATTCCGGGCGATGAGAATCTCCATTTCATGGAGGCCCTGCGAACGAACGGCGACATTGAGTTCGTTCTATGTCGCCATGAGCAGGGGGCGGGGTTCATGGCCGCAGCCTATGGCCGGTTGACCGGCAAGCTGGCGGTCGCCATGACCACACTGGGGGCCGGCGCGACGAACCTGACGACCGCCATGGCGCACGCACACTTGGCAGCGATACCGATGCTCGCGCTGACCGGCCAAAAGGCGGTGCGCGACAACAAACAGGGCCAGTACCAGCTGGTCGACGTTGTCACGATGATGCGGCCGATCTCCAAGTTCACCGCGCAGATTCCCTCGGGCGCGATGCTCGGGGCGCTGGTGCGGCAGGCAATGATGAGTGCTCTCGGGGGGAGGCAAGGGCCGGCCCACCTGGAACTACCCGAGGACGTTGCGCAGGAGGAACAGCTGGGCCCGATGGTCCCTTGCCATCATGGAACCGCTCCGGTGCCCTCGCCCGCGAGCGTACGGGCCGCGGCAGAACTGCTGTACAGCGCTAGGCGTCCGCTCATCATGGTGGGCGGCGGTACGCGTGCCAACCGACCCGAGGTGGCAGCAGCCGTGCGCGCTCTGATAGATAAAACGCAGATTCCGTTCGTCGCCACGATGATGGGCAAAGGGGTGGCGGATGAGCGCGGCCCGCTATACGTCGGCACGTCGATCCTGCCGGGTGACTACACGAACTGCGCTATTCAATCGGCGGACGTGATCCTGAACGTCGGACACGACGTCCTCGAGAAACCGACTTTCCACATGCGCGTCGACGACAAGCGCACAGTGATCCACCTGAACCCCTTTCCCGCCCAGGGCGATACCGTGTACTTTCCCCAGCATCAGGTGGTGGGTGACATGGCCGCCGCTCTGGAAGGACTTGCCGAGGCTCTCGAGCCGAATCCCTCCTGGGATCACGCACCGATACTGCGCGCCGCGGTCGCCATGCGAAACAGCATCGAGCGTCACGCCGCCGACGCGAGCGCCCCGGCGAAGCCGGGCTATATCGTGCGGCAGCTCCGCGAATTCATGGAGGACACGGACATTCTTTCCCTCGATAACGGCATCCATATGCTGTGGGCAACTCGCGGCTACGGAGCCTACGAGCCGAACACGATGCTCATCGACCACGCCCTGGGCAGTATGGGTATCAGCCTGCCCGCCGCCATCGCGGCGAAACTCGTGCATCCGGAACGCAAGGTTGTCGTCATCACCGGGGATGGCGGCTTCATGATGAACAGTCAAGAACTGGAGACGGCGGTACGGCTCGGCCTCGATCTGATCGTCGTGGTGTTCAACGACAACGCACTCGGCATGATCCGAGCGAAGCAGATGGCCTCCGGTCTCGGGGACTTCGGCGTCGGTTTTCAGAACCCCGATCTCGTCGGCTATGCAGAGAGTTTCGGGGCGCGCGGGCATCGCCTCGACGATCCGAGTCAGTTCCGGACACTGCTCGACGATGCTGCGGCTGCGGGCGGCGTCCACGTTGTGGATGTTCCCATCGATGCGCGGCAGAACATGGCGCTGATGCAGGAGATGCAATCCATCGATTGCGTCCAGTTCAACGGCGACTAGCCCACCCTGCAAGGACACGGAATGGACGCTGGCAGTCGAAGCGCGAGGGTCGACGAGTCGTTCTCCGAATCGGCGACCATCTCCCGCTACCTCAGAGTCGAGGCGGCGCTAGCAGAAACCGAAGCCTCACTCGGGCTCATTCCTGAGAGCGCCGCACAAGCGATCGCGGCGGGCGCCACGCTGGAGAACATCGATCGCGGACGGTATCGGGACGACTTCGCGACGGTGGGGTTCCCTCTCGTCGGACTCGTCCGTCAGCTGGCGGAAGTCGTGACCGGCGGCCACGGTCAGTTCGCGCATTGGGGCGCAACGACCCAGGACATCATGGACACGAGCCTCGTGCTCGGCTTGAGCGAGGTCGTAGCCTGGATCGATGAAGGGCTCCACGGGCTAGTTGGCAACCTCGAGCGCCTGGCCCGCGAACACAGCCGAACGCCGATGATAGGGCGTAGCCAGATGCAGCATGCCGTGCCGATTACGTTCGGTTACAAAGTCGTCGGATGGATGGATCCGTTGTTGCGTCATCAGCGCCGCCTCAAAGAGCTACGTCCACGGCTCCTGCAAGTTCAGTTCGGTGGCGCAGTTGGCACGCTGGTCGCCCTACACCCGGAGGGACCTGCTGTGCGCCGTGGGCTGGCCGAACGCCTGGGTCTGGGCGAGCCGAGGCTGAGTTGGCACACGCAGCGGGATTGCCTGGGCGAATTCGTGACGTACCTGGGCCTGCTGACCGGCAGTCTCGCGAAGATCGCTACGGACATCATGTTGCTGGCGCAGACCGAGATCGCCGAGGTTCGCGAGCCCGCGGCCGCAGGCCGCGGCGTCAGTTCGACCATGCCCCACAAGCGCAATCCCGTTCTCTCGCAACGAGTCGTCGTTGCGGCCAGACTGACCCGCGCCGATGCGGCGAGCATGCTCGAAGCCATGATTCAGGACCACGAGCGAGGCTCCGCGTCTTGGCAAATGGAGTGGACGGTCATCCCGAGCGCAGCCGCTCACGCGGTCGGCGCCCTCGAGAACACCCTGGAGCTCATGGAGGGTCTCGAAGTAAACCCCGCCAGCATGGCGAGGAACCTCGGGACAACCCGTGGGCTGATCTACGCAGAGGCCGTAATGATGGCATTGGCACCGCGCTTGGGGCGCCAGAAGGCACATGATCTCGTCGAGGCTGCCGTCGCAAAGGTGCGCGACGACAACTCATTCCTCGATGCGCTGCAACAGTGTCCTGCCACTCGCGAGGTCCTGTCGGAGGCCGACTTACGCCTCATCTTCGACGGCGAACCGCACCGGGAGTCGGCGAACCGGATGGTCGAAGGTGTTCTCGCCGCCTTCACGACGGACAGGGGATAACGACGATGGAGCAAATAGAAGCAGCGCTCGAGTTGATCGCGCTCGCGGTTGATCTGATCGGTATCGCGATCCTCGTGGTTGGTGCCATCAAGTTCGTCGTCCACTACGTCGGGTTCGAGATCGGGAAGCTACAGGGGCTCGAATGCGTCGACCGGATTCGCGAGCTGCGCCTCGGGCTAGGGAGCTATATCCTCCTGTCGCTCGAATTCATGATCGTCTCCGACATCATCAATTCGAGTCTCAGCAAGAGCCTGGATGACTTCCTGCTACTCGGCATGCTGGTCGTAATACGCACCGCCATGAGCTTCTTCCTGACCCGCGATTTGGAGGAGTTCAAAGCCGAAGATTGAGACGATCTCGCCATCGAGATAAAATAGGAGTCTCGTATCGTTTATTACTCGATACCTGACCAGCCCCTATTCGTTGCCGCCAGGCCGAACAACGATGAGTTCATCACGGTTCGCTTCGGGGTCCACGGCGTTTGCCGGGCCGAAAGGGCCTCTCCCCGCGCTGGCGCGACGCCTCCTGACTCTCGGCCTGATCGCGGCGTTCCTCAGCCCAGCGGTGGCACTGTCGCAGGAGGTCACCGAGACCGATCCGGCGACGGAGAAGGATGCGGGCGTTCGTTGGGAGTTGTATGGGCGACTGAAGGCGGACGCCTCGCTCGACTCGGCGCTGGTTGATCCCGGCAACTTCGCCCGCTGGGTGGAGTCGCCCGAGCTAACCGAGAGCCACTCCCACTTCAACATGACCGTGCGCGAAACACGGTTGGGCCTGCACGTCCACGCGCCTCCTGGCGGCCCCGAGATCTCCGGGCACGTGGAGGTCGACTTCTACGGCGGTGGCGCCGAGAACCGCAACGTGGTCATGCTGCGGCATGCGCATATTGACGTGGCATGGAACAGCGGGTGGAGCCTGATCGCCGGCCAGTACAGCGACGTGATCTCGCCGCTGGCGCCAACCACGGTGAACTACTCGGTGGCCTGGTGGGCCGGCAATATCGGCTATCGCCGGCCGCAATTCCGCGCCACGAAACGATTCGGGTCGGGAACGTCCGGTCTGGTGCTCGCGGGCGCGGTGTCACGAACGATCGGCGACGATTTCGTCCGCGAGCCCGGCGATTCCGGCGCCGATTCCGGGCGCCCGGCCGTGCAGACCCGCGCCGCCTGGGAATGGCGCAGCGGCGACCGACGAGCCGGAGTCGGGGTTTCGGGGCACCAAGGCCTCGAGAATCTCCACGCCGACCTTCCCCAGTCCGGACTCGAGTACGAGTCATGGTCGATCGGCATCGACCTGCTACTGCCACTGGGCGATCGCTGGCTGTTCAAGGGCGAAGCCTGGATCGGAAGCAACCTCGACGATTATCTCGGCGGCATCGGACAGGGCATCAACCTCTCCGCTCGCACCGCCGTGCGCGCAACCGGCGGGTGGGGCGCCCTCGAGTTCCGACCCGATGAATCCCTGCTGGTCAGCGTCGGCGGCGGCATTGACGACCCCGACGACGAGGACCTCCTCCTGGCCGATACGCTCGTGCGCACTCTCAATCGCGTGCTCTGGCTCAACGCCATCATCGACCTCGGCCGTGGCCTGAGCACCGGCCTCGAGATTTCGCACTGGCACACCGAGCACGGTGACCAGCGCCCGGGAGATGCGGTGCGCGGCCAGGCAGCGTTGATCTTCAGTTTCTAACGACGTGGAGGCAACCATGGAACTCACTCGATTCTTTCGTGAGAACGGGCGCTGGATGGCCGAGGTCCGCAAACGCGGCCGCGACGTCCTGCGCGACGCACTGATCAACAAGGGCTCCGCGTTCGATGATGACGAGCGCCAAGCGCTTGGGCTCCGCGGCCTGCTCCCCGAGCGCCAGGCAACAGTCGATCTGCAGGTACAGCGTGTCATCGAGGCGTTGGCTCGCCGCAACACCGATCTCGGTAGGTATGAAGAACTGGCGGACCTGCACGACCGCAACGAGACCCTCTTCTTCCGGGTCCTCCTGGCGCGTCTGCAGGACTTGATGCCGATCGTCTATACGCCGACCGTTGGTGAGGCGAGCCTGAAGTACAGCCAGATCTTCCACCGCGGTCGCGGTCGCTGGATCACGCCGAAGCACCGCGGCCATATGGCTGACGTTCTGCGGGAAGTACAGGGCGACATCCGTCTGATCGTGGTTACGGACAACGAGCGCATTCTCGGGCTCGGCGACCAGGGTGCGGGCGGCATGGTGATCCCCATCGGCAAGCTCGCCCTCTACACCGCGGCTGCCGGGATCCACCCATCCCAGACCCTGCCCGTGAGCCTCGATGTCGGCACCGACAACAAGCGGCTCCAGGAGGATCCGATGTACCTCGGCTACCGGCACCCGCGGCTACGAGGCGCGGAGTACGACGAGGTGGTCGAGGAATTCGTGCACGCTGTCCGCGAGGCGTTCCCGCGTGCGCTCCTGCAATGGGAGGACTTCAAGAAGGGCAACGCGATCCGCCTGCTCGACCGATACCGCAAGATACTGCCGTCGTTCAACGACGACATCCAGGGCACGGCCGCGGTTGCGCTGGCCGGTATGCTCGCCGCCGGGCGCGCCTGTGGCCGGTCGCCGAGTCAGGAGCGCGTAGTCATTCTCGGCGCCGGTGCCGCCGGCATCGGGATCGCCAATCAGATCCGCGCTGCCATGCGCCGCGACGGACTCGGGGGCGACAACCTCCGCTCCGCCATCGCACTTCTGGACTCGCAGGGAATGCTGCGTGGCGACCGCGAATATGCCGACTCCTACAAGTTGGAATACGTGTGGCCGATGGAGTTCGCGGCCCAGAAGGGGCTCGGCTCTCCAGACACCCTACCCGACCTACATGCGGTGGTGGCCGCTCTCGAGCCGACGACACTGATCGGCACGAGCGGTGTTGCCGGCACGTTCCCGGAGAAGGTGGTCCGCGAGATGGCTCGCCATGTCGAAGCGCCCGCCATCTTCCCGTACTCGAACCCGACCTCGAAGGCCGAGGCCACTCCCGTCGACCTGATGGAGTGGACCGAGGGCCGCGCCTACGTCGCAACTGGCAGCCCCTTCGAACCGGTCGCCTACGGCGACGACGAGATCGTCCGTATTTCGCAGGGCAACAACGTCTACATCTTCCCCGGTGTGGGGCTCGGCGCCCTCGCGGTCGAAGCCAGCCAGGTGACCGATTCGATGTTCACCGCTGCTGCCCTGCGACTGGTGGAACTGGTCAGCGACGCCGATCTGGCGGTTGGCGCCCTGTACCCGCCGCTCAGCCAGCTGCGCGAAATCACCCATCGGATCGCCATCGCCGTCGCCGAAGAGGCGATCCGCGAGGGCGTTGCCGTTGAGCCGACTGATGGCGTAGCCGAGGCGGTCGCTTCGTGGATGTGGGAGCCAGAGTACCCGGAGATACGCCCCACCTGACTCGGCGACGATGGCGACGCCATCGCCACCACGGCCGGAGTGCCATGCTGCTTGGAACGGTGCGCCGTGTCCGATAGCATCGCCAACCAAGCAGCGACCGAGCAGCGCTGGGTTTGTTGGGCGACGACCCTGTCCCCTGTAGCGCCATCACCCTTGGTTACATTTTGCGGGCAGGTCAGTTCTGATGCGTCGCCACAAGGCTCTCCTGTTCGCCGCCTTCGCCCTGATGGCACGCCCGATCGGCGCACAGACGGCCGGCACCAGCGACGCCCGGCCGCAATTCGCTGCGGCACCAGGTGCGGAGAGCGTGCGGCTGGACGGCGTACTCGACGAAGCGGAGTGGTCAGCTGCCGAGATGATCTCGGAGATGACCATGCTGGAACCCACCGAGGGCATCGCCCCGACGTTGGCGACGCGCGTGCGGATTCTCGTCGGCGCTCGCGAAATCGTGATCGGCATCGAATGCGTGGATCCGGACCCCGGAGGGATCGTCAGCTACTCCAAAGCGCGCGACTCCCGGCTCAGCCGCGAAGACAACGTAAAGATCGTTCTCGACACCTTTCTCGATGGCCGTTCCGGCTACGTCTTCGCCGTGAACCCGACCGGCGCTCGCTACGACGCTTTGGTGTCAGATCGCGGCGAACGGGAGAACTCCAACTGGGACGAGGTGTGGGAAGCAACGACCCGTGTTCACGCGGAAGGTTGGTCGGCGGAACTGCGCATTCCGATCCGGAGTCTGCGCTTCAACCCGGGCCTCACCGAGTGGGGATTCAACATCGAGCGTCGCGTTGAAAGACTGCAGGAGACCAGCCGCTGGTCGGGTGCGCGGCGCGGCTACTCACTCACTCAGACCTCGCGCAGCGGCCTGGTTGCGAGTTTGCCGGAGTTCGACTCAGGGATCGGCCTCGGCGTAACGCCCGCGCTCGTCGGGCGCGCGGGCAAACCCGGAGGCGACGAGAGTTCGGGCTTCGACGCGGAGCCGAGCCTCGATGTGAACCAACTGATCGGCGCCGCCACCATCGCGTCACTGACCGCGAACACTGACTTCGCCGAGACCGAGGTGGACACGCGGCGCACGAACCTCACGCGTTTCCCGCTGTTCTTCCCTGAAAAGCGCGCGTTCTTCCTGGAAGGCGCCGACATCTTCGACTTCGGTCTGGGGGCGGGCCGCAGCCTCCTGCCTTTCTTCTCGCGGCGCATCGGCCTGGTATCTGGCGAGACCGTGCCGCTGGAATTCGGCGCCAAGGTAAATGGCCGCCTCGGGAACACGAACTTCGGCGCGCTCGCCACGCATACGGGCGAGGTCGAGGGAGTGGTGCCGGCTACGAACGTGGGCGTGATCCGGGTCCAACAGAACGTCCTGGCGGAATCATCGGTAGGGTTCATCGGCACCGCGGGCGACCCGCTGGGGCGAACCGGCGCCTGGACCGCTGGTGCCGACTTCACCTTCCAGACTTCGCACTTCATGGGTGAGCGCAATTTCCTTGTTGGCGTCTGGGGCCTGACTGCGGACCGCGAGGATCTGCAGGGTGACAAGAGTGCATGGGGGTTCAAGGTCGACTATCCCAACGACCCCCTCGATGCCGCCATCACCTACATTCGCATCGGCGACGCGTTCGACCCGGCACTCGGCTTCGTCCCGCGCGCGGGCATTCAGAAGCTACAGCCGAACGCAACGTACCTGTTGCGGCCGAACTGGTCGTGGCTACGCAACCAGAACTTCGAGCTCTTTAGCGAGTTCGTGTTCGACCTCGACGGGGAGCTCGAGAGTTATCGGATCTTCACCGCGCCGCTAAACCTGCGCTTCGAGAGCGGCGACCGCTTCGAGTTCAATATCGTACCCACCGGTGACCGCCCGCTGGTGCCATTCGAAATCGGAGGCGTCGTGATTCCGGCCGGCGAATACGACTGGGTGCGGTACCGGGTCGAGATCGATGCCGCGCCGAAGCGACCGGTCAGCGGGCGAGCAAGCTGGTGGTTCGGCACGTTCTACGACGGCACGCTCGACCAGATCCAGGCACGGGTGCAATGGAACCCCAGCGCTACATTCAACCTGGAGGTCGGAGCCGAACGGAACACCGCCAGCCTCGGAGGCGGGAACTTCACGCAGGATCTGGCCAGTCTTCGCGCCGCGCTCAACATCTCGCCCGACCTGGTCGTCAGCAGCTTCCTGCAGTATGACAACGAGTCGGATTCGTTCGGCACGAACACCCGCATGCGCTGGACCTTCAATCCGCTCGGCGAACTGTTCGTGATCTGGAACACCAACATCATCGACCCGTTCGATCGCTGGCAAACCGATACGAATCTGCTAAGCGTGAAGGTACGCTACACCTTGCGTCGCTGAAGGCGCCCGTTGGAGAGAGTGCTCAATCGATGACCCGCAACCGAACCATCGCAGTCTGGGTGCTGGTCCTGATCACGTTTCTCTTTCTGCTCTTCGGAGATGTGAGGGGCGGGCCTGCGTCGATCTGGCCGAGCGTGATCGCGGTGGCTCTGGCGTTCATCACCCGCGATATCTACTCGTCGCTGTTTCTCGGCGCATTCGCGGGCACGGTCCTGCTAGCGAACGGAAACATCGCCGCTGCCTTCATCGATCTGTTCGCGAAGCACATGATCCCGCCGTTGACGAACCGCTGGAACGTCTCCGCGCTCGTGTTCTCGCTGATGATGGGCGGCTTCGTCGAGTTGCTGAATCGCATTGGCGGCATGCAGGCGATAGCGGCCCTGGTATTGGGCAAGGGCGACTCGAAGCGCCGCGCGGGACTTGGCGTGTTCGCCATGGGATGGGTTGTGTTCTTCGATGGCCTGGCGAGCACCATGCTGGTTGGCAAGACCATGCGGCCGGTCACCGATCGGGCGGGCATGTCGCGCGAGAAGCTGGCATTCATCGTCGACTCCACCGCGTCGCCGATTGCGGCCTTCGCCCTGATCTCCACCTGGATCGCCTTCGAGTTGACGATGATTCAGAACGGTCTGGCGGCCTATGGGACGTCCGCGTTCAACGACGCACAGAGCTTCGCCGAGTTCTCCTCCTACCAGATCCTGATCGAGACCCTGCCCTATCGCTTCTACAACTACTTCCTGCTGCTGATCGTCTTTGTGACGATCTGGCTAGGGCGCGACATCGGCCCCATGCGCCAGGCGGAGGCGAAGGCGAAGGCGCCACCCGCGGGCGCCGACCCCGTGGCAGAGTCCTTGTCGAGGGGGGAGAGCGGCGCCGCGAGGCGGAAAATCTCGCTGACGTTGATCCCGCTGGCGCTGCTCATCGCTTCCGTGTTTGGCGGCCTGTACGTCGACGGCCTGGCCAAGCTGGGTTCAACGGCGCGCGGAGGGGGCCTGCAGCGGGCAATTCAGGCCTTCGGGAAGGCGGACGCCGACCTAGTCTTTGTCACGGCCACGGCGTTCGCCTCGGTCGTGGCCCTGCTACTGCTCCGCTTCCTGGTTCGACCACGAATTACCGAGAGCGCGACCGTCATCTTCTTCGAAGGCATGAAGCAGATGTTCCTGCCGGTGTTGATTCTGGTATTCGCCTTCACGCTCAGCAGCGTGATCCAGGAACTGGAGACCGCCAACTGGCTGGTCGGCGTCATGGAGGGGAACTTCCCGGTAGCCGCATTGCCGGCGATGGTGTTCCTGCTCGCGGCGGTGATGTCCTTCAGCGTGGGGTCGTCCTGGGGAACGATGGGTCTGCTGACACCGCTGTGCATTCCCATCGCCGGCGCGCTGACGGGTCTCGAAAGTGGCGTCGCGCCAGGCCCAATCATGATTGCCACGATCGGCGCCGTGCTGGCGGGTGCGGTGTTCGGCGACCATTGCTCGCCGATCAGTGACACCACTATCGTCGCGTCTTTTGCCAGCGGCTGTGGTGTGGTCGAGCACGTCCGCACGCAGATCCCCTACGCGTTGACCGGGGCAGGGATCGCGGTGTTCCTCGGCTACCTCCCCGCTGGAATCGGCGTGAACCCCTTCCTCCTGCTCATCGTCGGCGGCGCCGCCTGCTGGGCGACGATTCGGTTTGTCGGAACCAGGCCGTAAGCGCAGCCACGACGGGTGCCTTGCCATTTAACTACATCGTGGTATATTCGATTTACCTACATCGTAGCTTAATCAAATCAACTACTCTGAGAATCGAAACCGCGAGCGTTACATGGGCTATCTGGGCGAGTTTGAACAACTGATCCTCTTTGCCGTCGTCGAACTCGGCGACGACGCCTACGGTGGCACGATTCGGGAGGCCATCGAACGCAGGACCGGCCGGGTGGTTTCCTCGGGAGCCATCTACACGGCGCTCGGTCGCCTCGCGGAACGGGATCTGGTCACATCCAGGATCGGCGAGCCTACCGCGGGCCGCGCCGGTCGCCCCCGCAAGTACTACTCGCTCGAAGCGGAGGGCGCCCGCGCGCTAAGTGCCACCTACTCCACCATCCAGTCGATGGCCGGCGGCCTGATGGCGCGGGTCACCGAGCTGGCGGAGGGAGGCTAGTGGCAACCGATTCGCGAGTACTCCGACTGCTGCGCCGGCTGGCCGCCCTGCTCATCCGAGGGCCCGAAGCTGTGTTCATCCGGGCCGACCTGGACGATGCGACGGAACGTGACCTCGAACGCGGCATTCCCATGTGGCGGGCGCAGTGGCGCTACGCGGTGAACGTGCTTGGGTCCGCGCTCAGCGCCAGGCCGGCACGATGGCGCGCGTCGCGCCTCGGTGTGTCGTGGCTGGATGTGAGGATCGGATTGCGGCTTCTGGTGAAGCAGCCGGGTCTGACAGCCGTCGCGGTCTTCGCGCTCGCGGTCGGGATCCCGGTGGGGCTGATTCCGCTGCACGCCGCGAGCGCTTTCGAGGCGCCTCCCCCCTTCGCCGAGGCCGAGCAGCTGCAGGTTCTCAAGAACATCAACGTGGCCACCTCCAGATGGGAGGCGCCATCGGCGTACGACTTCGTGCAGTGGCGCGAAGAGCTGACCGCCTTCAGTGCTCTCGCGATGACCACCCGGGGAGCGTCCTACAACGTCATTGCGGAGGACGGCCGGGCCGCGCCCATCCGTGGCGCCGAGGTCACCGCCTCTACGTTCGACATTGTGCGAGTACGCCCCCTGCTCGGCCGGACCCTCATCGCCGCCGACGAGCTGGCCGGTGCGCCGCGCGTGGTGGTGATCAGCCATGACCTCTGGCAATCGCGACTAGGCGCCGACCCGGAAGTGCTCGGTCGCTCCATCCGAATAGGCGGCGTCCCGCGGACGGTGGTCGGCGTCATGCCGCAGGGCTTCCTCTTCCCGATCCGCGACCACCTGTGGATCCCCCTGCGCGTGACCGCGGCTACCGACGATCACGAACGCGGGCGGCCGAGGATCGTCTTTGGCCGCCTGTCCGACTCCGTCTCGCCCGAGGAAGCCCAGGCGGAGCTCATGGCGGTCGGACAGCGCATGGCCATCGCATCGCCAGAAACGCATGGCCGGCTCCGAAACGAGGTGGTGCCCTTCACGATCGGACTCTTCGGCGCGGGGAAAGAGGGCCTGCGCGGCGAGGCCGGATTCTACGGGTTTCAGGTTCTTGCGCTACTGGTGCTGGCGATCGCGTGTGCCAATGTCGGGATGCTCATCCTTGCGCGCACGGCGACCCGGTCTGGCGAGATCGCGGTACGCACGGCACTCGGCGCCAGTCGCACCCGGGTGGTCACGCAGATGTTCACGGAGTCCCTCGTGTTCGCTGTTCTGGCGGCGGGAGTAGGGCTCCTGATAGCCGACCAGATCTCTTCGACACTGTTCGGCTGGCTGCTCGATGCTCTGCCCTACTGGACCAACTTCCGCGTGACGCTCGCGACCGTCGGCTGGGCCCTTGTGCTCGCCGTACTGAGTGCCGGGCTCGTGAGCGTGATCCCGGCGTTGAAGGTCACGGGGAAAGCGGTACAGCTGAATATCCAACGCGCCGCCTCCGGTCGATCGGGTGTCCGTTTTGGCGGGATATCGAGCGCGCTCATCATCGCCGACGTGACGATCGCGGTCGCAGCCCTCGGCGTGGCCGTGGGGCTGTCGGACGGTCTTACTGACATCCAGGACAGTCGGGGTATTCAGGCCGAGCAATTCCTGTTCGCGGAGTTGCGGCTACCCCAGTTCGAATCAGGATCGGACGCTGCCGCATTCGACGAGGGTGCGTTCGAGCTTCGGTTGCGCGAAGCGCAACAGTCGTTACTCCAGCGCCTGGCGGCTGAACCCGGGGTTCAGGGCGTGGCCGTAGGTAGCTCACTGCCAGGCATGGACCACCCCCGCAGCGGGGTTGAGGTGGACGGCATCGAGCACTCGGAAGACTTCGGAGACATCCGGGTCTCTCGCGCGCGCGTCGACGCAGACTTCTTCGATGCGTTTGGACAGCCCGTTCTGAGCGGTCGAGGCTTCGACTCGACGGAACTCGCTGAGGACAGCCCGGCGGTGATCGTCAACACGGGCTTCGTCGATCGCATACTGAGTGGACAGAATCCGATCGGGCGGCGCGTGCGGTATGCGACGGCAGCCGACGAAGAGCCGGGGCCGTGGTACGAGATCGTCGGAGTCGTCGGACCGCTCGGGATGGACCTCGTGGACCCCGGTAGGGCGGGGATGTATCACCCTTCGGCGCCAGGAAAGCTCCACCCCCTGCGTCTGGCGATCCATGTAGGAGACGATCCCGAATCGTTTGCGCCGCGGCTGCGGGCACTGACGGGCGAGGTTGACGCCACCGCGATCGTCTGGGACCCGAAGGCGCTCGACAAGATCGTCTCCTTCGATGCGAAGATCGTCGGCTGGGTCACGACGGGCGCGATGGCTCTGGTCGGCATGCTCCTCGCGCTCTCGGGCTCAGGGACCTACGCCCTGATGTCGTTCACGGTCGCTCAGCGCCGGCGCGAGATCGGCATCCGCACGGCCCTGGGAGCACAGCGGAGCAACATCGTGCGCACGATCGCGAAGCGTGCCCTGGTGCAGCTGGGCGTGGGAGTGCTCCTCGGGATGGCCATCGCCGGGAGAGTTCTGTTCGAGTTCCACCGAGCGGGACGGATTCCGTCGCAGTCGCCGCTGCTCCTGGCGATCGCGATGGGTGTGGGCGTGATGCTGCTGATCGGCACGCTCGCCTGCGTCGTGCCGACGCTACGGGCGCTGAAGATCATGCCGACGGAAGCATTGAGGAGCGGCGCCTAGACCGACGGGGTATGAGGGCGCTGGGACGGATACCCCGGCATGCCGCAACGGTCACCGTTCGCGGCGTGAGCTGACGTCCGTGCTCACGCGTCTTTGCCGAGGACCCGACAGCGCACTGCAGGCGACATTGCTCTATGCCGGGGTATCCGTCCCGCTGGCTTCACCGAGTTTAGTCGAGAGGGTCATCGACAGCGCGTCGTCTCGAGGAGCCTACGGGCCGTCTTCCATGTAATCAGCTTCGAGACGGTAGCGGACCACGCGCGCGGCAAGTGAGGCGCAGCTAACGTCGCCGCGCCGCCTTGCGCGTCGCACGGACGATCTGATTGAAGCGCTGCGCGTTCCCGAGGCTCCCGATCTGCTGTAGTAGCTCCGGCACGTGGATCGCCTTGCCCCGGCCGAAGACGATCTCGACGCCTGTGGTCATGAGTTCGACGATGGGGTAGTCGGAGGGTGTGGGCGGCCGGCGCGGGAATAGCAGGACGCGGTCACCTTGTTGCGGTGGGGCCGGCAGCGATTGTGCTTCCCGGCAGAGCCGGCGATCGCCCACCACCACCTCGCCGCGGGGATAGAAGACGAACAGTGTCTCCGCCTCGTAGTCGGGCGAGTCCTTCAGCACACGAGCAACGGAGATCTCGAGCATGCGTCCTGGGAGGCCCGACATGAATCCGCCTGTGCTGCCCACCACCGTACCCTCGACCACCAACTCGGCCCAGTCGACCATATCGGTCAGCGTCGCCGGGTTCTCGACCCGGGCACCGTCCCAGCGGTCGTGGAAGGCGACGACCTTCTCGCATCCGTTGCCAGTGCCGCCAGTCGCTGCGC
>JAJCXT010000009.1 GCA_029263295.1 Acidobacteriota bacterium | reverse complement strand
CGAAGGGTGTAGCCCCCATATCCATCCGATGGGTGCCCCATTCGGCACGCACGACCTGCGCGGCGGCTTTCCCGCCCGCGCTTCGGGGTATTCGTGTGTCCGGGCACCCGTTAGGCAACCGCACTCCACCCGTGCGATTCAAACACCGCTGGGTAGAAGTGCGCCTGGGAGCCTCCCATGCCTGGAAAAGAAATCATCGCCAACTGTGGCGGTAATGAGACCCGCGTCGCTGTCATCGAGGACGGCGAACTTCAAGAGATTTTCATAGAGCGGGAAGCCTCCCGCGGCACAGCCGGCAATATCTACAAGGGGCGCGTCAACCGCGTGCTCCCCGGCATGCAGTCCGCGTTCGTCAATATCGGACTAGAGCGCGACGGCTTTCTCTACGTCTCGGACGTCCTCTCGAACATCGACGCCTACTCGGCGTGGCTGGACGATGACGCCGAAGACGACGATCAGCCGAGGCCCGGCAAGCGACAGAGCCGCCGGGCACGAGAGAACCAGAAAATCGAGAAGCTCCTGAGCAGAGGCCAGGAGGTCCTGGTGCAGATCTCGAAGGCACCACTCGGCACAAAGGGCGCCCGCATCACCACGAACATCTCGCTGCCAGGCCGGTACCTGGTCTACACCCCGTCGGTGGACCACGTCGGAGTGTCCAAGCGCATCGCGGACCGCGCCGAGCGAGTCCGCCTCAAGAAGATCGTCAACAAAGGACGAGAGAAGGGCTGGGGCGGCTTCATCGTCCGCACCGCCGGCGTCGGCCGCAGTGAACAGGAATTCCACGACGACATGCGCTTCCTGCACGAGTTGTGGGAGGCGCTGAAGCAGCGGAGCGAGGGAGCCTCGGCGCCCGCGGTGATCCACCGCGACCTATCTGTTCTCCTGCGCCTGTTGCGTGATCTGTTCACCAGCGAGTACGACCGGGTCGTGATCGACGACGCCGAAGAGTTCGAACGCGCGCGGCGCTTCCTCGAACAGGTGAACCCCAGTCTTGCGGATCGCCTGCAGTTGCATCAATCGGACCGTCCGATCTTCGACCATTACAAGGTCGAGCAGCAGATCGACAAGGCGCTCGATAGCCAGGTGTGGCTGAAGTCAGGCGCTTACCTGGTGATCAACCAGACTGAAGCGCTGGTGGCGATCGACATCAACACCGGCAAGTACGTCGGCAAGAAACGCCTCGAAGACACGGTTCTGAACACCAACCTGGAAGCGGTCAAAGAGATCGTTCGGCAGATTCGCCTGCGCGATCTCGGCGGCATCATCGTGGTCGACTTCATCGACATGGACGAGCCCAAGAACCGCGCCCAGGTGGTTGAAGTCCTGCAGCGAGAACTCGAAAAGGACCGCGCCAAGACACAACTGCTGCAGATCTCGGAATTCGGCCTCGTCGAGTTGACGCGGCAGAGGGTAAAGCAAAGCCTCGAACGTCAGCTCACGGAAGACTGCCCGTACTGCCACTCGAGTGGTCGGGTGAAGTCGATCGACACGATCTGCCTGGAGATCCTGCGCGAGGTCAACCGCCTCAAGCGGGACCTGCGCGGCCGCGGTGTCGTGATTCGTACCAACCCCACGATTACGCGCTCGCTGGCCGGCGATCACCGCTCGGTGCTGCAGGGAGTCCGGGACGCGGTGCAGGGCCCGGTCGACGTCGTCGCCGACCAGACGTTCCATCAGGAACGCTTCGAAGTCAGTAACCTGTAGCGGGGCTACAGGTTTCTGACCAGGTCACGGTGTTTTCCAGGCAGTAGTGCCGTTGAACGATCCCGGCCTGCGTAGGGCCGCCACGGAACCGCCTGTGTTTCTCTAGGCAGCGGTGGCATTGATGGCCCCGCGGTTGCTCAGATTGCGGCTTGGGACAGGGCTGAGGCTACTCGTTCACGGTCACCGTCGAGTAGGGTGCGGACGTCTATCACTAGGCGGTCGTCTATGACGCGGCCGACTACCGCGGGCGCGGTGCTTCGCAGACGGCGGGTGAGCTCGTCGGCACTGATCTCCGGCGCGGTGATGGCCACGCCCCAGGAAGAGAGGCCAACCTCGGGGGCCGCGCCGCCGCCGACGCGCGATTCGAGTTGCAGGATCTCCAGGCCCAGCTCTGGCACCACGTCGTGCACCAGGCCGGCCAGGCATTCGGCGTCGGTGTGCAGATCCGCCTCTGCGCGACGCAACATGCGCAGTGCCGGGATCGCGTCGTAGCGCCCGGCCACATAGTCGATCATCGTCGCCTCGAGCCCTAGCAGCGTCGTCTTGTCGAGCCGCATCGCGCGATAGAGCGGATTCGCGCGGCAGCGCTCCACGGCCTCAGGCTTGCCGACGATGAACCCTGCCTGCGGGCCGCCCAGCAGTTTGTCCCCCGAGAAGGTCAGCAGATCGACGCCACTTGCCAGGCGCGCGGCAACCGTCGGCTCGTCCAGCCCTGCCATGCCCGCGCCGACGAGATTTCCGCTCCCGAGGTCCTCGGCGACCGGCACATCGTGCTCCCGGCCGAGTTCGACGAGTTCCTCGAGCGGCGTCGATTCGGTAAAACCGACAACGCGGTAGTTGCTCGGGTGCACGGACAGCAGCAGCCCCGTGTGGGGGCCGATCGCCGCGCGATAGTCGCCTATCCGAGTGCGGTTCGTCGTGCCCACCTCGCGCAGCTTGCAGAAGCCCTTCTCCATAACGTCCGGGATCCGGAACGAGCCGCCAATCTCCACCAGCTCGCCGCGCGACACGATGACTTCGCGTCCTTGAGCGAACGTGTTCAGTACGAGCAACACCGCGGCCGCGTTGTTGTTCACTACTGCGACCGCAACGCCGGGTAGCAAGCGCTCGAGGAACCGACTCACCGGGCGCTCGCGGCCGCCCCGGCTGCCCCCCTCGAGGTCGAACTCGAGGTTGGTGTACGCGGTGGCGAGCTCCGCCACCCGCTGCGCCGCACTCTGCGGCCACGGCGACCGCCCCAGATTGGTGTGCACGACAACGCCGGTACCGTTCACGACCCGTCGCAAGTGTGGCTCGACGAGGGCCTCCGACGCGCGCACGACCGCTACCGCCGGATCATCGAGGAGCTCCTGCAGCCCCTCCTCCGACAACTCGTCCGCGGCAATCGCCTCGCGCAGAGCATCCAGCACATGCGTAGCCGCTTCGCGAACAAACTCCCGCGAAACCCCCGCTTCCACCATCCACTCGAGCAGGCGTGGATGGTCAAGCAGTTCGTCCATGCGCGGCAAGCGCCGAAACAGTTCACTGACGTGGACCATGTTTCCCCGGGAGCTAGGCGACGGCACTGCCGCCGACCAACCTTACGCGCGGGCCGTTGCGGCCCGCCAAAAGAGACAAGATGCTGGCAGAAGGCGCCTCGCCTTCTGCTAGCATCCTACTCGGGACCTGCCATTGGAGACGTCTTGGTGAGCGATTCTCGCAGCGCGCAGCGCGACCAACAGTTACTCGAACAGCTGGATCCGGAAACAGCTCGCATGCTCTTTCCGGACAAGTTTCCGCAGAAGCTACGGGTAACACTGCAATACCCGCGGCTCGACGAAGCGACGGCGACCGCGGCGGCGGGAGCCCTGGCGCAGGCCGAGTCCTGTGACTCGACACCTGCTGGCCAGTCGACGGCTACGTTCACGCTCGACCAGGTTGGAGCCCTGCACGGTCTGTTCGCCCTCGTCGACGGAGCCTTCGGCTCTGCCGCGGTCGAGGTGCGCATCAACGACCAGGTCCTGCCGATGGCGCGCGAACTCTGGCTCCCGCTCTTCTGGAGCCTGCGGTCCTGATCTGGCTACGCTAGTCAGCCCGGAGACTGCGAAGTGGATCGATCCGGGTCGCGCGACGAGCGGGGATCAGAGCAGCTAGTACCGCCGCCGCGAACAGCAGCAGCGCAATCGCGACGAAGGTAACCGGATCGAAAGGTTCGATGCCATGCAGCTGGGCCGCAATCGCCCGACTGGTGGCCAACGCAACGCCGAGGCCGACGAGCACGCCGACCCCACTGACCTGGCGGCACTCGCGCATGATCAACCGGTGGACACTGCGCCGGTCCGCCCCCAGCGCGAGCCGGATGCCGATTTCGCGCGTCCGCCGGGCAACCGACTGCCCCAGCATGCCGTATACGCCCAGCGAGGCCAGGAGCAACGCGAAGGCCGAGAAGAGTCCGAAGACGGTGGCGCTCGCGCGCGAGTCGATCACAGACGCCGCCACGGCGTCGTCCATCGTCCGAATCTGTTCAACTGGGATTTCCGGGTCCACGGACCAGACGATACGGCGAAGGTCCGCGACCTGTGCGAGCGGATCACCGGCCGCACGCAACGCGAGCATCATGGTCGCCTCGGGAACGACCGAGTACAGAGCGTAGATCGTTGGCTCCGGATCGAAACGAGGTCCCCAATGCCGGGTCGCCCCAGCGACACCGATGACACGGAACCACGGCGCGCCGCGGCCGGGCTGGACGCGCGCGCCAACAGCTCCGCCATCCGGCCAGTGGCGACTCGCGAACTCGGCGTCGACTATCGCGAGCGGCTGGCGTGCGGCGAAATCGCCGGCAGTGAATCCCCTACCCTCACGCACCGGGATCGACATGGTCTCGAAGTACTCGGGCGACACCATGCGCACGTGGCTTGCGGCCTCATATTCGGCGTCACGCCCCTCGATCGAGAAGGTCGCGATGTTCGTTCCACCGGACACCGGCAACCGATTGATGGCCGCGGCAGCGTCGAACGTACCGGTGCTGTTGAGTCGACCGAGCACCTCCGCGAAGAACGCGATCGTCGCGTCGTCATCGTAGCGACTCTCCGGCACGGAGAGGCTGGCGGTGAGGACTCCGGAACCGTCAAAGCCATTGTCGACACCAGCGAGATGCGCCACGCTGCGAGCGAGCAAGCCGGCGTTCACCAACAGTGCGAGCGCGAAGGCGACCTGGGCCACGACCAGGCCCTTCCGGACCCGCGACCGGGTGCGCTGATCGGCCGAGCCGCCGATCCGGCTGCTCAACGGGCTCGCCGCCGACACGAGCAACGCGGGCAGCACACCGAACAGGATCGCGGAACCCAACGTGGCCGCGGCCACGAACAACAGCACGGTAGCGTCCATGCCGACGTGTTCGAGGCGTGGAAACTGGCCGGGCAGGGCCGTCAAGATGATGCGGCGCGACCAGACAGCCGCACCGATGCCAGCAATCCCGGCCAACGCGCTGAGGGCGAGCGCTTCGGTGAGCAACTGCCGAGCGATTCGTGCACGTGTGGCCCCCAGAGCGAGCCTGACGGCGAGCTCTTTGTGGCGAGCGGCAGCACGCGAAACTTGGAGAGCCGCGATGTTGACGCAGGCGATCAGCAGGACAGCCACGACCGCCCCCATGAGCGTGGCCAGCAGCGCGCGATTGCTCCCCACCAGCGACTCGCGGAGTGGCGCGAGGCGCACGCGGCTATCCGCATTAGCATCGGGATAGGCCGCCGCGAGCCTTCGCGAAACGGCTTCCATCTCGGCACGAGCCTCGCCCAGGCGTACTCCGGGGGCGAGTCTGGCGACCACCTCGAGGTACGTGTTGTCGCGTTCCTGCGACCGGTTGTCGCCGTAGGGGTGTGTCGCCAGCGCTACCCAGAGCTGTTCGCGATTCGGAATCTTCAGCGTTCCGGGAGCGATCCCGATAACTGCATAGGCGAGTCCGTTCAGCTGCACCGAACGGCCGACGATGTCCTCATCGCCAGCGAACAGACTGCGCCAGATGCCCTCTCCAAGGACGACGACCCGCTGAGCGCCCGGCTGATCATCGCTGGCCAGGAAGGTCCGACCCAAGATCGGTTCGACCCCCAGAGTGGTGAAGAAAGTCGCGTCGGCAGCCGCGCCGTACAGGCGGACGGGCTCATCGCCGCCGGTGACGTTGAACAGTTTTCGATCATCGAAACCGGTTATGGACTCGAACGAACCCGCCTGCTCAGCGAGCGAGTCCAAGTTGAGTCCCGAGAAGTTCCGCGGCGAGCCGTCCAGCTCGAAGGTCACGCTCAGGAGCCGTTCCGCCTCCCGGTAAGGAAGCGGGCTAACCAGCTCCGCGTTGAACAGCGTAAATACCGTGGTGCTCCCGCCGATGCCCAGCGCTAGCGTCGTCAACATCACGAGCGACGGCACTGGGGTCCTCGCGAGGTTACGGATACCGAAGGTCAGGTCAGAAAGGAAGGTATGCATGGGTTCGTAGCCACCGAGCGGGGAGTCGGGTTGCAGACCACGGCCGAATGCCGTGCTGCGTCGAGTAACAACGATCTGTTTGAGCAGATCAGCAATCAGAAGCATCGCAATCTGCGCCTGGCGTGCTTTGCCGCGACCTTGTGTCTCACAACGCCAGGTCTCCTCGATCGCACCGTCTAGCGCAGGGCCCATCTGGCGGACCAAAGCCGGCGACAACAGCCGGGCAAGCCATCGCAGCAGAGGAATCAAGACCGCGCCTCGGTACGCTTCGCCCGGACCGCATCCACCAGCCTCTGCATCCGGTCGGCTTCCTGATCAAGCGCCCGCGTCCCGAGGTCGGTCAGCGCATACGCCCGGCGCCGAGCATCGTCGCTGCCGTCGGGATCGTCGACCTGGATTATCAGTTCTGCGTCGGCGAGCTTCTTGAGCGTGTTGTAGAGAGTGGCGGGCCAGAGGCGCGTGGTGCCACCCGTGCTTTCCAGAACGTCGACCATGATCGCGTAACCGTGTCGCGGTCGATCAAGCAGCGCGAGCAGGATGTGGAGTTGCGCGGAGTTCAGAGAGAGAGAGTCGGACACGTCGTCTTCGCTCCTTGCTGTCCATGGCCGAGAGTAACCGAGCCGTCGACGAGTACTCATACAAAAACTATATATAACTAAGTATATACATGACCTTATATCGAGTCGCCTGGACTTGGGAGGGGGGTCGGGGCGTTTTTTTGGGGGAGGGGATCGGAGTCTGGCTGCCAGCAATGCCGGTTCCGGGCGCAGATCTCCGCTCAAACTCGAGCGTGAGGTCGATCGCAGCCCGGCGCTGCTAGCGCTGCGTCAACTCGTGGAACTGCTCGGCGGTTTCCACCGACCAGCCGCCGATCACCTGCAGCACGCGACCCTGGTCGTCGAGCAGGACCGACAGCGGTACCGTGATCGCATCGCCCTCGTAGAGTCCGGGAATGCGCAAGTCGTTGCTCACATGTACCGGGTACGTCGTGCCCATATCGCTGAGGAACGGCACGACACGCGCCGCCGTGTCGGTATCGATGCTGATGCCGATCAGGTCAACACCGGCCTTTGCCAACGGCCCACTCAGTTGCTCGAGTTGCGGCATCTCGCGCCGGCAAGGAACACACCAGGTTGCCCAGATGTTGAGTAGGGTCCGGCGGCCTGGCCGCAGCAGTTCGTGCACGGTCGTCGCCGCGGAGCCAGGAAGCTCGACGCCATCAGGTACTTGGTCGCGATCGAGCAGGCCCAGGTCCGGGAACACGTCACCGCGACCGAACGTCAGGCCGGCGAACGTGCGCTCTTCGCTGCTCAGCGGATCCGCCAGCGCGAATGTCTGTTCATCTACCCGCGTCACAGTGCCGCCCTCGCGGATGAGCACGGAGACGCCGGCGGGAATCCCGGCCGCCCCGTCGAGCCCGTCGACTCGCTGAACCACCCCGCTCGGCCACGACACTTCGATCCAGTCCGCCTGCGCGGCCGCTCCGAGCCCGATCAACAGGCGGGGGTCATTCTGTGCCAGAAAGCCCGAACCGGCCGACTTGAGTTTGGTGACCACTCCGTTCGCCGTGCCCGCGCGAACGATTGCGCCAAAGCCGTCGCGTCCGCTCTCGGTGCCCTCCAGCGCCACACGAACGAAGCCGTGGTCGCTGCCGATGTTGTTGCGGAACAACTCGTGGGCATTGCGCTGGAAGGACACCAGAAAGATGTCGAGATCACCATCGTTATCGAAGTCGGCCAGCGCGGCGCCGCGGCCGTCGCCGATCGCGTCCAGGCCCGATACGCCTGAGACATCGATGAGCTCGGTGCCACCGACGTTCATGCCCAGGTAGTCGCGCTCGTAACCACTGAACGACAGACCTTCCTGGAAGATCATCGACATGTGGTTGTTCTGGTACTCGGAGTTACCCGTCTCCTCCGCTTCAGCCTGGGCAGCCACCACGTGGCGCCAGAACACGCTTCATGTGTCGTTCATCGTCTTGCCCGAGATGAAGCCGTTCGGGGCGTAGACGTCCTCCCATCCGTCATTGTCGAAGTCGAGGAATCCCCCGCCCCAGGCCCAGCCGGCGCCAATGCCACCGAGATCCTGGGTGATGTCGGAAAAATTACCGTCGCCATCTCCCAGAAACATCGTGTTGCCCGAGGCCAGCTTGCGCAGCAGCGGGTCGCCACTGTCCTGCTCGGGAAAGAGCCGCGCGAGAATGCGGTTGCCAGCGGTGGAGGACATGTTCGTGACATGCAGATCGAGGTGTCCGTCGTTCTGGAAGTCACCGAACGACACGCCCATGCCGTTGCCCGGATCCAGGACCCCGCGTTCGTCGGCAATGTCGACGAAGCGGCCACCGACGTTCTCGTACAGGGCGTTCTGGCCGAAGTCGTTGGCGACGTACAGATCGGGATCAGCGTCACCGTCGACGTCGGCGAACGCCGCGGCGTAGCCCCAGCGGGGA
Source organism: Acidobacteriota bacterium (assembly GCA_029263295.1). Taxonomy (GTDB): domain Bacteria; phylum Acidobacteriota; class UBA890; order UBA890; family WLXD01; genus WLXD01. Next base: position 31,999 of record JAJCXT010000009.1, on the reverse strand, counting down.
TCGCGCACGCCCCACTCCGCACCCGCCTCACGGAACTCGAGGCCTCCGAGATTCAGGAACAGGAGGTTGGCCGTCCCGTTGCGGGCATCGTGCCAGGAGTCCGGCATCACGATCCCGTACTGGTTGTAGCCGGTGACGTAGACATCGAGAAGCCCGTCGCCGTTGACGTCGGCCACGGCCGGGCTGAAGCCGATCGCCGTCCGTGCGACGCCAGCGGTTGGCGAAATATCCATGAATGCCAGCGAGCCATCCGGGACCAGTCGATTCTCGAGGAACATCTGCGCACCGACCGCGGAGAGAAAGAGATCCTGATCGCCGTCGTTGTCCGCATCGAAGAACACCGCGCCGCTCGCCGTTGGAGTCAGACCTACGAGCGTCTCCTCGGAAATGTCGCGGAACGTGCCGTCACCCTCGTTCAGGTAGAGGGCATTGCCCTCGACGCCAGTAGCGAGCACGTCCATGAGTCCGTCATTGTTGATATCGGCAACCGCAGCGCCATGGGCAACGACCGAGTCGTTCGGCGCCTTGCCGAAGTCCGGGAACGTGGTCCCTACACCGGCCGGCACCGCAACCTCGTCGAACAGGTCGCGAGCCGCGACCTTGGACTGCGCCGACTCCACCGCGAAACTGACGATCTGCCAGTCCTCCTCGCTCACGCGCTCGGCTTCGACCTCCGCCCAGGACACTAGCCACTCGCGCTGCCCCTCACGGTCGCGCCCGACGATCTTGAACTGGATGCGCGCCGTCCCGCGGTCGTCGCCCTCTACGAACTGGGCGCGCTTCACCTTGAAGCGCGCGTCGTCGATCGAATCGAAGTGGTCGAGCAAAGTGGCGAATCGCTGCATCAACGCGGTGCGCGTCACGCGCTCCGCTCCGCCGGTCCCCCACGAGTGCGTCCCCAGCCAGTCGTGCAGCTCCTGCGTCTCGGAGGGCCCGTCGAAGAAACCGGTGATCTCGACCTCATCGGCCCAATGCGGCGCGATTCCTACCGCGTCACGGTCACGGGTGGCCACCGACAAACGCAGCAGGTCGTTGGCCAACGATTCGGAGAGATCCTCGGTGCGGTCGAGGTCTGCCTGATCGAACACCGCCTGTTGACCGGCCAACAAACCGACCGCAAGGGCGAGCGTCGCAAGGATTCGAAACATGAGATGTGTCCTGGCCGGGCGCGGTGCGACCGAAGCTACGTAGAGCGGATATCCACAGCATCTTACATAGCCACCGCGTAAGCGTCTCGTCTGCGACAGGCGGCTACCCGCCCCGCAGCACCCGGACGGGATCGACCCGGAGGGCACGGGCGACGGGGATCAGCATGGCTGCGGCGGCCACGCCCAACATCAGCGTAGGCACCGCGACCAGGATCAGCGGATCTCGCGTGCCGACCCCGAACACAAGGCTCGCGGCCAGGTCACCGAGAGCAAGCGCCGCCAGGGTCCCCCCTGCGACCCCGATCGATATCGCGACGAGGCCCTGCCCGAGAACCAGCTTACGAATATGGGCGCTACCCGCACCGAGAGCGACACGTACGCCTATCTCGCGGGTGCGCTGCTGCACCGTGTAGCTCGCCACCCCGTAAACACCGATCATGGCAAGGAACAACGCCAGAATGCCGAACACGACCAGCAGTCGCATGATCGCCTCGCGATCGGCCACTGTCCCCCGAAGGTAGTCCTCCAGAGTGTCGATTGCCATCAGTGGCTGGTTCGGGTCGTGCGCCAGCACCGACCGGCGCAGAGCCGGCAGGAACTGCTCGGGGGGGCCCGTCGTTCTGATCGCGAGCGCCAGCGGCAGCAGACTCACGTATCGGCGCATCAGCCCGGCCGGCACCTGTCCGAGCGGGACGTAGAGCACGGGCTCCGGAACGCTGTCGAGTCCCTCTTCGAGGACATTCGCCACAACACCGACGACGGTGCGTGGGCTGGGATCATGAAATGGCGGGGGAAACACCGGTGGGCCGATCGTGATCTGAGCACCTAGCGCGTCTTGCCCGGGCCAATAAAGATCGGCCGCTCGCTCGTTGATGATCACCACAGCCGCGCTGCCGAATCGATCGCCATCATCGAACTCACGCCCACGCAGGATGTCAATGCCGAACGTCGCGAAGTACGCGGACGTGCCCGGTCTGTAGTGCGCAGCGGGAACGTCCTCATCAGTTGCAGGGGCCGGGGCGCCCTCGATGACGAAGGTCATGCCGGGCGCTCTCGCCATGGGCAGATTGGTCGCCGCGGCCGTCGCCTCCACTCCCGGGAGCGCTGCGATCACCTCCACCAATCTATCGGACAGCCCCTGCCAGTCTTCGGGCCCGTCATAGGTGGCTGCGGCCATCGGCAAGTGCGCAGTTAGCACTCCTTCCGCCGTCAGGCCGACGTCGCGGTTGACCAGCAACAGGAAACTGCGGATGAACAAACCCGCGCCGATGAGCGCGACGACCGTCAAGGCGATCTGAGTTCCAACGACCACTTGCCGTAGCCTGCCTCCGGCCACGATGCGGCTGGTGGAGTCGTTGAGCTGACTCGCCGCGCTCGTCCGCCGTGCGCGCAGCGCAGGAAGCAACCCGACCGCGGTCCCCACCCCGACAGTTACCAGAGCGGCGAACAACAGCACGGGAACATTCAGCCCGACGGCGGCCAGCGGGCGGCTCGAGGCAGGGATGAGATCCACCACCAGTCGCAGGCCGCCCAGCGCCAGCAGCAGTCCAGCCGTTCCGCCGAGCGCCGCTAACAGCAGACTCTCAGTGAGCAACTGACGCACGATGCGTGCCGCCGGAGCTCCGACGCTGCGGCGGAGGGCAATCTCCTGGGTTCGCTCGGCGCCACGAGCCAGCTGCAGACTGGCTACATTGCCGCAGGCAATCAGCAGCACGAATGCTGCGACCGCAGTCACTATCAGCAGCGTCGAACGCAACTCGCCGAAGAGCATCGTCTGAGGCGGTCGCAGCGACACCAACTCCCCGTCAGCGACGGTGCCGACAATGCTCAGATACTCGTCGTTGGCGGCCGTAACCTCGGCCATCGCCTGCTCCGACGTGATCCCCGCGCGCAGTTTGCCCGTAACCTGCAGGTACGCCTGTCGGTCCGTACTGCTCGAGTCCGGCTGCAATGGCACCCACAGCTGGGCCGTCGCCGGGTAACGGAATCCGGGCGGCATCACTCCGATGATCTCGTGCGGCTGGCCGTTAAGCCGCAGCGACTCCCCGAGCGCGTCGCGATCCGAAGCGAACAGCTCTTTCCATAGGCCGTCCGACAGGATCACGGCCAGCGGCCCCGAGGGCTGGTCCTCCTGCTCGTTGAAGGTCCGGCCTAGCGCCGGACGGACGGCGAACGTATCGAAGAAGCTGGCAGTGACACGGGTGCCGGCCAAACGTAGCGGATCGCCGTGCTCGGTGAGGTTGAACCCCAACTCGAGCCAATCATAGGCGCAGAGGGTCTCGAAGACGTCGGAATGATCGCGCCAGAAGACGTACTGGGGGACTGATGTGTTGGGTGCCACGTCGGTCGGGAAGCGCCTCTCCACCTGCACCATGCGGCCGGAGTCAGGAAACGGCAACGCGCGCAGGAAGGTAGCTTCGACAACGCTGAAAACGGCTGCATTGGCGCCGATTCCGAGCGCCAGGGTGAGGACCGCGGCGGCAGTCACCACCGGCGTCTTGAACAGCAGCCGCAGTCCGTACTTGAGGTCTAGGAGCATGACTTGACCCGGTTCGGGGCGGCCGACCGCAACACCACCCCGACACCAGACCGGTGGTCTGCGCGTCCGGCGATAAGCACTGCCGTCGACTACCGATGATCGACATTGGTCTCGAGCGCCGGGGAACGCTGACCTGATCGTAATAACCACAGCGGACGCTCTTTTCCGAAGATCGACACTCACCACTGTGAGCCAGCTCTCACGCGCGGCGCGTCCCGCCGGGCATCTCGGCGATGTCAGAGAAATTGCGCTGCCGCGCAATAACGCCTTCCGGGGACCGTTTCTACTTGTGTCGGCTTGCCGCCACGTTGGTGGGAGCCGGCCGGATCTTGCTCAGCACCTCAAGGAGAAACGACGATGCGGATTCAGCCAACTCTGGCGTCCATTGGCGCGACCGCCCTCTTGCTCGCGGCCACCACCATGGCACCCGAACTTCACGGATCATCCGCCTTCGAGCCACCGCGCGATCTGGCCGACCGAATCGATACGGAAGCCATCGCGGCGATCTTCGAAGACTGGAACCGTTCCGATCGACCCGGTTGCGTGTGCGCCATCTCCGATCGCCAAGGCGTGATCTTCGAGGACGGCTACGGCATGGCCAACCTCGAGTACGGCGAGCCGCTGCGACCCGACTCGGTCTTCTACGTAGCGTCGGTGGCGAAGCAATTCACCGCCGCAAGTGCCGCGCTCCTGGTCGAACGCGGGCTGCTCAGCTGGGACGATGATGCCCGCCGCCACTTGCCCCAGTTGGGGCGCGTCGATCAGGCCATCACCGTACGTCAGCTGGCTCAGCACACGAGCGGAGTCCGTGACTACTTCGGCCTGCTAAGGCTCGCGGGCAGCCATGAGCTCGACTACCTCGACAATGCGCAGGTACTTCGCATGCTCGCCCGCCAACACAGCCTGCAATTCGCTCCGGGCACCCTTCACGACTACAGCAACTCCAACTACGTACTGCTGGTAGAACTGGTGGAACGGCTCAGCGGCAAGTCGTTCTTGGACTTCACCCAAGAGGAGATCTTCACGCCGCTCGGGATGGCCAGCTCGCGCTTCGAGAACGATCATCGCCGGGTGGCCGAGGGGCGCGTAGCGAGCTACGAGGTAGCCGAAACAGAGCTTCGTCGCTACGTCAAGGAGTTCGATGTCGTGGGCGACGGCGGGCTGCTATCAACCGCAGCCGACCTCACCGCCTGGGGACGCAACTTGATGGCGAGCGCGGTCCTGCGACCGGAAACCCTCGCAGAGTTGGTGCGGCGTGGCCGCCTTGCCGACGGCACCGAACTCGACTACGGCATGGGGCACCGCGTCGGGGCATTCCGCGGCACGCGAGTCGTCGGCCACACCGGGAGCTTCAAGGGCTTTCGCACGCGCCTGGTAGCGGCGCCAGAGCACGGCATCGCGGTGGCGGTACTGTGCAACGCTGACAACGCCAATGCCACCGCTCTGAGCAACGCCGTCCTCGACACGCTCCTGCCCGAGGTGCCGACGGAGCCCCTAGCGGAGACTGCTCGCACCTCCCCCGATACGGTGCCGGGGCCGATCGCCCTGGAAGCCAGCCAACTCGATGCCTGGGCGGGCGACTACTGGGCCGAGACCGAAGGACATACGCGCCGCATCTACGTCGAAGATGGCGTGCTGTACTACGGGCGTGACCGCACGGACAGCGCTCTGGAGCCGGTCAGCCCCGACAGCTTCCTGATGCCTGGTTTCGGCATCCGCATCACCTTGGACTTCGAGCGCGACGCGGCCGGCGACCGGGCGCTTACCCTGCGCGTCGGCAACTTCCAGACGATCAGGTATCAAGAGTACCAGCGCGTCGACCCCGAGGAATTCGACCCCGCGGGCTATGTCGGGGTCTTTGTCAGCGACGAACTCGATGCCCGCTACCGCATCGACTCGTCGCGCGAAGAGCTCCACCTGGAACTGGCGAACGGCGAGCGCGCCGCACTGCAACCGGTCACGCAAGATCTCGCAGTGGCCACCTTCGACAATCGCCCACATGCGCTGCGCTTTAGGCGCGGCACCGACGGTAAAGTGTCCGGATTCGCGATCACTTCTGGATGGATACGAGGACTATGGTTCGATCGAGCACCGGCGCGCTGACCGCGCCCGCAAGCCCTCCGCCGACAGGACACGGATGATCGACCTGGACCCGAAACCAAGGACCGAGAAGCTGCTTGTGCAGGCTGCTGCGCAGGGAAGCGAGGACGCGTTCGCGGAACTGCTTGCGCCCTATCGCACCAGGCTGTTCGGTTTCCTGGTCCGCAGCATGGCGAACCGCGACCTTGCCGAGGACCTACTCCAGGAGACACTCCTGCGCTGTTGGCGCGGCCTGCCGCGCTACCGGGACCGTGGACGTTTTTCCGCGTGGCTTTTCGCCGTCGCACGCAACACGGTGCACGATGCCGGTCGCGATCATGTGCGTCATCGCGCGGTGTTCGCCGATGTCCCCATCGACACCGTGCACGAGCCCGTCATCGAGCCGGCGGCGACGGCCGCGATCGAGTTGCGCCAGCGTCTGGCACAGGTCTCAGCGGCTCTCGACGCCCTGCCAGAGGACCGCCGCGAGGTGTTCCTCCTGCGCCAGCATGGCGAGTTGAGCTTCCGCGAGATCGCCGAACTCCTCCACCAACCTCTTGGGACAGTCCTCAGCCACATGCACCGCGCCCTCCAGGAACTGAAGAAAGGAGTCTCGGACCATGCCAACTGATCTCAAGCCGGGCTGCCCGCGGGATTCGAGCTTGATCCTGTGGCGGTATGGCGAGTTGGAAAGCGATGAGCAGGCGATGCGAGAGCACCTCGATCATTGCGCTGCGTGCTCAGCGAAACTGGCCGAACTCGACACGACGATCGACGCCTACACGGCGCTGCCGTTGGACGCCCCGGGTCCCGAGCGCTACCAGCTGATGCTCGGCCAGGCTTCGCGCTCGACAAGGGCAACCCGGCCGCGTTCCGTCGGTTGGCAACACTGGGCACTTGCCGCCGTGCTGGTGCTGACATTCGGCGCCGGTACGATCGCCAGCCGGTGGCTGCTGCCAACGGCGCTGACTACGGCGTCGCCTGGAGAAGAGGCAGACAACTTGCCGACCCGCCTGACGGGCGATTTGACCACTGGCTCGGCGCACGAGCGCCTGCAGGCGGTGATCTCCGCGGCAGTGCTCGCTACCCCACGCGAGGCGATCTGGTCGACCCTTGTCGAGGTGCTCGCCAACGACCCGTCGGTCAACGTGCGTCTGGCCGTTGTCGACGCGTTGCGTGGGCATCCGGTTTCGCCGGCTCAGTCGCTCTTGTTGATCGATGCATTCGGCGAGCAGGACGTCCCGATTCTCCGCAAGGCAATCATCGAGCTGTATGTCGCCCTGGATATTCGAGCCGCAGAGCAGCTACTGCGAACTGTGGCCACCAACGACCCCGAGCGCTCGGTTCGCGAGCACGCCCACTGGGCCCTGGAGCACCTCTCATGAAAACACCTCTTTTCGTACTCGCGCTCTCGATAACCCTCGCTGTCTCTCCGGTGAGCGCCCAGCAACCCGACGTCCGCCTCTACGCATTCGACGACGCCGCACTCCCCCAGTCCATCATCGTCAAGGTGGCGTACGCGGATATTGAGATAGTCGGAGGCGAACGCGACGATGTGTCGCTGCAGGTCATGCCAATTGTGCAGACAGGAGATGAGGCAGCATCACGAATGGCGGCGCTGACGACCTTCCTCGTGCCGTCAGTTGACGGCAACACAATGCGCATCGAGAGCCCCCAGAACACCCAGCGCGTGAGTCTCAGACTCGAAGTTCCGCGTGCCTCGGCAGTCGAGATCTGGGGCTCGAACGGTGGACCCGTCGTTGTCCGCCGAGTGAGCGGCGAGATCTCCATCGAGAACTCCAACGCCGGAGTCACTCTGGATAAGGTGTCCGGCAGTGCCATCGTCCACACATCCAACGGCACCATCGTCGGGGAGTTCATCAGCGTGACGCCCGGTATGCCGATGTCCTTCGCCACCAGCAATGGCGTCATCGATCTGGCGTTCCCCGCGGCCCTCCGTGCGGACATCACCCTGGAGACCGATAATGCGGGCTTCGTCTCGGAGTTCGTTATCGAGCCCGACGGCAGGGGCGGACTTCGACCACTGCCGCCCGACCGTCGCCGAGCTACCGGGCGAATCAACGGCGGTGGCCCGCTGTTCAGGCTGCAAACCGATAACGCACCCATCACGCTGCGCCACGCACCCGCCCGGCAATAGCCTCAGGATGCCTATGGAGGCAGGTCGTTGAGCCGCTGACCTACGGGTACCGACGCCGCGATACACCTTCCCATGCCGCCGGCGCCGAGCTGGCCGACGATGCGGTAGTGCCCAGGCTGTGTCGTTTCGTCCATCCCTTGGGGGTCCTCGCTGCGTAGCGGCCCGGATTTCAATAGCCGGAAAACAGGTCTCGGGACTCTAGTTAAGGCAACGACCGGGTCCCACACCCGCGCGAGATCGGCGGCATCTCCCCCTCGACGTTCAGCGCCATGGGTAGCGGATTGACTATCGCCCCCGCTTGCAAGAAACTCAGCCGGCACGAACCCCATCCGGAGGGTTCTCGTCCTTTAATTCTCGGGGTGCGGTGGCATGGTCGCCTATCTACCGATCGCGATCTTCCTGGGTGTGGCAATCGCCTTCGCGATCCTGCCTGTGGTCCTCGGGCGGTTCATCCGACCGACGCCACCGCAGAGCGAAGGCAAGCTGGCCCCCTACGAGTGCGGCATCGAGCCCACCCGCGACGCACACGCGCGCTTCTCGATCCGCTTCTACATCGTCGCGATGCTGTTTCTGGTCTTCGATGTGGAGACGGTCTTCATGTTTCCGTGGGCTATCCGGTACCGCCAGCTCGCCCTGTTCGGATTGATCGAAATGGTGATCTTCCTGGCAATCCTGATCTTCGGCTACGTCTACGCCTGGAAACGCGGGGCACTCGAATGGGTCTAGTCGAAAACAGTCTTCCCGACAACGTCCTGACCACGCAGGTAGACGGGATTATCAACTGGGCGCGCAAGTCCGCTCTCTGGCCGATGACCTTCGGCCTCGCTTGCTGCGCCATCGAGATGATCGTCACGACCTGCTCGCGCTACGACATGGCGCGGTTCGGCGCCGAAGTGTTCCGCGCCACTCCTCGCCAGGCCGACCTGCTGATTGTCTCGGGCACCGTCACCCTCAAAATGGCGCCGATCATCAAACGCCTGTACGACCAGATGCCCGACCCCAAGTGGGTGATCTCGATGGGCTCCTGCGCGACGTGCGGCGGCCCCTACCCGACCTACAGTGTTCTCCAGGGCGTCGACCGGATCGTCCCGGTCGATGTCTACGTGCCCGGCTGCCCGCCGCGGCCTGAAGCTCTGCTCTATGGCCTGCTCCGACTGCAGGACAAGATCGACCAGATGAAGGTCCTGCGGAAGTGACCGCGGGATTCACCAAAGGCTGAAAATGGCTGACGAGCCAAGCAACGACAGCGCCGAAGAGCCGGCAGCGAAGCCGGCCGCAGAAGAAAAGCCCGAGGCAGTAGCGGAGAAACCCGCTGCGGCCGACGCTACGCCTGCGCCAGCACCCGAGCCGGAACCGGAACCGGAGCCCCACCCCGTGACGGCCGCTTTGACTGGCCAGTTCGGGGACAAGGTCAGCGACGAGGGCGAGGACCAGTGCGGCACGCCCATCGTCCGTGCCGGAGCCGACGATCTGACCGAGGTGATGACCTGGCTGCGCGACGGCGACCTGAAGCTCAACTACCTGTCGAGCGTTACCGCGGTGGACTACACAACCCGCGATCCCCGCTTCGACGTCGTGTACCACCTGTATTCCGTCGGCGAGAACCATCGCCTTACAGTGAAGTGCGGCTGCGAAGACGGCGAGGGTGTCCCCAGCATGGTCGACATCTGGCCGGCCGCCGACTGGCTCGAGCGCGAGACCTACGACCTCTACGGCACTGAGTTTCTCGGCCACCCGGACCTGCGGCGGATCTTCCTGCCCGACGACTGGGAAGGCTTCCCTCTGCGCAAGGACTACCCGCTGGAGGGGCCGAACCTGGAACTACTCACGCGGCAGCAGGCGGCGTTCCGTGGCGGCCAGTTCGATCGCATCCGCGGCGAGCAGGCGATCAACGAGCAGGAACGTGAGATGGCAGGGCCAGGCGTCGTCGGCGCGCTCTGGGTACCTGAGCCTCCGGCCGACGAGAGCGAAACGGAAACACCGGACCAGGAAGGCGACTAGGCCATGCTGGAAACCAAAGAATTCGAACTGAACATGGGTCCGCAGCACCCGTCCACGCACGGCGTGCTGCGCCTGGTTCTGCATCTCGACGGCGAAACCGTTCTGGACGTCGATACCGTGATGGGTTACCTGCATCGCGGCACGGAGAAGCTCTGCGAGACACGCAACTATTACCAGAACGTCCCGTTCACGGATCGCACCGACTACCTGGCCGCCCCGTACAACAACCTGGGCTACGTGGAAACTGTCGAGAAGCTCGGCGGCTATCAGGTGTCCGAGCGAGCGCTGTACGCGCGCATGGCGATCGTCGAGCTCTCGCGCATCGCCAGCCATCTGTTCTGGCTGGCAACGCACGCGCTGGATATCGGCGCGCAGACGATGCTCTTCTGGTGCACCCGCGAGCGCGAAGTCATCCTCGACTTCTTCGAGGCCGCGCTGGGTGATCGCCTCACAACGTCCGCCTTCAAGCCCGGCGGGCTGCGGCGTGACCTTCCGGAAGGCTGGGTCGAGGCCGTACTCGAGTTCTGCGGCACGTTCCCGGCGCGCGTCGAAGAATACGAGACGCTGCTCAACGCCAACCGCATCTGGATGGAACGCACGGTTGGTATCGGTGTCATCAGCGGCGAAGACGCCATCGCTCTCGGCCTTTCCGGCCCCATGCTGCGCGGCTCGGGCGTAGATCACGACCTGCGCAAGGCGTTGCCCTACGGCGGCTACGACACCGTCGACTTCGACGTCCCGGTGTACCCGGACTGCGACTCGTACTCGCGCTACCTGGTACGCATGGAAGAGATGCGCCAGTCGACCCGTATCGTTCAGCAGGCGCTCGCGAAGATGCCCGAAGGCAAGATCACGGGCAAGGCGCCGAAGATGATCAAGATCGCCGAAGGCGTCGAGGCGTACCACGTGGTCGAGAGCCCGCGCGGCGAACTCGGCTACTACATGATCGGTGGCGGCAAGGACATCCCCTACAAGTGCAAGATCCGGGCACCATCCTTCTGCAATCTGCAGGCGGTCGGCCCGATGTCGAAGGGTCTTCTGATCGCAGATGTCGTGACCGTTATCGGCACGATCGACATCGTGCTGGGAGACGTTGATCGATGACCGACTTCCTGATCATCAACGTCGTCATCCCGCTGGTTCAGATTGGCGTTCTGCTCGGCATTCTCGGCCTCGCCACCGGCTATATCGTCCTGGCGGAGCGCAAGGTGCTGGCGTTCATTCAGAGTCGCCTGGGCCCGATGCGTGTCGGTCCTCACGGCCTGCTCCAGCCCATCGCCGACTCGCTGAAGCTGATCCTCAAGGAAGACCTCATTCCGGGATCGGCCGACAAGCTCCTTTACATCGCGTCGCCGATCGTCGTGGTGGCGGCGGCCTTCACGACACTGGCGCTGATCCCGTTCGGGGAAGGCATCACGTTGTTCGGCTACCACATCCCCGGTGTCATCGCCGATGTCAACGTCGGCATCCTGCTGATCCTCGGCATCAGTGGCCTGACGACGTACGGGATCATCCTCGGCGGCTGGTCGAGCAACTCGAAGTACCCGCTGCTCGGCGCCATGCGTGCTGCCGCCCAGATGGTCTCCTACGAGATCGCCCTCACGTTCGCGGTGCTCGCCGGGCTCATGATGGCCGGGACGCTTTCGATGGTCGGCATCGTCGAGGCACAGCTCGACATGGGTGTCTGGTTCATCTTCGTCCAGCCCGTCGCCTGGGGCATCTTCACGATCGCCATGGTGGCGGAGACCAACCGCGCTCCCTTCGACATGGCCGAGGCCGAATCGGAACTCGTGGGCGGCTTCTTCACCGAGTACTCCGGGATGCGCTGGGCGCTGTTCTTCCTAGGCGAGTACACCGCGATGCTCGTGATGGCCGCAATCAACGTGACGTTGTTCTGGGGCGGATGGCTGCGGCCGTTCCCCAACGTGGAGGCCCTGGCGTTCCTCGACGCCGTTCCCAGCGGCATCTGGTTCCTGCTCAAGGTCACGACCTTCCTGTATCTCTACATCTGGATCCGCGGCACCTTCCCCCGCTATCGCTACGATCAGCTGATGGCGCTCAACTGGAAGTCCCTGATCCCGTTGTCGATCCTCAATTTACTCGTCACCGGTGTGGTGATGCTCTTGCTAGCCTGATGCGCCGCATGGACCTCGTATGAGCACAACCGATTCCTCAGCGCCGATTTCCTCGGCACCAAAGAAGACCTTCCTGGAGCGGTTCCTGCTGGTGGAACTGCTCAAGGGCATGTGGCTGACGCTGAAGTACACGTTCCGCCCCAAGGTCACGGTGCAATACCCACTGGAGCGCGAGTCGGTCCATCCGAACTACCGCGGCATCCTGCGCGTTGATGAGAGCACCTGCATCGGGTGCTATCTGTGCGAAAAAATCTGCCCTGACAAGTGCATCCACCTCGAGGCCGAGCGCGGCTACACCAAGGGGAAGGGTGGCAAGTACGCCACGTACTTCTACATCGATCACGCGCGCTGCCTGTTTTGCGGATTATGCGAAGAGGTCTGCCCGGTCGACTCGATCTATCACAGCAACGAGTATGAGGCGGCGGTTTACAACCGCGCCGACGCAGTACACGACCTGCGCATCCTCGACAGCGGCCACGACATCATTCATTACGAGCGCTAAGCACGGGACTGAGTTTGGAAATCTACGCCTTCTACGCCATCGCGGCTGTGGTGCTCTCGAGCGCTGTACTGATGGTGACGAGTCGCAACCTGGTGCACTCGATCGTCTACATGGTGATTTCGTTCGTCGCGGTCGGCGGGCTCTTCATCCTGCTAGAGGCCGAGTTCGTGGCCGCGGTGCAGATCCTCGTCTACGCCGGCGGCATCGTGGTGCTGTTCCTGTTCGTGGTCATGCTGGTGAACGTCACCGAGACGTATCAGGTCGAGTTCCTGCACCGGCAGTGGCTGCCCGCGGCGGTACTGAGCCTGATCCTCGCAACTCAGATCGGCTTCCTGGTGTGGGGTAACGCCGGTGACCTGTCGGCCGACCCGTCGGCGTCGGCGTCTGTGCTGCGAGCGGTTGACGGCGGCAATACCGAGACGCTGGGCATGATGCTCTACACCGACTACCTGCTGCCCTTCGAGGTGGCGTCGGTTCTTCTGCTGGTCGCCATGATCGGCGCCATCTACCTGTCCAAGAAGCGAGTCTGACGTGGCAACGCTAGGACTGAATCACTACCTGCTGCTATCCGCGCTGCTGTTCGGCATCGGCGTCGCCGGCGTGCTGATGCGCCGCAACGTGATCATGGTGCTGATGTGCCTCGAACTGATCTTCAACGCCGCCAACATCAACCTCGTTGCGGTGTCGCGCTTCCGCCCGGACATGACCGGGCAGGTGTTCACCATCTTCACCATCGCCGTGGCCGCCGCCGAGGTGGCGATCGGACTCGGCCTGGTGATTGCCATGTTCCGGAACTCGCAGACGGTCAACGTCGACGAGATCCATCTGCTGAAGGGCTAAGGCGTGCTGGAATACTTCTGGCTGATTCCGCTGGTCCCGCTGGTCGGGGTCGTCGTCAATGGGCTGTTTGCGTCGCGGTATATCCGCTCGCAGCTGTTCACCGGCGTGCTGGCGAGCGGCTGCATGCTCGTCGCCTTCGCCATCGGGCTGGGCTCATTCGTACAACTGGCAGGCATGCCGGCGGCGGACCGCCACGTGGAGATCGAGCTCTACGACTGGATCTCCACCTCGCTCGTGCACATGCACGACAACGCCACTGGCGTGTCGGCAGCGCCCTTCAACGTCCCGTTCGGGCTGCAGTTCGATCCGCTCTCGGCGCTCATGGTTCTGGTGGTCACCGGCGTTGGCTTCCTGATCCACGTGTACGCGATCGGGTACATGAAACACGACCCGCCCGACAAAGGCTTCTACAGGTTCTTCACGTACATGAACCTGTTCGCGTCGTTCATGCTCATTCTCGTACTCGGCAACTCCTTCGCGATGATGTTCATCGGCTGGGAGGGGGTCGGGCTGTGCTCATTCTTGCTGATCGGCTACTACTACCAGAAGAAATCGGCAGGAGACGCCGCCAAGAAAGCGTTCGTGGCCAACCGGGTGGGTGACGCCGGCTTCCTGATCGGTATGTTCACGATCTTCTTCACGTTCGGCACGCTCGACTACGATCAGGTCTTCGCTGCCGCGGCCGCCAACTACCAGGTCGGCGCCGGTGTGATCACCTTCGCCACGATGATGCTGCTCATCGGCGCCACCGGTAAGAGCGCGCAGATCCCGCTGTACGTGTGGTTGCCCGACGCGATGGAAGGCCCGACGCCGGTCTCGGCGCTGATCCACGCCGCCACCATGGTCACCGCGGGCGTGTACATGGTCGTGCGCTCGAACGTGCTGTTCTCCCTGTCACCGGCCACGATGACCGCCGTCGCGGTGATCGGCGCGCTGACCGCGCTGATGGCAGCATCGATCGCGATGGTGCAGAACGACATCAAGCGGGTCCTCGCCTACTCCACGGTTTCACAACTCGGCTACATGTTCCTGGCTTGTGGCGTCGGCGCCTACGCCGTAGGCGTGTTCCACCTCATGACGCACGCGTTCTTCAAGGCGCTGCTGTTCATGGCCGCCGGTTCGGTGATGCACGCGCTGCACGGCGAACTCGACATGTGGAAGATGGGCAACCTGCGCAAGTACATGCCGATCACCCACAAGACATTCCTGGTTGGCACCCTGGCGATCGCCGGCGTTCCCGGCCTGGCCGGGTTCTTCTCCAAGGACGAGATCCTCTGGAACGCGTGGGCTGGCCCCAACGGCGCGCCCTGGCTCTGGGCCGTCGGGACGCTCGTCGCCGGGATGACCGCCTTCTACATGACGCGCATGTTGATCATGGTTTTCTACGGCGACTCCCGCATGGACGAGCACACCGAGTCGCACGTGCACGAGAACCCGCACGTGATGACCGCACCCCTGGTGGTCCTGGCGATCCTGTCGATCGTTGGCGGTTACGTCGGCATTCCGGCGAACCTGCAGATCGGACCGCTGGCCGCGTTGCACGAGCGTGTCGATATCGTGCGCTGGCTCGAACCTGTGACGGGCGGCCATTCCGAGGCAACAGAAGACCACGGCGAAGCCGACGCGCATGCGATGCTGCCCCAGTCAGACACCCTGGTAGGGCCCGCCGTTGGCGGCGAGGCTGCCCAGGTCGTAGCGCGCGCCGGTGACGAGCCCGCGATCGTGCTCGCGGCCCAGGAGACAGGCGGCGCGGAGCAGGAGCACGCGGAAGACCACACCGCCCTCGAATGGACGCTGATGCTGATTTCGACCACCGTGGCACTCGCAGGGATCGGCCTCGCGTATCAGATCTACGGACGCGGCAAGCCTGTGGACGAGCCCGCCAAGCGCTTCGGCGGCCTCTACAGCGCCATGTGGAACAAGTATTGGGTCGACGAGCTTTACAACGCCGTCTTCGTCAACCGCGCCAAGGACCTGGGCCGGGCCCTGTGGGTGTTTGACGACGCGGTGCTCGACGGCACGGTGAACGGCGTGGCCGAGGCGACGAAGCAGTCGGCCAATGCCAGCAACGAGTTTGATGGCCGCGTTATCGACGGCACCGTGAACGGTGTCGCCAACAGCGTTTGGTCGAGTTCTTGGGTATTTCGCGCCCTGCAGACGGGAATGGTGCAGAACTACGCACTGGTGATCGCCATCGGTGCCTTCGTTCTCGTGTCCGCATACCTGTTCCTGTAGTCCGCGAACCAGACAGCCAGAAGATTAAACAAGCGAACATCAAAGGGCGGCCGCGACCGCCCTCGTGAAACGGTACCTGTAGGTAGGAGCAGCGATGAGCCCAACTCTCCTGACATTGGTCGTCTTCTTGCCCGCTCTGGGAGCGCTCGCGATAGCGCTGCTGTTCGGCAAGGAGCGCGAGAACGAGATCCGGTGGGCCGCGAACATCATCCTGTTCGCGGACTTCATCCTGTCACTGTTCCTGCTGCGCGGGTTCGACTTCGACACGACCGAGTTGCAAGGCGTCACCCGCATGGAGTGGATCCCGACCATCGGCGTGGAGTACTTCACCGGCATCGACGGGATGTCCCTCGCGCTCATCCTGCTGACGACGATGCTCGGCACCATAGCGTGCCTCTCGTCGTGGACCTATATCGGGACGCGGATCAAGGAGTACTACGTGTACCTCATGATCCTGCAGACGGGCATGTTGGGCGTGTTCATCGCCTTCGACTTCTTCCTGTTCTACATGTTCTGGGAAATCATGCTGGTACCGATGTACTTCTTGATCGCCATCTGGGGCGGCAAGAACCGCATGTACGCCGCGATCAAGCTGTTCCTGTACACGCTGGCCGGCTCGGTGCTAATGCTGGTGGGGATCCTGGCCCTGTACTTCTACAACCACTCCGTTACGGGCGAGTGGACCACCAACATCCTGGCGTACTACCAACTGTCGATTCCCTCCGATCTCCAGTGGTGGGCCTTCCTCGGCTTCTTCCTGGCCTTCGCGATCAAGGTTCCGATGTGGCCATTCCACACCTGGCTGCCTGACGCCCACGTTCAGGCACCGACCGCCGGCTCGGTGATCCTCGCTGGCGTGCTGCTGAAGATGGGCACCTACGGCTTCGTGCGCCTCTCGCTGCCGATCCTTCCCGAGGCCTCGATTCAGTTCGCGCCGATGATCGCGATTCTGTCGATCATTGCCATCCTCTACGGTGGCCTCGTAGCGCTGATGCAGAAAGACTGGAAGAGCCTGGTTGCCTACTCCTCCGTCTCTCACATGGGCTTCATCACCCTGGGCATCTTCGCGCTCAACCCGATCGGCCTGCAGGGCGCCGTCATCCAGATGCTCAACCACGGCGTCTCGACGAGCGGACTCTTCCTCGTCGTCGGCCTGATGTACGAGCGCATGCATACGCGCGAGATCGCCGCCTTCTCCGGACTCGGTAAGGTCATGCCCGTGTTCGCCACTTTGTTCGCGATCATGGCGCTCTCATCGATGGGCCTGCCGGGGCTCAACGGCTTCATCGGCGAATTCCTGATCCTCATCGGATCCTTCGAGTGGAACCCGGTGTACACGTACTGGGCCGTCTGGGGCATCGTCCTCGGGGCCGCATACCTGTTGTGGCTCTTCCAGCGCGTCATGTTCGGCGAGGTGAAAGACGACAAGATCGCCGCGCTCAACGATCTCAACCTGCGTGAGATCGCCACTCTCGTGCCGCTCGCGGTTCTCGCCGTCTGGATGGGCCTCGCGCCGAACGCGGTGCTCAAGACCATCGAACCGCCGGTGAACGCGATCATCGAACGAGTCCATCCGGGCTACTTCGACGGCTCCGACATCACGCCACCGCCGCTGCCGAGCATTCCGGGAGCCCAGATGGCGGCTGATACCGAACTCGAGCCGGTCGACGAGCCGTTGGCTGCCCTGCCTCAGAGCCTGCCGCAGGTCCTTCCCATAGAGGGCTGATCCCGATGGAAAACATGCCCTTCGCGTTATCCGACCTGGCGTCGCTCAACGGCGAGATCACGCTCGCCATCGGCGCCTGCGTGGTGCTGGTGTGGGGTGCTTTCGCGCCGAGCGGCAACAGGACAGGCAGTCGTTTTGCCGGCGTGACACTCCTGTTCGTGCTCGCCGCCATGGCCGGGGTGATGTTCGGTGTTCCGGCCCAGATCGCCGCTGGTGTGACCAGTGCTTTCTCGGGACAACTCGCCGTGGATGGCTACGGCAGCTTCTTCTCCGCCTTGTTCCTGGTCGCCGCCGCCCTCGCGATAGGGGCCTCGTTCCGCTTCCTGGACGACGAGGACGCGCACGCTCCCGAGTACTACTTCTTCATGCTGACATCGCTCATCGGCATGATGATCATGGCGCGCGCCGCGGATCTGATCAGCCTCTTCATCGGTCTCGAACTGCAAGCGCTGTCGGTCTACGTGCTCGTCGGCTACCTGAAGAAGGATCGTCGATCCACCGAGGCCGGCCTGAAGTACTTCATCCTCGGCGGCCTCTCTTCGGGCATCTTCATCTACGCCCTCTCGCTGGTCTACGCGGTCACCGGCACGACGAACCTCGAGGCAATCGCCACGTCGCTGGCCGTGCCGGGAACCACGGAGAATCCCATTCTGATCCTGGGACTGATCCTGCTGGTGGTCTCGCTGGCCTTCAAGGTAGCCGCGGTGCCGTTCCACATGTGGGCGCCCGATGCGTACTCTGGCGCACCCACGCCGATCTCCCTGTTCATTTCGGTGGCGTCCAAGGCGGCAGCCTTCGCCATGATGATCCGGCTGCTGTTCGTCGCCTTCGGACCCATGGCGGCCTCATGGACAGCGCTGCTCGCTGTGGTGTCGGTCGCCACGATGACCTTCGGCAACATCGCCGCCGTCACCCAGGACAACGTGAAGCGCATGTTCGCGTACTCGAGCGTCGCCCACGCCGGGTATGCGCTGATGGGTGTCGTCGCCGGAACCGAGTACGGCATCACCGCGGCGATGTTCTATCTGTTCGCGTACACGTTCATGAACATCGGTGCGTGGGGCATGATCGTGCTGTTCCGCCGCGAAGGCATGCCGTGCGACCGGGTGAACGACTTCGCCGGCCTGATCCACCGCAGCGGCTGGGCGGCAACAGGAATGGTGATCTTCCTGCTCTCGCTCGGCGGCATCCCGCCGACGATCGGCTTTCTCGGCAAGTGGTACGTGTTCGGGGCCGCCATCGAAGCGGGCTACGGATGGCTGGCGGTTGTCGGCGCGATCAACGCGGCGATCTCGATCTTCTACTACCTGCGCCTGGTGAAGGTGATGTTCATCGCAGAGGTCGACGAAGACGTCACGCTGGTGACCTCCATGCCGCTCAACGTTACCCTGGCGCTCAGCGCCGCCGTCACCCTGCTGGGGGTGATTCTGGCGACGCCGTTCCTCGAGTGGGTGCAGTCGGCAGCACTGCCCTTCTAGCAGCCTGATGGCAGCCACCACGCCGCCCCCTGACGACGGCCCGGGCGGACTGCGAGGCTGGGTTCGCCAACTCGGAGCCCTCGGACACGTGGGGATCATGTTCCCGGTGTCGATCGGTTTTGGCATGCTCATCGGCCGTTGGCTCGACGGCCGATTCGACACCGCACCCTGGCTGATGCTCGCTGGCTTCGCCCTCGGCGTGGCTACGGCGATGCGCGAACTGCTCCGCGCCGCCGCAACCCTCGACGACGAGCCATCGGACGACAACGACGGGCCGACCTGGAAACGCTGACCCAGGTCGCGTCAGCAACGCCGCCTTGCCACAAGCAGCCCGTGCTAGCCGCGCAACGCGCCGACGGGGTCGACCCGCGCAGCCCGGCGAGCCGGAAGCCAGCACGCAATGGCCGCGATGAGCACGAACAACGTGGCCACTGACGCCAGCGCCAGAGGATCGGTCGACGAGACGCCGTGCAGGACGGCCTCCAGTGTGCGGGCCAGGGCGAGGGCACCCAGGACGCCGATGGCGCCACCTACAAGGGCCAGGCGCACGCCAGAACGCACTACCTCACCGGCAATACGACGCGGATGGGCGCCGAGCGCGAGCCTGACGCCAATCTCACGCGATTGCTGGGCAACGCTGTACGCGACAATCGAGTACACGCCGACGCTCGAAAGCAGCAATGCCGTGAGGGCGAAGGTGCTGAGCAGCATGATCTGGAATCGCGGTGACACCAGTTCCTGGCCAGCCAGATCGCGCAGTGCGCTGAACGGCGTCACCTCTACCAGGGGAATCTCAGCAGCCAGCCTCTCGCGCACGAGCTTCTCGACCTCCGCCGGAGCCAGATCCGTACGCATGACCAGGTAAGTGGCGCCGCGGGTGTACTGCCGCTTGGGCCAGTAGACGGAAGGGCGAACGAGCTCACCGGGCGCGAACGGGAGGGTGTCCCGCACGATACCCACGACGGTGGCGACATGCTCGCCGACCGCGATCTCCGCCCCTATGGGATCACCATCGGGCCAGTACCGACGCACCAGAGCTTCGTTCACGATGGCTACTGGCGCCCCCTCTGCGGTGTCGGAATCGGAAAGACCCCGACCGCGGACCATCGGAACACCGAGAGTCTCGAAATAGCGCGGTCCAATGTCGAAGTGCTGAGCCATCGACAGCTGGCCGCCCGGTTGCTCGCCTTCGATCCGCAGTTCGTCCGTTTCGATGCCTCCAAAGAGCGGCCCGGTGGACGTTTGGCCGACGGCAGCAATCCCCGGAAGCGCGGCCACTACGTGCGCTACCAGGTCGAAGCTCTCCACCATCTCGGCGCCGCTCTCGACCTGACTGAAGTCCGCGACCATCCAGGTGATCACGAGGCCTTCCTGGTCGAACCCGGGCTCCCAGTTGGAGAGTCCGGCAAAGCCCTTGATCCCCAGGCCCGCGCCGGTTAGCAGGGTCATCGCAAGCGCCAACTCCATGACCAGGATGGCCCGTCGCATCCGCGCGGCGTCGGCATCGCCGAATCGTCCGCCCCGAAGCACGACACCGACATCGGTCCGGGTGACACGCAGGGCCGGAACCAGACCGAAGACAAGTGCCGTAACGATCGAGAGCGCCAGGGCGAACCCGGCGACATTGAGATCAATCCCGACCTCACCGAGCCTCGGGATGCCAGGCGGCGCGTAGCCGATTCCGGCCCGCACCAGGACAACCGCCAGTCCGATCCCGACCACGCCACCGGCAGCCGAGAGCATCAGGCTTTCCGCCAGCAACTGCGCCGCGAGGCGCGTCCTTCCGGCGCCCAACGCGGCACGAACCGCCGTTTCGGGGGCTCGAGCCTGGGCCCGAACAATGAGCAGATTGGCGACGTTCGCGCAGCCGATAAGAAGCAGACAGGTGACAGCGAGGCCGAAGAGGCGAATCGCGGGCACCGCATCCCCCGTCATCTGGGTGCGGAGACGCTCGACCTGCAGGTCCCAACCGGCCAGATCCTCCGGATACTCAGCAGCGAGGATCGCATAGTTGGCCTCGAGTTCCGCGCTGGCCTGCTCCAGGCTCACGCCCTCGACGATTCGCGCGACCGAGACAAAGCCGCGCCAGCCACGCTGGTCGGGGTTGTCGGGCGTCGCCGTAATCGGGGCCCATGCCAGCGCATGTTCGAACTGCGGGAACCAGGTGTCCGGCTCGAAGACGCCTACGATCGTGAAGTCCTTGCCGTCGAGGGTAATCGGCCCTCCTACGACACCCGGATCGCCGCCCGCCCACTCCTGCCAGAAGGAGTGCATCAGGACAACGACCTGATTGTCGCCAGGTGTGAGTTCCGACTCCGTGAACAACCTGCCGTGCAGCAGGCTCGGCTCATGAGCTCGAAGGAACCCCGGAGTCGCAATCCCTACTCTCATGGGCGTACTGTCTGACCCGTCCTGTCGGCGGAATCGCCAGGTCCGCGCCACACCCGCATGATCAACGGCCGCGGTCATCGCGCCCAGGTCGCGCACGTTGGGAGGCGAAGCGATGCAGTACCCGACCGTCTGGGGATCGACCTCGCAAAGGGCCAGCACCCGCTCGGAGCCGGGAAACGGCAAGGGTCGCAGCAGGATGCCGTGGGCCAGCGTGTAGATTGCGGTCGCGCTGCCCACGCCGAGACCGATGGTCAAGATCACGGCGGCGCTGAACCATGGCTCGCGGCGGAACGCTCGCGGGGCGCTGCGTAGCGTCGCGCCGAGACTCGCGAGGCTCACGTACGTGCCTCTCTCCTGCCACGCTCCCCTCGCCAGGTCGGAGAAGGTCCTGCCCCAGAGCAACGTCAGGCCTAGCAGCCCTTTCGAGGAGTACGCTGCGACGGCTACGTCCGCGAAGACCTGAGCGGCCTCAACCGCGAAGCGCCGGCCAAACCACGCCGGAAAGATCCGCAACAGCGAGCGATAGAGCCACACCGAGGCTCGCACCGGGAGGTTACGCGCGTCCATCAGAGGTCGCTCCCGGCGCCGACCAGCCGCCGGCGCGCGGTGTCCACCAGGGCCGCCATGCGCTCCGACTCGGCCTCTACGGCTGCCCGTCCGAGCGCAGTGATTCTGTAGTACCGGCGGCGCGTGTCCGCGTCGCCTGGCACCTCGCTCGCTGGCAACTCGGCCACCAGGTCCGCGTCCAGGAGGCGCGCCAGGAGGCGATACAGCGAACCCGGCTGCAAATCACCGCGGGCGCCTGGATCGGCCTTTGCGGCCTGCAGGATGGCATAACCGTGACCGGGTTCATGGAGCAGCGTGAGCAGCACGGTGAATGCCTCGGGTTTCATCGGGATCAGGTCACGCAGTCGCTCGCCGCGGATCAACTCTTGCCACCTCATGTTCGGCGTATTCGATATGGGCATTTTGATTATAGTCGACTTGCCTCGATGAAACCACGCTGCCTGTGATTCTTCGTACCGGTGCGTGGCTTCTTCAGCTCCGATAGCACGGGCGGTACGGACGAGGATCCGGGAGCCACCAACGACTATGGGTGGCGCTCGGGATTGGCTACAGTTGGCGACATGAACGACGCCGATTCACCACCAACCAAGCAAGAGGTGCCTGGCGGCTCGTGGCTCCTGCGCCTCCGCGACACCGACGCCACGGTGCAACGCGTACGCATCATCGCGGTGGCCGCCACCCTGCTCCTGACGGTCGGCGTGGGGTTCGTAACGAGGTCGCCCTGGCAGGTTCTGGGCACGCTAGTTTCGGCCACTCTGATGCTGTTGAACTTCCAGGGGCTGGTCTCCGTCACGGACGCGCTCATGAGCGGAGATTCCGAGGGACCGAACCCCATGCAGGCGGCGTTTCTGGTGGGCCGTTATGCGTTGCTGGGTATAGTGCTCTGTGCTATCGTCCTGGCGCCTGGGGTTGGACCGATTCCGGTTGCCCTGGGGCTGTCAGTTCTAGTCATCGCGATCCTCCTGGAAGCGATTTTCCAGCTCTTCCGCGGCGCATCTCGCCGCCCGTAGGACGCCCTGAAGTACAGTCATGGAACACGAAGTTTCCGCGCTCTATAGCTGGATTTATCCCTGGCTCGATCACACGTTCGGGACCGGCTTCATTACCGACCAAGCGGTGATGGCCTGGTTCCTGGTGTTGCTGTGCCTGCTGATCTTCCCGATCTTCTCGCGGCGCTTCTCGCTGTACGAACCGGGCCCGGCACAGCAGATGCTGGAGTTCGGCGTGGGTTCGATCAACACGATGTGCGACGCGTTCATCGGCGAGCACGCGCGCAAGTACGCCAAGGTCCTCGGGCCGATGGCGTTCTTCATCGTGACGGCGAACCTGCTGGCGTTCTTCCCGGGCTTTCAGCCGCCCACCGCTGACCTCAACACCACGGCGGCGCTGGGCCTGACCGCGTTCCTGATCTACAACTTCATCGGGATACGCGCGCAGGGTTTCACGTACATCAAGCAGTTCACCGGTGACATCCCCTTGATGATGCCGCTGATGCTACCGATCGAGATTCTCAGCCATCTCTCGCGGCCCACCTCGTTGGCCATTCGTCTCTTCGGGAACATCTTCGCGGAGCACACCATCGCCGGAGTGTTCTTCTTCTTGATCCCGATCGGTCTACCGGTGGTGTTCGGACCACTGGGTGTCTTCGTCTCGTTCATGCAGACTTTCGTGTTCATCATGCTGTCGATGATCTATATCGCCGGCGCCCTGGAACACGGCCACTGATCCGGCTGTGGCCGGCAGTTATCAGAACGCCTCAAAGGAGCAACCCCTATGAACAAGCGGCACGTCCTGCTTGCCTCCACTCTGGTCCTGCTGTTGACGCCGAACCTGGCGTTTGCCCAGGATGCGGCAGCCAACATCTTCTCCGGCTACGCGGCGATCGCCACCGCGGCGGGCTTCGGCATGGCCATCGCGGCCGCCGTCTGCGGTTACGCCCAGAGCAAGGCCATTGCGGCCGCGCTCGAGGGCATCGCTCGTAACCCGAGCGCAGCTGGCGCCATTCGCGGTGCGATGATCTTCGGTCTCGTCCTCATCGAGTCCCTGGCCATCTACGCGCTGCTGATCGCGATCCTGCTGATCTTCCTGTTCGCAGGGAACCTCGCCACCGTCTAGCACGGGGCAGCGAAGTTACGACAGGACGCCGCCGCGGCAACGCGGCGGCGTCTTGCGTTCCCGTACTACTTTCGATCTCGCAGGAAGAACGAGAGGCTTTCTAGTTCTACCGTTAGATCGACGTTGCGGACGGCGATGCCTTCGGGAACGTCGAGGCGGACTGGGGCGAAGTTGACGAGGCCGCGCACGCCGCCGCCGACCAGTCGCTCGACGACCTCTGCCGCTTTGGCAGCGGGCACGGCGACCATGCCGATGCGCACGTCAGCGTCACGAATGATCCGCTCGAGCTCGTCGATGTGATGAACCGGATGCCCGCGCCGCGACATCGTGCCAACGATCTCTTCGCGAACGTCGAATAGCGCGACGACCTCGAAACCGCCGCCATGGAATCCGGGATAGTCGGCCAGCGCCTGTCCGAGGTTGCCGGCGCCGACGATCACCACGCGGCTGTCAGTATCAACGCCGAGAAGGCCGGCGACAATCTGCCGGAGTTCCGCGACGTCGTAACCGACGCCGCGCACGCCGAAGGCCCCGAAACGCGAGAGGTCCTTGCGCACCTGCGCAGGATTCAGCCGACACAGGTCGGCGATGCCACGACTGGAGACCGTATCGGCGCCGTTGCGCTCGAGATCAGCCAGGACGCGCAGATACAGCGACAGCCTGCGCGTCGTCGCTTCGGGAATTCGCGCTTGATCGTCAGACATCACGCCATGCTAGCAGCGGCTCCCGGCAGGGCGAGCAGGCACGGATCAGATCGACGGACGCGATAAGATACGGTGTCGCGATTCACGATGATCTCCTCACCCGTTACGCCCGCTCCCCGAGCACCCGCCACCATGTCCGAGTACCGCATCGACTACGACGCCCTGAACGTCGACGACGTGATGGAGCAGGTGCGCCAGCGCGCCGGTCGCAGGGCGAGCGCGGACCCGAGCCTGCCCGCCGTCGACCGGGCCGACGTGATCTTGAGGCTGCGCGACCATCTCGATCTCGACGACGCGCGCCCTTATCAGCTACAGCGTGAGCTGCGCCTGGACACGGGCTGGAACGTAGCCCCCGAGGACATCTACGCGTCGCACCCCGGCGTCACCGGCACGCTGATCTCTGCCGTTCGAAGACTGATGCGGCCACTGGTCAAGCTCTTCGTCAACACCGACCTGCCACTGCACAAGCAGTTCAAGGTGAACATCGGTGTCGCTGCGGCGCTGCACGACGTTATGCAGGAGAACGCCACGCTGCGCGCCGAGGTGGACGCTCTCAGGGCGCACCTCGACACGCGAAACGCATCGCGGTAGATCGTGCAACTGGCCGTCGTCGTTCAACGCTACGGTACGGAAATCACCGGCGGCGCCGAACTGCATGCTCGCTTGATCGCGGAACGCCTCGCGGCTCGTCACGATGTGACGGTGCTTACCACCTGCGCGCGCGACTACGTCACCTGGCGCAACGAGTACGCCCGTGGCCTCAGCGTCGTCGATGGACTGCCCGTGTTCCGCTTCCCCGTACGGCGACCGCGCAACCCGATGCGCTTCGGCCGTCTCCAGCAGCGCGTCTTTCATCGTCAGCACAGCGCCCGCGAAGCCCGTGCATGGATGGACGCTCAGGGCCCCTATACGCCGCGGATGCGCAGATGGATCGGTCATCATCGCGACGACTTCGACTACTTTCTGTGCTTCTCATACCGCTACTGGACGACCTACCACGCGCTCCAACAGGTGCGCGGTAAGGGGATCCTGGTGCCAACGGCCGAGCCCGACCCGGCGGTCGAGATGCCGATGTTTCGCGATAACTTCCGCAACGCGCGGGCGATCATGTACAACTCGCATGAAGAGCGCGACATGATCGAGGCCCAGGCGGACAATCGCGACGTCGCCAACGTCATCGTCGGTGTCGGTATCGTCGATCCGCCGCCGGTAAGCGCAGAACGCTTCCGCGCCGAGCGGGGGATTGACGGCCCGTTTCTGCTGTACGTCGGCCGCATCGATTCGAACAAGGGCTGCGAGCAACTGTTCGACTACTACCAGCGGGCTCACGCCATCATGACCGCCGCGGGCGAAACGCCACCGCGACTGGTGCTGGCAGGAAGCGCGATCCTCGAGATCCCGGACCACCCGGGCATCACCTATCTGGGTCGCGTGACCGATCAGGAGAAGTACGACGCGCTGTCCGCGTGCACCGCGCTGGCGATGCCCTCGTTCTACGAGAGTCTCTCGATGGTCCTGCTGGAGTCCTGGGCGCTCTCGAGGCCCGTCCTCGTCAACGCCCACTGTGATGTCCTCAAGGGCCAGGCCCGGCGCGCGGACGGCGGGCTCTGGTACGGCGACAGTGCTGAATTCGTGGAGTCGTGCCGGCTACTGGCCAGCGACCACCAGTTGGGCCGCGCCCTAGGCGCGGCCGGCAAGCGCTACTACGATGCCAACTACACTTGGCCCGTAATCGAGGACAAGTACGAGCGGATGCTCGAACGACTGCAGGGCGAAGACTCGTCATGAAACCTCACGCGATCCACCAGTTGACGGTCTCGGCGGCATACGGCGACGCCATCGGCAACGAGGTCATGCAGATCCGTGACGCCCTGCGCGCAGCCGGCTATGAGTCCGACGTGTTCGTGGAACTCGTGGATCCGCGCATGGCGGCTGAGGTCCGTCCTTATCAGGAGTACCTAGAGGTCGCCCGGGCCGACAACATCGTGCTGCTGCACTACTCGATCGGCTCGAAGGTCTCGCAGTTGGTGCAAGAGATCGAAGATCGACTGGTGCTCATCTACCACAACATCACACCAGCACACTGGTACGCCCCTTACACCTTCACTGTAGCCCGCGATTGCGCCGCCGGACGAATCGAACTGGCTTCGTTGCGCGAGCGCACGGCACTGGGCCTGGGCGACTCCGAGTACAACCGACGCGAACTGGAGGAGCTCGGATTCGAACCCACCGCGGTGCTCCCGTTGCTGCTCGACCTGAGCGCGCTTGACGGCCCGACGGACCCTACGGTGATGGCACGCTTCGACGGCGACCGGCCTACCTGGCTGTTCGTCGGCCGCGTCGTGCCCAATAAGTGCTTCGAGGACATCGTTCGCGCCTTCGCGTACTTCCAGCGGTATGTGAACCACCGTGCCCGGCTCGTCATCGTGGGAGAGCACCGTACCTTCTCGCCGTACTACGACGCCTTGCAGGACATGGCGGCTGCGCTCGGGGTGGACGGCATTCACTTCACGGGCCATGTGACCAACGCTGAATTGCGCGCCTACTACAGCGTTGCCGACGCCTTCGTCTGCATGTCGGAACACGAAGGGTTCTGCGTGCCGCTATTCGAGGCGATCTACCGGGACCTGCCCGTCTTCGCTTTCGACGCCGCCGCCATCCCCTACTCCACCGGCGAAGGCGTGCTCCTGTTCGAGGACAAAGACCCCGCGCTGATCGCCGAGACGATCGCCGCCGTTCTCGACGACGAGGCGACGCGAGAAGCCCTGCTGAGGCGCCAGCGAAGGGCACTCGACTCCGTGACACCCCAGACCGTGCTGACGGCCCTAATGGAGCACTTGCTGGGCCTCTCCGAGAGCCCATGAGCCGGCGCGTCACGCAGCTGCTGCCGGCGGCCCACACGGGCGATGCCACCGGCAACTCGGCGCTTCACCTCGCCGCCGCGCTGCGCACGGTCGGATACGAGGCTGAAGTACACGCCCTCACGATCGACGAGGGTCTGCGCGGCACGGTACTGCCCATGGAAGCCCTGGCGGCGCCAGGCCCCGACGACCTGACCCTGCTGCACTTCGCCATCCCGTCGCCGCTGAGCGAGCTCCTGGTGGAGGCCGACGGCACACGCGCGCTCGTGTATCACAACCTCACCCCGCCGGAGTTGCTTCTGCCGTTCTGCCCGGACGTTGCGGCGCTCACCGCGCGCGGAGCGGCGGAGCTATGTGAGCTCGCGATGTCCGGTCGTATCGATGCGGCCATCGGCGTCTCCGATTTCAACTGCGAGGGCCTGCGCGCGGCGGGCTTCGAACGCACGCGAACTCTACCGCTCGCCCTGGACCTGTCGCAGTACGACGTCGAGTCGGACCCCATCGTCACCGCCCAGGAGGGAACCTCGCCCACGACCTTCCTCACGGTCGGACGCATCGCCCCGAACAAGCGCCTGGAATCGTTCGTGCGGGCGGCGGCGTACTACGTCAACCACATCGACCCCAACGCCCAGTTCGTCATCGTCGGCGGCAATCGGGGACTCGAGCGGTATAGCGACGCCCTGGCCGAACTTGCCTCCAGCCTCGGGCTCGACGGCCGCCTGCGGTGGGTTGGGCGCGTACCCCTTGCCGATCTTGTCGGCTGGTACCGGAGTGCGGACGTGTACATGTGCACGAGCGAGCACGAGGGCTTCTGCGCGCCGTTGCTCGAAGCGATGCACTTCGGGCTGCCAATCCTGGCGCGCCACGCGGCTGCGATACCCGAGACGCTGGGCGACGCCGGGTTGACGTTCGGCGACGACGACCCGGCGACGTTGGCGGAGATGATGAACGTGCTGGTTACGGACGCGCCAACACGCGAACGTTTGATCTCCAACGGCCTTCAGCGCGTGGCGCTGTTCGCTCCAGATCTGGTAATGCAGCGCTGGCTCGAAGCGATCGATGAGATGATCGGAAAGCCATGAAGATCGCCATGATCGTTCAGCGATACGGTGCCGATGTCGTCGGTGGCGCCGAAAGTCTGTGCCGGGGTGTGGCCGAGTCCCTGGCCCGACGCGGCCACGAGATCGAGGTCCTGACGAGTTGCGCGCGCTCCTACCGCACGTGGGCCAACCACTATCCCGAGGGTTCGGATCGGCTCCACGGCGTTACGGTGCGCCGCTTCCGCGCCACGCAGGAGCGCGACGTCGACTCGTTCAACGCGCTGTCCGAAGAACTGTTCACGAACGCCGACCGCACGGGCGAGGACGAAGTGGCATGGATCGAGGCGCAGGGCCCTCACGTGCGCGGCCTCGTGGATCACCTCCACTCCGCCGGCCGCGATCATGAGTTCCTCATCTTCTTCACCTACCTGTACTACCCCACGGTGCACGGCATCCACGTCGCGCCCGAGCGCAGCGTCCTCGTGCCAACCGCCCACGACGAAGCACCGTTCTGGCTGGAGACCTACCGCGCAGTGTTCGAGCTGCCACGCGCTCTGGTTTTCAACACCGAGGCGGAAGGCGCACTCGTAGCACGGCGCTTCCCCGGCCTGTCCTGCCCGACAACCGTCGCCGGCGTCGGCATTAATGATCTCGACGCCCTGGCCGCAGCCGCGCAGACGGCGCCGCCGCGGACACCGCCGGCCGTCCTGTACGCCGGCCGGATCGAGGAAGGAAAGGGTGTAGGCGAGCTAGTCGACTGGCTCCGTCGCTTCCGTACCGATCAGAGTTCCGACCTGCAGCTATGGCTGATGGGCGAGGCCGCGATGGAACTCCCGGACGAACCCTGGATCGACGCGCTCGGCTACGTCTCCGAGGAAGAGAAGCGGCGGCGCCTGGCGACCGCCACGGTGCTCGCAGCTCCTTCGGCCCTCGAGAGCTTCGGCATCGTCCTGATGGAAGCCAACGCCGCAGGCACGCCGGTCCTCGCGAACGCGTCCAGCAGCGCCTACGTCGAGTTGTGCCGCGCCAGCAACGGCGGCCTGTTCTACGACGGCTATCCCGAGTTCGCCGAATCGCTGAAGCTCCTGCTCAGCGACGCCACCCTACGCGACACCCTGGCAGCCTCGGGCGCCACCTACGCCCGCCAAACCTACTCCTGGGAAGCCGTAGCCACCCGCTACGAAGCACTCCTGAGCTCTCTCTGACGCCAACCCACTGTCCGCCGCTACGAAAGAGGGCCGCCCAAAGGGCGGCCCAAATTTCGTCACCGACCAAACACTAACCGGCTGAATGGTCCTGGCGTGTGCCGGCAAGGAGCGCCGACGAAATCGTACTTCGTACGTCGAGGAGAGCGCGACGCCGCTGGCGCGCGTCAGGGCCGTTCAGCCTCGCCGCTGGCCGTCAGAACCGCTCAGGATCCTGATTTCTGTCGGCGTATGCGTTCTTTCACCCGCTCAATGGCATCGGTCGTCTTCGAATCCGGGTTGATCGCGGCGGCATCCTCGAACGCGGCCAGAGCGTCCTCGTACTCGCCATTCTTCTCGTAGACGAAGGCAACGTCATAGAGTGCGCCGGCACGCGCCGCGCTGCCCGCGGTGAGATAGCGCAGCGCATTGTTGTACGAGGCGATCGCGTTGGCATCGTCCCCGGAGGCCTGGTAGGCCTGACCGAGGTTGTAGTGCGCGTTGCCGTCACTCGAACGAGTCTGCACGACCTGCCTCAGCTGCGCGATGGCACTGCTGTAGTCGCGCTTGCCCAGGTAGCCACGACCGAGCATGTTGCGGATCTGCATGTTCTGCGGGTCCGCCTGCACGGCACGGCCGAGATAACCAATCGCCTGATCGTAGTCCTGCTCATCCAGGAAGAGACGGCCGAGGTTCGTGATCGCAGCGTTGTTGTTGCGATCCAACGACAGGGTCTTCTCGAACCACTGCTTGGCCTGCGAGGTGTTGCCAGACTCGAAGTGGGCGCGCCCGAGCTTCTGAGCGACGTCAGCATCCGTGGCGCGTGCCGAGGCAGCATCACCCAGATGACGGACCGCCGAACTCCAGTCTTCCTTGAAGTAGTAGGCCTGTCCCAGCGTCTTCGAGTGCAGTCCGCGCATGCGCGCATCGCCCGCGAACTGGCCCGCCTCGTTCTCCGCCGCGATAGCGCGGTCGTAGTCACCGGCTGAGCCGCGCGCGATGTACACCTGTGCGAGCGCGTTATTGACGTTGAAGTGCTCCTGGTCCGCGGTCACCAGGTCCTTCGCCGTCTGCAGCTCGGAAATCGCCTCGTCGCGCTGGTTGCGCTGCGCCAGGCACATGCCCAAGGTCATGTGCAGCCAACCCCATCCATCGTACGCCTCGCCGCCCGCTTGCAGCGCAGCGCGGAGGTTGTCGATACAGCCGCGCGTATCGCCGCTGTTGGCGGACGCTTGGCCCGCGCGCCAGAGGGCATCGGGATCCTGCGCCAGCGCGGTACCGGGAGCAGCGAGGGCCGCCACCAGGGCGACGACAGGGAGTACGCGAAGAAGGTTGGTTCTCATGATGCTGATTTGCCTGTATAGGTTTCGGGCTCCCCACCGCTCTATTGTAGCGGGAAGCCCGTTTCCTTAACCAGTTTGTACCGCTGGGGCGGCTACTGAAGCGTGAATTGGACGGTCACGGTAAGCAGGATCTCCACCGGACGACCGTTGTAGAAGGTCGGGGTGTACTTCCACTCCGATACCGCCTTGATAGCCGCGTCGTCGAGGCCGAGACCGAGACCACGCAGCACGTTGACGTTGGTCACGTTGCCTTCGCGGTCAATGGTCGCCTCGAGAATCACGATCCCGCCGAGCCGCGCGCGCCGCGCGAGTTCTGGGTACTCGGGCAAGACGTTCATGATCTTCGTTGGCGCCTGAATATCGCCACCGACACGCATCGGACCCTGATCGATTATCGGTGGGCCGCCCACGGGGCCACCCATCATGAAGTCGGTATCGACCAACTCCTCATCGGTTTCGATGTACTCGACATCCTCGTCAACAATCGGCTCGGGATCGTCGGGCGTCGGATCGGGAATCGGCACACGCGCCGTCTTCTTCTTGACGACCTTCTTCTTCGGCTGTTCCTTGGGCGGCTCTGGCGGCTTGTACCGCTTGATCACCACCGCTTCCTTCGTCTCTTCGAAAGTGTCGCTCGCCCCGAATTCCGGGAAGACGACCACGAAGAGGGCGAAGTGGAAGACGATTGCAGCAATCCAGGCGACCTTCAGCGAAGAGCCGTCCTCATCGTCCGCCGATACGTGCAGCGCCATCGCCGCGAGGGCCTCTTGGACCTCGGCATCGGTGCCGCCTGCGGGAACGGGAGTCTTGGTTTCGTCAGCCATCGTGTCCTCCGCCTAAATGACGCCGCCCCAAGCTGCCTTTTCCGCCTGCGTCGGGATGGAGATGTTCTTCACCTGAGCCTGCTTGAGCTCATCGAAGGCATCCACCATGCAGCGGTAAGGAGCGTCGGG